>CAXTFY010000287.1:0-7545 GCA_964243265.1 uncultured Acetobacteraceae bacterium | reverse complement strand
CAGAGCCGCACTTCTGGATCAACGCCTGACCGGAAATGGCCAAAGTCAAGCTCAGGAAGGCCTATCGCGCGTGGGGAAAGCCTACCTATTTTCAGCCTGAGTTTTGAAAGTATGACCTACAAACTGCGGCAATTGTGCAATTGCAAGCATCGAGGACCGTCTGCATGTTAGAAACCCTATGGAGTTCACAGCCAATAATGCTTGTCGATGTCGGCTGGACCTTTGATGATTGTATCTCTCCACGCGTTTGGTGTTTCCGTCGATGATTGGCAACCAGCAACGGCGAGGCAAGGCGTACTTGCCTGACCATGTTAAGCTGGCTGCGCCGGGTACACTCGGGCCGGACTGGCCCGCGCTGATCGGCTTGCTGCGCGACGCCGGGGAGCGGCATGATCGTGACGGCAGCTTCCCTTACGACAGCCTTGCGCGGCTGCACGAGGCTGGTCTGCTGGGCCTCACGGTGCCGGCGGCACTTGGGGGCCAGGGGCAAGGCCTGGCCGCGTCGGCCGAGATCGTTGGCCGGGTCGCCCAGGGCTGCCCCTCTACCGCGCTGATCCTGGCCATGCAGTTGACCAAGCAGGCTGCCCTGGCCCGCAACGTTGGTTACCCCGCCGCCCTGCGGGAGCGAGTCGGCCGGGAGGCGGCGCGTGACGGCGCGTTGATGAACTCGATCCGGGTGGAGCCGGACTTGGGCAGCCCCACCCGCGGCGGCCTGCCTGCCACCATCGCGCGCCGGGTCGCCGGCGGGTGGCGCATCAGCGGACGCAAGATCTATTCAACCGGTGCGAATGGCCTGACCTGGTTTGAAGCGTTCTGCCGCACTGACGAGCTAAAGCCTCGCTTGGGCATTTTCCTAATCCGCGCCGGCACTGAAGGTTTGCAGATCCTGGAAAGCTGGGACCACCTTGGCCTGCGCGCCTCTGGGAGCCACGATGTCGTGCTGGACGATGTCTTCGTGCCTGACTCCCAGGTCGGGCGGCTGGATGTGCCGGGCGAGGGACCGCCGCCGCGCGACGATGTGCAGACGGCCTGGAATGCCGCGCTGCTCGGGGTGCTATACGACGGGGTGGCACGGGAGGGTCGTGACTGGATCGTCGGATTCCTCCGCGGCCGCGCGCCATCCAACCTGGGCACCCCGCTGGCAAGCCTGCCGCGTGTGCAGGAGGTAGTCGGTGAGATCGAGGCGCTGCTGGCGGTCAACGCGCGGCTGATCGGTTCCGTCGCGGCGCAGGTGGATGGCGATACGCCGCCCGCCTCGGCAGAATCGGGAACGCTCAAGGTTGTCCTGACCCGAAACGCGGTCGAGGCAGTTCGGCTGGCGACGAGCCTCGCCGGTAATCACGGGCTGAGCCGTCACAACAGATTGGAGCGCTGCTGGCGAGACGTGCAGTGCGGGCTGGTCCATGTGCCGCAGGCGGACAGCGCCATGGTCGCCGCCGGTAAAGATGCCCTGGGCTGAACCGCTTTCGAGAAGCTTGCGCGGGTGGCGGCGCTGCCAAGGGGGGCTGTGCCCCGTTGTGGAACTGAGGAGGGGCGCGGCATGAGCAACGTGCATCAGACGGACGTCGAACTTGCGGTGAGACCGGCGCTACATGTGCGGCGTGGCGCGGGCTGGCGGCGGCGGGACGGCGCCGCCGGGCGCGGACCAGATCGGCTGGTGCTGCTCTCCTGGTGCGTGCCCAGCCTGTTGCTGCTCGCCTGGGAGATCGCTGCGCGGCTGGGCGAGTTCCCGCCATATCTGCTTCCGGCGCCTAGCAAGGTGGCGGGCACAGCATACAAGCTCGTTGTCTCGGGCAGCCTGCTCCGCGACCTCGGCATCAGCCTGCTCCGGGCCTCGATCGGGTTCGTCTTGGGCGGGGGCGTTGGGTTCGTGCTCGGCATCGTCGTCGGCTCGTCCCGCTTGGCTGAGGCGGTAATCGACCGGCCCGTGCAGATGGTGCGGGCCATCCCATTCCTGGCGCTGCTGCCACTGGTGATCGTCTGGTTCGGCGTCGGCGAGGGCGAGAAGGTCTTCCTCGTCGCCCTCGGCGTCATGTTCCCGATCTATGTCAACACGACGCTAGGCATCCGCCAGGTTGATCCGAAGCTGCTGGAGTTGGCGCGCGTGCGCGAGCTGGGTCGCTGGGAAACGGTCCGCCGGATCATCCTGCCCGGGGCCTTGCCGTCCATCCTGACCGGAGTCCGCTACGCACTGGCCACCGCGTGGCTTGCCCTGGTCGTTGCGGAAACGATCGGCGCTGAATCCGGCCTCGGGTTCCTGGCCATGGATGCCCGCGAGTTCCTGCGCACCGACGTGATCGTGCTGACCGTGCTGATCTACGCCGCCATCGGGGTCGGGGCGGACGCCATCGCCCGTGCCCTCGAACGGCGTTTGCTTGCGTGGCACCCGAACTACGCCCGGAGCACAGGACGATGAGCATCAACGACGCCGCCGTGGTCGTGTCCGGCTTGACCCGGCGCTACGGCGAGCGCCGGGTGATCCACGGGCTCGACCTGACGATCATGCGCGGCGAGTTCGTGGCGCTGCTGGGCGAGAGCGGCTGCGGCAAGACCACGCTGCTGCGTGCCCTCGCCGGCTTGGACCCAGTGCAGTCGGGTCGCGTGGAGGTGCCCCGCCGCCCCGCGGTGGTATTCCAGGAGCACCGCCTGCTGCCGTGGGAGACGCTGTGGCGCAACGTGTCCCTTGGCCTGCCGGCGAAGGGTGCCCGGGCGCGCGCGGCCACGGCGCTCGCCGAGGTTGGGCTGGGAGAACGGCTCGATGATTGGCCCCGCAACCTGTCTGGCGGCCAGGCCCAGCGGGTGTCCCTGGCCCGTGCCCTGGTGCAAGAGCCGGAGCTGCTGCTGCTGGACGAGCCGTTCGCCGCCCTGGATGCGCTGACCCGTATCCGGATGCAGGCCTTGGTCCGGCGACTGGTCGCCCGGCATCGCCCTGGCGTCCTGCTCGTCACGCACGACGTTGACGAAGCACTGGCGCTGGCCGACCGCGCCCTGGTGATGCGCTCGGGCCGTATCGCGGCGGAATTCGATCTGCGGGGCACCTCTGGGTCCCGCATGCTGCGGCCCGAACTTCTGCGGGAACTGGGTGTGGACGCAACCGACCTGGGGTAGAGGACTGCATGCGATGACACTGACACGACACCCGTTCCTGCCACGCCGCCGACTGCTGCAAGCCTCGCTGCTGGCGGGCGGGGCGGTGGCCCTCGCAGCCGGCGGGGCGTGGGGCCGGACCACCGATACGGTGCGGCTGACCTGGGGCTACGGCGGGCTGACCCTGGTTGCCAAGGAGCGCGGCGTATTCGCGCGGGAGCTGGCGAAGCAAGGCATCAAGGTCGAGTGGCTAGGACCGTTTCCCAACCACGCCCCAACGCTCCAAGCCGTGACCGGGGGAAGTGCGGACTTCAGCTTTGGGGGCAGCACCACGCCCGCGCTCGCCGCGCTGATCGCGGGCGCCCCGTTGGTGTTTGTGCAGTTCCTCGTCTACGAGCCGCGGACGACCGCCATCATCGCGAAGGACGGCTCCGGCATCGACAAGGTCGATGACCTCGTCGGTAAGTCCGTTGCGGTCAACCGCTCAGGACTCGGCGAGTTCCTGCTGGTTGCGGCGCTGGAGAAGCACGGCGTCGACCGCGCCCAAGTCAGGTTCGTCTACCTCAACCCACCGGATGCCGGCCCCGCTTTGGCCGCTGGGAAAGTCGATGCCTGGGCGATGTGGAGCCCCGGCGTGGACATCGCCCGCCTGCAATACGGGGCACACGACGTGTTTGTCGAAGGCCGCGACCTCGACTTCCAGATCGATTACACCTCGTTCCTGGTGACCCGCGCCTTCGCCCGCGACAACCCAGACCTCGTCCGCACGGTGATCGCGGGGCTCGCGCGGGAAGCCGCCTGGTCCGACGATCAGCCGGCGGAGGCCGAGTTGATGCTGCAGAAGGCCGCACGCTACGACGATGCAATCCGCGAGCAATTCGTGCGGCTGCATCGACGCTACACGTTTTACCCACCCGGCGATGCGCGCTTCGTGCAGCAGCTTCAGCAGGCTGCGGACTGGCTCGCCAAGCGTAGGATCTTGCCCGAACAGATCACGGTGGCCGACCATCTCGCATCGCTCTGAACAGTCGATGAAACACCCTTTGCGGATCGGCCTTTGGGCGCTGGTGCACGGCAACCGGGCCGCGCTGCGCGATCCCGAGGAACCCTATGATGCCTCCTGGGACCGCAACCGGCGTCTGGTGCTGGAAGCGGAGGTGCTCGGCTACGACTGCGTGCTCGTCGCACAGCACACGATGAACCCGCACCAACCGGACCTGGACCAGCTCGAAGCCTGGACCGCCTGCGCGGCACTGGCCGCCGAAACGCGCCGCATCGAGATCATCGCTGCGATCAAGCCGATGCTCTACCATCCTGTGGTGCTGGCGAAGATGGCGCTTGGGATCGAGGCGATCAGCCACGGACGCTTCGCCATCAACTTGGTGAACGCCTGGAACCGCAAGGAGATCGAGGACGCCGGCCTCGACTTCCTGGAGCACGACGAGCGCTACGCCTACGGTGCCGAGTGGCTGGCGCTGGTCGAGGCGCTGATGCGGGGCGAGCGCGTGCAGCACGAGGGCCAGTATTTCCGCGTGCGCGACTACCAGTTGCGCCCGGCTGGCACGCTCCGCGCCCGCCCGCGCATCTATGTCGGCGGTGAATCCGCGCCTGCCCGGGACTTGGTCGCCGCCCAGGCAGATGTGTGGTTCATCAACGGCCAGCCGTTGGACGACGTCCGCACCCTGATCGCCGACGTGTGCCGCCGGCCACGTGCGGGAGAGGCGGTCCGCTTCGGCCTATCCTGCTTCGTCATTGCCCGGGAAACGGAGGCCGAGGCGCAAGCCGCTTACGAGCGGCTGCTCGCCCTGGCGGAGCAGGACACCGACA
Source organism: uncultured Acetobacteraceae bacterium (assembly GCA_964243265.1). Lineage (GTDB taxonomy): Bacteria > Pseudomonadota > Alphaproteobacteria > Acetobacterales > Acetobacteraceae > DASWOJ01. The sequence continues at coordinate 2,631 of CAXTFY010000287.1, read as the reverse complement.
TCAAGGCTTACGTGAAGGCGAACACCGACGCCGCCGTGGTCATGCGCAAGACGATGGAGAAGTCTCAGCGCGTCGGCACGAATGGCGGCACCGCGGCTGGTACGGTCGGCAGCTACGACCAAGTCGCCGAGCGCCTCGCCGCCTTCCACGAAGCAGGGATCGAGACGCTGCTACTGCAGTTTCAACCGTTCGAGGCCGAGATGCGCCGGTTCGCCAGGCACGTGATGCCCCGTTTGGCCGCTTCCCGTACGACCAAGGCCGAAGGCCTGTCCGCCGCCAGCGCGGATTGAGCGGCGTGCCGTCATCCGCCGCGGAGCGCCGCTACACGGCGATGCACTGGGGCATCTACGAGGTCGAGTCTCGTGCCGGGCAAACGCCTTTGCTGCATGGCCTGTCGACCGATCCGGATCCGTCCTCCATTGGACTCGACATGCTGGATGCCAGCGTCAGCCAGCTGCGCGTCCGCCGCCCAGCCATCCGGCGCGGCTGGCTGGAGGATGGGCCTGGCCCCACCACCGCGCGTGGGCGAGACACGTTCGTCGAGGTGGATTGGGACACGGCCCTGGCCCACGTGGCGGGCGAGATCGCGCGCGTGCGGGGCACACACGGGAACGCAGCGATCTTCGGCGGCTCCTACGGTTGGTCCAGCGCCGGGCGCTTCCACCACGCCCAAAGCCAACTGCATCGCTTCTACAACGTGGCCGGCGGCTACGTCCGCAGCGTGGACAGCTACAGCCTGGGCGCCGGGCGGGCCTTGCTGCCCTACCTCGTCATGACGATGGACCAGTTGAGTGCCGGGCACACCTCCTGGGAGCTGCTGGCGCAACATTGCGGCCTGTTCATCGCGTTCGGCGGGGTGCCGCTGAAGAATACCCAGGTCTCCTCCGGCGGTGCCGGGGACCACCGGGCCCGCGCGGGGCTGCGCGCCATGGCGGCGGCCGGCACGCGCTTCGTCAACATCAGCCCGGTGCGCGACAACCTGAACACCGGCGGCCCGGTGGAGTGGATCCCGATCCGCCCGAACACCGACACGGCCTTGATGCTCGCCTTGTGCCACGAGGTGCTGCGCCATCCGCACTTCGACCGTGGCTTCGTCGACCGCTGCGCTGTCGGCTTCGACCGGGTACGCTCCTATGTGACGGGCGAGTCAGACAGCATGGCCAAAACACCTGAATGGGCGGAGGCCATCACCGGCGTACCCGCCGCGCGCACTCGCACCCTCGCGGACGAACTGATGACCACGCGCAGCCTGGTCAACGCGGCCTGGTCCCTGCAACGCGCCTCGCACGGGGAACAGCCCTTCTGGGCCGCCATCACGCTCGGCTGCCTCGTCGGCCAGGTCGGCTTGCCCGGCGGCGGCTTCGCGCTCGGCTACGGGCCGATGAACGTGCAGGGCAGCGCACATCCGCTGTTCGGCGGCCCGACCCTGCCGCAGGGTGGCAACGCGGTGCCGGACTTCATCCCGGTAGCCCGCATCGCCGACATGCTGTTGCACCCCGGCGCGCCGTTTACCTACCGCGGCGAAACCCGCGCATATCCGGACATCCGCTTGGTCCATTGGGCCGGCGGTAACCCGTTCCATCACCACCAGGACCTGAACCGCCTGCAACGCGCCTGGAGCCGTCCGGAGACCATCATCGTCAACGAGCCCTACTGGACGCCGACCGCGCGCCGGGCCGACATCGTGCTGCCCGCCACGACGCCGCTGGAGCGCAACGACATCGGCTTCGCCACTCGGGAGGGCCACGTCATCGCCATGCAGCGCGCCGTGGTACCCCTTGCCGAAGCGCGCGATGACTACGCGATCTTCTCGGCCATCGCGGAGCGCCTGGGGCACCACCATGCTTTCACCGAAGACCTGGACGAGATGGGTTGGCTCCGCCGTTTGTATGACGAGAGCGCCGAGCGGGCGCGCGCCGCCAATATCGAACTGCCCCCGTTCCAGCGGTTCTGGAGCGAGGGCCTGATCCGTCTCGCGCCCCATGACCACCCCATCACCATGCTGGACGCATTCCGCAGGGAGCCGGAAGCGCACAAGCTTGCCACGCCCTCAGGCCGGATCGAGCTGTTCTGCGACACCATCGCAGACTACGGGCTGGAGGACTGCCCGGGCCAGGCCGTGTGGCGCGAACCCGCCGAATGGCTGGGCGCCTCGGCCGCGACCCACTATCCGCTGCACCTCCTCTCCGATCAGCCGACACGGCGCCTGCACAGCCAACTCGATCACAGCCCCTACAGCCGCGCCGGCAAGGTGCAAGGACGGGAGCCCGTCACCCTCAACCCAGCCGACGCGGCCGCGCGCGGCATCGTCAATGGCGACGTGGTGGAGTTGTTCAACGACCGCGGACGCTGCCTGGCCGGCGCGATCGTCACACCCGATATCATGCAAGGCGTAGTACGGCTGTCCACGGGCGCCTGGTTCGATCCGGGAGACGGGCCTTACAGTGGGACGGAGAAGCACGGCAACCCGAATGCCCTGACGCTGGACCGTGGCGCCTCGAGCTTCTCACAAGGATGCGCCGCACAGAGCTGCCTCGTCCAAGCACGACGCTTGGAAGGTCCGGCCCCGCCGGTCACCGCCCACGTCCTGCCGCACGGCATTTCAGTGTGAATGGGGCGTTGGTGCATGGA
>CAXTFY010000286.1:0-7546 GCA_964243265.1 uncultured Acetobacteraceae bacterium | reverse complement strand
CCATGGAGAGCACCGAACCCGGCGCCGAGCCGGACACCACGCCGTCCCGTCTGGCGGCCCGGGAGGTTGCGCGCGCCCTGGTGCAATCCGGCGTGGTGGACGACACCGCCTTCGCCGCCGGCCGCGCCCGCAGCCTGACCCGCGCCGGCCGTTCCCGCCGGGCCATCAGCGCGCACCTGTCCGCCAAGGGCGTGCCGCAGGAGGTCGCCCGCGCCGCCCTGCCGGAGGCCGATACCGAACTGGCCGCCGCCCTGGCCTACGCCCGCCGCCGCCGCCTGGGGCCGTTCCGCACCGACCGCGACACCGACGTGCCGATCGAGGACACCCGGCGCAAGGAGATCGGCGCCCTGGCCCGCGCCGGCTTCCCGCAGCCCGTGGCGCAGCAGGCGCTGCGCATGGACCGCGAGGAGGCCGAGGCCGCGGTGATCCGGCTGAAGCAGGGCTAGGTGTCGCGCGCCCGTCCCCGGTTCTCCCGCGCCGCCGTGCTGGACGGCGCGCGGCGCAGCCTGCCGTTGCAGGTCGGCATCGTGCCGTACGCCCTGGTGTGCGGGGTGACGGCGCAGGGGCACGGGCTGTCCCTGGTCGAGGCCACCTTGATGAGCGCGCTCTGCTTCGCCGGGTCGGCGCAATTGCTGGCCATGAGCCACTGGGGCACGCCGGCGCCGGTGCTGGCGGCGGCGCTTGCGGCGTTCGTCGTGAACCTGCGGTCGGCGTTGCAGGGACCGGTGCTGGGGCCGTGGCTGGACCGGGTGCGGGGCTGGCGGTTGTGGGGCAGTCTGTTCGTGATGGTGGACCAGACCTGGGCGATCTCGGTGGCGCGGGTACAATTGGAAGAGGGCGACGCCGGGTTCCTGTTCGGGGCGGGCGGGCTGATGTGGGCGGTGTGGGTGGTGGGGACCGCAGCCGGGCACCTGCTGGGGGCGGCGACGCGCCCGCCGCCGGGGCACCCGCTGTTCTTCTCGGCACTGGCGGTGTTCGTGGCGATCCTGGTGCCGATGTGGCGCGGCGGGCGGGATATTGCGCCCTGGGTGGTGGCGGCCGCGGTGGCGCTGGGGCTGGCGCGTCTGCTGCCGGGCACGTCGTGGTACATCGTCGGCGGCGCCCTGGCTGGCAGCGCAGCCGGCGTGTTGCGCGACCGCGCCCGGCCATCCTGATGCACCATTCCGCATGACGCTCGACCCCTGGGTGCTGGCTGCGATTGGCGCGATGGCGCTGGCGACCTACCTGACCCGGGCCGGCGGCTACTGGCTGTTCCGCGTCATCAGCCCGCCGCCGGTGGTGCGGGCCATGCTGGGCTACATTCCCGGCACGCTGTTCATCAGCTACGTCGTGCCGGCGCTCGCCAACGGCGGGGTGCAGCAGTGGGCCGGGGCCGCGGCGACGGCGGCGACGATGCTGGCGACGCGCAACCTGGCCTTGGCGATCCTGGGCGGCACTGCGGCGGCTTGGGCGGTGTGGGTGCTGTCCTGATGTCGGGCCGCGGGATCAGCCCGGGCGGTCCAACCGGGTCCACCACCGCATCGGCCACGACGAGCCTGTGGCGGACATGTCGCCCAACAAGGTTCGGACCGCCGTGCGCCTCTGGTCGGCGCTGGAGTCCCTGGTCCATGCGGCCTACGGCTTCTCACACCCTCTTGTCCGGCCCTACTGGACCTGGCGGCGGGACCGGGCTGCCCCTAATCCGCTTGCAAGCCGCCCCGCCGCGCGCCATGTGAGACAGGCACAGCGGGGCAACCCGCATGGGGTCTCGCCGGGTTCGGCCCGGCATGGAGGAATTCATGGGTAGCTTGAGCATCTGGCACTGGTTGATCGTGCTGGCCGTCGTCCTCGTGCTGTTCGGCGGTGGCAACAAGGTCAGCGGGCTGATGGGCGACTTCGCCAAGGGCATCAAGTCGTTCAAGAAGAACATGGCCGAGGACAGCGATGCCTCGATGGAGGCCAGCGCCGTCGAGCGTCCGACCGGCACCATCCCCGGCCCGGCTGCCACGACGACCGTGCGCGAGACGACGGCCACCCGCCACGGTTGACCGCCGTTGGACGACGGAGCCGCCCTGCTTGGGTGGCCCGTCCGACCGGCGCAGGCCCGGCGCCGCCGGGAACTGCCCTTTGGTGCTGGGTCCAATTCAGGTCTGAACTCAGGATCGGATTGTCTGCCTCTCATGTCGTGTGAATTGAGTGTGGTAGGGGCGTAAGCTTCCAGTCATATTCCGTACGTTCTCGGTAGGTAGTTCGGCCTGACAACCGGCGGCTTGACGGCGTAGGCCAGACGCGGACACTCGGCATATATCAGCCGGAGTTCTCGCCATGGCCCATCACCGCGTTCCCGCGTCCCCAGGCACCATCCGCTGGGGCACATTCAACGCCGAATATCCACCGGTGCTGACCATCGAGAGCGGCGATACCGTAACCCTGGAATGCGTATCCGGCGCGCCCGATGTGTTGCCGCCCGCGAACCTGGGCTTCCATATCCCGCCCGCCTTGCAGGCGATCCACGCCGCCAATCCGCCCCGCCTGGGTCCGCACATCCTGACGGGCCCAGTGGCTGTCGCCGGGGCCGAGCCGGGCGACACGCTGGAGGTCCGAATCGACGCCATCGAATTGGGCGCGGACTGGGGCTTCTGCGGCCACCGCCCGCTGTCCGGCACCCTGCCGGAGGACTTCCCGCAGCGTTTTCTCAGCCACATCGCCGTGGACCGTGCGGCTGGGACCTGCCGCCTGCCCTGGGGCACCGTGCTGCCGTTGTCGCCATTCTTCGGCGTAATGGGCGTGGCCCCCCCGCCGGCCTACGGTGCGATCAGCACCAAGGAACCCCGCGAGCACGGCGGCAACCTCGACAACAAGGAGGTCGGCGCCGGTAGCACTCTGTTCCTGCCGGTCTGGGTCCCTGGCGCCAACTTCTCCGCCGGCGACGGCCACGGGGTGCAGGGTGACGGCGAGGTCTGCGTCAATGCGCTGGAGATGGCCCTGAACGGCACCTTCACCCTGGTGCTGCACAAGGCCGCCCAGTCGGCCCCCCTGCGGCATCCCAGGGCCGAGTCGCCGACCCACTACATCTCGATGGGCATGAACGAGGACCTGGACCTGGCGATGAAGCAGGCGTTGCGCGAGATGATCGCCTTCATCACCGCACGGTCCAACTTGTCGCCCGACGAAGCCTATCAGTTCTGTTCGTTAGCAGTGGATTTTCATGTCACGCAGACGGTGAATGGCGAGAAGGGCGTGCATGGCATGCTACGCAAGGGGTTGTTGTTTTAATGCTTTTGTCCACAAGATAATGTGGGGCTGGGGATAACCCGGGTATCTTTTGCACACGCTCCCCGCCTAGCCTTCCTTCGTTCGCAACACGCAAGGAGGGCCCAGATGGACTGGAACGACGAAACGATCCTTCGCTTGAGGGCCTTATGGGATGAGGGCCATTCCACGGCCGAGATCGGCCGGCGCATGGGCGTCACCAAGAATGCGGTGGTCGGCAAGGCGCACCGGCTGGACCTGCCGGCGCGGCCCTCGCCGATCCGCCGGGTGACGGGGGAGGGCCATGTACCCCGGCGCGAGCAGGCCAGGCGCTCCGCCGGACCGACCCTGCCTGCAGCCCCAGCCGTCGTGGCGGCCATTGCGGAGGAGCCGGTCGTTCGTCCCGCCGCACGTCCACAGCCTCAGTTGCGTGCCGTTGCCCCGCCACGTCCGAGCAACCGGGTCTCAACCTGTTGCTGGCCGATCGGTGATCCCGGTACGCCGAGCTTCCGCTTCTGCGATGCCGGGGCGCTGAGCAACAAGCCGTATTGCGCCGAGCATGCCGCCCTCGCGTATGTGAAGGTCCGCGACCGGCGGGAGGACGCCGCCTGATCGCAAGCGCCGCCAATCGTGATCCGCACCGTCATCGCGAGCCATTTTCGACGTGGCACTCCAGAGCCGTAGGGACTTGGGCGCAGCATCGACTGCCATGCCGAACGCGCAGCTTGCGGTGACAGCGGCTGCGCGGCTCGCATCCGGCGGGCGGTGCTCGCCGGCATGAAGCCTGGCGGCCCTTGATCCCCGGCCGCTCGGGGGCTAGGGGTTGGCCAACATGACAACTCCACTTAATCCCGCTCTCCCCCGCCAACGTCACACGACGCTGGATGCCGACTCCGTGCGGGCCGCTTACCGGCGATGGGCTGGCGTGTACGATCTGGTATTTGGCGGCGTGTCCGCCTTCGGCCGCCGCCGCGCGGTGGAGGCGGTCAACGCCCTGCCCGGGATGCATGTGCTGGAGGTCGGCGTCGGCACCGGCCTGGCCCTGCCGCACTACAGCGGCGCTAAGCGCATTACCGGCATCGACCTGTCGAAAGAGATGCTGGCCTTCGCCCGCACCCGCGTGGTCGCCGACGGCCTGACCAACGTGGAGGCGTTGCTGGAGGTGGATGCCGAGGCGACCGGGCTTGAGGAAGGCTCGTTCGACATCGCCGTTGCCATGTTCGTCGCCTCGGTCGTGCCCAACCCGCGCCTTTTGCTGGCCGAGATGCGCCGCGTCGTGCGCCCCGGCGGCCACCTGCTGTTCGTGAACCACTTCGCCGCCGAGCGCGGCCCGCGCTGGTGGGCCGAGCGCGCCCTGGCCCCGGCATCGCGCAAGCTCGGCTGGCATCCGGACTTTGCATTCGACGCCCTGCTGTCGCCCGATGACCTGGAACGCGCTCAATTTGCGTCCGTTCCACCCTTGGGGCTTTTCACCTTGGTGCGCCTGCCCAACTAGGGACCACGGCGAACTGCTTGATCTCACGCATCCTCTTCGATACCTCACCCGGCAAGGCCCCGGGTTGGCAGTGACGGGGCGGAGCAGGCGAAATGGACGGACAGATGCAGGGTATCCAACGGCTGCGGACCGCAGCATTGACTTTCACCGGCCTGTGGCTGGCGGGCGCCGGCCCAGCTTGGGCACAGTCGCCGAAGAACTGGCAACTCGGCTTCCAGCCGGCGCAAAGCAACATACAGGCCGGGATCGAGGGGCTGCACTCGATGATCCTATGGCTGATGGCTGCGGTGACGATCTTCGTGGCTGCGCTTCTGCTCTATTGCGTGTGGCGGTTCCGCGCATCGAAAAACCCTAAGGCAAGCCGCGTCAGCCACCATACGGCCTTGGAAGTCGCCTGGACCGTGTTGCCGGTGTTGATCCTTGTGCTGATCGCGATCCCGTCGTTCCGCCTGATCTACTATGAGGACCGGACAGCCGACGCAGACATGACCATCAAGGTCGTCGGGCACCAGTGGTATTGGGAATACAACTATCCGGACAACGGCGACGTGAAGTTCGACAGCTACATGATCCCCGCCGACGAGTTGAAGGAGGGGCAGCTTCGCCAGCTTGAGGTGGACAACCGGGTCGTCGTTCCCGCCGGCAAGAACATCCGTATCCTGACCACCAGCGCCGACGTCATCCACAGCTTCTTCATCCCCTCGCTGGGCGTGCAGCGCTACGCGATCCCTGGCCGCACCATTGAGACCTGGGTGCGGGTGGACCACCCCGGCGTTTATTACGGCGAGTGCAACCAGATTTGCGGCACCAACCACAGCGCTATGCCGATCGCCGTGCAGGCAATGACCGAACAGGACTTCGCCACCTGGATCGCGGCTGCGAAGACCAAGTTCGCCTCCAATACGCCTGCCACGCCAGCAACCCCAGCCGGCGAGCCCGGTACAGTGGCGGTTGCGGAGGCCCGGCAGTGACCAACATTAAGCCCCGCAAAGGAGCATAGAACGATGTCGGCGACGACTCAGGACCACGCCACCCATGACGACCACCACGGGCACGCGCCCGGGTTCGTCAAGCGTTGGCTGTTCAGCACCAACCACAAGGACATCGGTACCCTCTATTTGATCTTCGCCATCTTGGCGGGGATCGTCGGCACGGCGTTATCGGTCCACATGCGGATGGAGCTGCAGGCGCCGGGCCTGCAATATTTCTCCAGTGGCCAGCAGTGGAATGCGACCGTGACGGCCCATGGCCTGATCATGATCTTCTTCCTGGTCATGCCGGCGATGATCGGCGGTTTCGGCAACTGGTTCGTGCCGATCATGATCGGTGCCCCCGACATGGCGTTTCCCCGCCTGAACAACATCAGCTTTTGGCTGCTGGTGCCGGCGTTCTGTCTGATCATGCTGGGCCTGCACAGCGGCGACGGCGCAGGCTCCGGCTGGACGCTGTATCCGCCGCTGTCCAACAGCACCTACCAATCCGGCCCGGCGATGGACTACACCCTGTTCGCGCTGCACTTGGCTGGCGTGTCGTCCCTGCTGGGCGCGATCAACTTCATCACGACGATCTTCAACATGCGTGCGCCGGGCATGACCCTGCATAAGATGCCGCTGTTTGTCTGGTCGATGCTGGTGACGGCGTTCCTGCTGCTGCTGTCCATCCCGGTGCTGGCCGGCGCGATCACCATGCTGATCACCGACCGCAACTTCGGCACGTCGTTCTTCGACCCTGCCGGCGGCGGCGATCCGGTGCTGTTCCAGCACCTGTTCTGGTTCTTTGGGCACCCCGAAGTTTACATCATGATCCTGCCGGGCTTCGGCATGGTCAGCCACATTATATCGACCTTCTCCAAGAAGCCGATCTTTGGTTACCTGGGCATGGCCTATGCGATGATTGCCATTGGCGTGGTCGGGTTCGTCGTGTGGGCGCACCACATGTTCGTCTCCGGCATTTCGGTCGATACCCGCGCCTACTTCATGGCGGCGACGATGATCATCGCGGTGCCGACCGGCATCAAGATCTTCTCGTGGATCGCGACCATGTGGGGCGGTTCGATCGAGATGAATACGCCGATGCTTTGGGCCGTTGGATTCATCTTCCTGTTCACCGTCGGTGGCGTGACGGGCGTGGTGCTGTCCAACGCCGGTATCGATGAGATCCTGCACAACAGCTACTATGTGGTGGCGCACTTCCACTACGTGCTGTCGCTGGGCGCGGTGTTCTCCATCTTCGCCGGCTTCTACTACTGGATCGGCAAGATGAGCGGCCACCAGTATCCGGAGTTCTGGGGCAAGGTGCACTTCTGGGTCACCTTCGTCGGCGTGAACCTGACCTTCTTCCCGATGCACTTCCTGGGCCTCGCAGGAATGCCGCGCCGCTACGTCGACTATCCCGATGCCTTCCGCGGCTGGAACGAGGTCGCCTCGTTCGGCTCCTACATCGGCGGCCTGTCGGTGCTGATCTTCCTCTACGTCCTGTATCGCACCTTCACCTCCAAGGTGGTGCTGGCCGACAACTACTGGGGCGAGGGCGCCACGACGTTGGAGTGGACCATTTCCTCGCCGCCGCCGTTCCATACCTTTGAGGAACTGCCACGCATCCGTTGAGGGGTACTATGTCCGACGCCGCCCTGGTGGTGGCCGGAGTGAACAAGGGGGACATTGCGTCCCCCTTGCTGCTTTCGGCGTCCACCTACGAATCGACCCCAGCCGACTGGCTGGCCCTGCTCAAGCCGCGCGTCATCACGCTGGTGGTGTTCACCGGCATCATCGGCATGATGGTGGCGCCGGGGCACCTGCATCCGGTGCTCGCGTTCGCCGC
>CAXTFY010000285.1:0-7552 GCA_964243265.1 uncultured Acetobacteraceae bacterium | reverse complement strand
GCAGCCCGGCGCCGCTGGTCGGCCTGTTCACCGGCGACGAGGAGATCGGCAGCCCCGAGGGCCGCGCCGTGATCGAGGCCGAAGCCCGCCGCGCCCGCGCCGTGTTCAACAGCGAGCCGGGCCGCACGTCCGGCAACGTGGTGACGGGACGCAAGGGCGGCGTGTTCATGCTGATGCGGATCACCGGCAAGGCCGCCCACTCCGGCGGCAGCTTCGAGGCCGGGATCAGCGCCATCGAAGAGCTGGCCCGCAAGGTGCAGGCGATCCATGCCCTGACCGAGCTGGACCGCGGCATCACCGTCAACGTCGGCCTGGTGCGCGGCGGCCAGAGCGTCAACACCGTGGCGCCCTGGGCCGAGGGCGAGATCGACCTGCGCTACATCGAGCCTGCCGACCGGGAGGAGGTGATGGCCCGCATCGGCGGCATCGTCGAGCGCAGCTTCGTGCCGGGCACCCGGGCCGAGCTGACCATCAAGGGCGAGTTCCTGCCCATGACCCAAAGCCCCGCCGCCAAGCGGCTGTTCGACGTGTACGTCGAAGCCGCCGCCAGCAGCGGGTTCCCAACGGCGGGGGAGTTCACCGGCGGCTGCGCCGACAGCGGCTTCACCGCGGGCGTGGGCACGGCGACGATCTGCGCCGTGGGGCCGGTCGGCGGACGCGCGCACAGCCCGGAGGAGTTCCTGGACCTGGACAGCCTGGTACCCCGCGCCCAGGCGTGCGCGCGGGCGATCCTGCGGCTGGAAGGGGCCGGGCTATGACGCCGCCCGGCATCGCCGCCGTCCTGGCGCCGACCGGCACGCTGCGGGCGGCGCTGAACCTGGGCAACCCCGTGCTGGTGCAGCGCGGCGCGGACGGGGCGCCGCGGGGCACGACGGTCGATCTGGCGCGGGAGCTGGGCCGCCGCCTGGGGGTGCCGGTGGCGTTCCTGGAGTATGACGGCGCCGGCAAGGTGGCCGACGCCGCCGGGTCCGGCGTGTGGGACGTGGCGTTCATGGCCATCGACCCGGTCCGCGCCGCCGGCATCGAGTTCACCACGCCTTACGTCGTGATCGAGGGCACCTACGTCGTGCCCGAGGCGTCGCCGCTGCAGACCGTCGAAGCCGTGGACCACCCCGGCATCCGCGTCGCCGTCGGCCGGGCCAGCGCCTACCACCTGTTCCTGGCCCGCGCCCTGCGCCATGCGGCGCTGGTGGAGGCGCCCACGGGGGAGGCGTCGGCCGAGCTGTTCCTGCACGGCGGCGCCGAGGTGCTGGCCGGGGTGCGGCAGCCCAACGATGCGCTGGTGCGGGTCACGCCGGGGCTGCGCGCCATCCCGGGCCGCTTCATGTCCATCCAGCAGGCGATGGGACTGCCGCACGGGCGCGGCGCTGCGGCAGACTACGTGCGGGCGTTCGTCGAGGACGTGAAGGCGTCCGGCTTCGTGGCGCGCGCCTTGGCCGGCAGCGGCCAGGACAGCGGGCTGGTCGCGCCATAGCCGCTACATACGCCGCTGCCCATCGGGCGCGGCAGCCGCCGCGATCAGGCGGCTTCGGCGGCGGTCAGGCGCTTTGCCGCGTCGCAGATCGCGGTCAGTGTATAAGGCTTGGAGATGAACACATCCAACGGCGAGGCTGATGCACCCATGTCCTGCTCCAGCCGTCCGGTCATGAAGATCACCGGCAGGTTCGGCAGGGTCTGCCGCGCCCGCTGCACCAGGGCATGGCCATTCAGCGTGCCCGGAAGCTGGATATCGGTCAGCAGCAGCCGGATGTCGGTGTCGGCCTGCAGCAGCGGCAAGGCGTCGTCGCCGGTTTCCGCCTCCAGCACCTCGAAGCCCTCGTCGCCTAGAGCCTCGGACAAGGTGAGCCGGATCAGGAACTCGTCCTCGACCACGAGGATGCGGATCGGTGATGTGTGCGAGTCTGACATGCTATGACCCTTGCGGTTCACGGGATGGTTTTGCAAGCGCTGGCGGAATACCGTCCTATCAACGAAACGTGATAATCAGGTGTGCATCCATGGTGCCGCCCGGTCCGTAGCGGCGCCCGGCCGACTGGCCGACCCCAGCGTGTGGAAGCCGCATGAGCTGTCCTGGTTGAAAACATTCGACATCGCCAGTGGCCACGCCCGCCGTGGCCGGCAGCCTGCCTGCCCTGTATGGGCTGTGCCATAAATGCAACGTCGGGAGGGCAACGCCGGTCCACCCTGCCTGCACACCGGTGGGAACGCTGCGGCAACACAAGGTTGAACGTGCTAATGTCAGCGACAGATTAACTTGGCCATCCAAGATCGGATTTTCATGCGCTACGTGCTGCCCTTGCTCCTGCTGCTGTTTGATGTTGCCTCCGCCCGGGCCGCGGACGTCGCCATCGTGCTCAATTCGGGGGACGCCTCCCTGAGCGTGGTCGACATGGCGACCCGCACGGAGCTGCGCCGCATCCCGGTGCTGCGCGAGCCGCATCATATCGTGCTCAGCCCCGACGGCCGCGACCTGCTGGTGGGTGACGCCGGGGGCAACGAGATGCTGTTCCTCGACCCGCATACCGGCGAGGTGAAGCGGCGGGTGCCGGTCGCCGACCCCTATCACTTGGCGTTCAGCCCGAACGGCAAGTGGCTGACCGTCACCGGCCTGGCCCGCAACCAGGTGGACGTGTACGACGCGGCCACGATGGCGTTGGTACACCGCTATCCCCTCAGCACCATGCCGAGCCACCTGGCCTACTCGCCCGACAGCAGCATGGCCTACATCACCCTGCAGGGCACCAACCGGGTTGCGGCGCTGGACCTGAAGCAGCAGACGGTGGTGTGGACGGCGGAGGTCGGCAGCACCCCCGCCGGGATCATGTGGCACGACGGCAAGCTGCTGGTGGCGGACATGGGCACCGACTACTTCGCGGTGCTGGACCCGGCGGACGGCCGGGTCGAGCAGCGCATCCACACCGGCCGCGGCGCGCATCAGCTATTCCTGTCACCGGACGGGCGGACGCTATGGGTCAACAACCGCGTGGACGGCACGACGGTGGCGCTGGACAGCCATACCTACGCCATCCAGCGCACCTACCGGGTGCCCGGCGGCCCCGACTGCATCGACTTCGCGCCGGACGGCAAGCTATGGATCACCCAGCGCTTCATCCAGAAGGTGGCGGTGCTGGACCCCGTGAGCGGCGGCCTGCAGAGCATCCAGGTCGGGCGCTCGCCGCACGGCATCTTTCTCACGACAGGGGCGCCCGCCGCGGTGGCCGCACGATGATCGACCCATTCAGCCTCGCCGCGGGATGGCTGCAGGAGACCGTGCTGCTGCCGGCGCTGTATAGCCTGGACATGATGCAGTGGGAGGAGATCTCGTTCGGCTGGGCGCTGTTTGCCTGCTATGGGCTGGCGCAGGTGGTCATCACCTTCGCAATCTGCCTGCCACTAGAACGGTGGCGGCCGGTGGAGCACTGGCCGGATGCCAAGGCCGTGTGGGTGGACGTGCTTTACACCCTGATCTCCCGCGTCGGCGTGCTGCCGCTGGTGACGTTCGTGCTGTTCTATCAGTTGCAGGTCGCGATGAGCGGCTGGATGACCGACCACGGCTGGGTGCCGCCGACTCTGGAGCGGATGTTCCCGGCGCTGCTTGGGCATAATGTGCTGACGTTCTTCGCCTATGCGGCGATCCTGGACTTTGCCGAGTATTGGCGGCACCGGCTGTCGCACCGGTTTGGCTGGTGGTGGGCGCTGCACTCGCTGCACCACGCGCAGCGGCAGATGACGTTCTGGTCGGATGACCGCAACCATGTGCTGGACGACCTGATCGGCTTCGTGTGGTTCACCCTGATCGCCCTGCTGATCGGCATTCCGCCGCTGCAGTTCCCCCTGCTGGTGCTGCTGCTGCGGCTGCTCGAGAGCCTGTCGCACGCCAATGCCCGGGTGTCGTTCGGCTGGTTGGGGGAGCGGCTGCTGATCTCCCCCCGGTTCCACCGGGCGCACCATGGCGTGCTGGCGGCGGGTCAGCGCAGCGCCAACTACGGCGCGATCCTGCCGTGGTGGGACATGCTGTTCCGCACAGCGGACTTCGACCGGGCCTATGTGCGGACGGGCGACCCGTCAGCCGAGGAGGCGCTGGCGACTGGCACCTACTTGCAGCAGCAATGGGCGGGGCTGCGGCGCATGGCGAGGATGGCGGGATGGACCCGGCGCTGGCAGGAACTGCGGCTGCGTTAGAACTCGCCGCCCTTTGAACCAGGCGCCACGCACAATCAAAAGGCAGACTGCTTGCTACTCCCTCTCCCTCCGGGAGAGGGCTGGGGTGAGGGAAGCCGCACAAACCAAACCCCGCCGAGTTAGAAGCGGGCCGGCCTAGTCTCCTAATAGGCGAATTAGGCCCTCACCCCGGCTCTTCTCCCGGAGGGAAAGGGAGAAGGAAGGCACATGCACCGATCTTACGCCATCAGCGGCAACCACGGTCCAGACGACATCGGAACCGCCGAGCTTACGCAGGCTCTAGTACCCGGGGGCGATGTGGCGCGTTCACCATCGGCTTCGGGATCAGGCAATCGGGCAACGGCTTCTGCACCGGCGACAGGTCCAGGGGCGGCGGGACCGGCGTGGGTGCGCGCGGCTCGTCGCCACCCCAGCCGCCCCGTGGCGGGCGGCGCAGGGCCACAAGCTCCCGCACCGCCAGCGCCAGGGGCACGCCGAATGTCAGCACGCCGCTGAGAATCACTTGGGTGGCAGATGTCATCGCGTGCTCCCAGCTTGAGGACAACGGACGTTAGAGTACTTTTCCAGGTTCCGTCATCACTTTCCGCACGCGACTTTTCGTGATTATGCAGCAATTACGCGCTGCGTCTGCTCGCCCAGCCCAGTGATGCCCAGGTGCATGGTCTGCCCGCCGTGCAGGAAGACCGGCTCCGGCTTCTTGCCCATGCCGACGCCGGGCGGGGTGCCGGTGCTGATGATGTCGCCGGGGTGCAGCGTCAGGAAATGGCTGCAGTAGCTGACCAGCTTCGGCACATTGAAGATCATCGTGTCGGTGTTGCCGGTCTGCATGCGCTGGCCGTCCACGTCCAGCCACATCGACAAGACGTGCGGGTTTGGCACCTCGTCGGCTGTCACCAGCCAGGGGCCGGTAGGGCCGAAGGTGTCGCAGCCCTTGCCCTTGTCCCAGGTGCCGCCGCGCTCGATCTGGTATTCGCGCTCGCTGACGTCGTTCACGATGCAGTAGCCGGCGACGTACCGCATTGCCTCGTTCTCGGGCACGTAGGCCGCACGCTCGCCGATGACGATGGCCAGCTCGACCTCCCAGTCGGATTTCTTGGAGCCGCGGGGCAGGTGGACGTCGTCGTTCGGACCCTGGTAGGCGCCGAGCGACTTCAGGAAGACGATGGGCTCCTTCGGGATGGCCAACCCGCTTTCCGCGGCATGGTCGGCATAGTTCAGCCCGATGCAGATGAAGTTGGTCGGGCGCGGCACCGGCGGGCCGATGCGGATGCCGGATGCGACCATGGGCAGGGTGGCCGGGTCGATCTCCGCGAGCCGCGCCAGCCCGGCCGGGGACAACGCGTCGGCATGGAAGTCATGCAGCACGCCGGACAAATCCCGCATGGCGCCGTCCTTGTCCAACAGGGCGGGCTTCTCGGCGCCGGGCGCGCCCACACGCATCAGCTTCATGGTGGTTTCCTCTACAGGGTCCAGCCGCCGTCGATGACGACCGCCTGGCCGGTGATGAACTGCGTCTCGTCCGAGCCGAGATAAACCGCCAGCGCCGCGATCTCCTCCGGCGTGCCCAGCCGGCCCATGGCCTGGCGCGCGATGAAGCCCGTCCGCGCCGCCTCCAGCGACCCGGCCGCGGTTGCGTTGGCGGCAATGCGGTCGTCGAGGCTTGGGGTCTGCACGGTACCGGGGCAGATGGCGTTGCAGCGGACGCCCTGCTTCACGAAGTCCGCCGCGACCGACCGGGTGAGGCCGATTACCGCGGCCTTGGTGGTCCCATACACGAAGCGGTTGGGCGCGCCCTTGATGCTGCTGGCGGCGCTGGACATGTTGATGATGCTGCCGCCACGGCCCAGCATCCCCGGCAGGAATGCCCGGATGGTATGGAACATGCTGCGGACGTTGAGCGCGAAGGCGAAGTCCCACTCCGCCTCGGTCGCTTCCAGGATGGTGCCCTGGTGGACGAAGCCGGCGCAGTTGAACAGCACGTCCACCGGCCCGGCCAGCCCGGCCACGCGGGCGATGTCCGCCGGGTCCGTCGCGTCCAGCCGATACACCGTGATGGATGGCCCGGCGAGGGACGCCAAGCCGTCCCGGTTCAGGTCGGTGGCGATCACCCGCGCACCCTCTGCGGCATAGGCCATGGCGGTGGCGCGGCCGATGCCCTGAGCGGCGGCGGTGATGAACGCGGTCTTGCCCGCAAGCCTGCCCGACATCGATGTATCTCCTATCTTAAAGGCCAGAAGCCTCGGCCCGGCTGCTCCACCGTACACCCGTCATTGCGAGGAGCGCAGCGACACTGCCATCCAGGGCCACGAGCACGAAACCTGGTCCGGGCGGCCCTGGATTGCCAAGCCGCAAGCGCGGCTCGCAATAACGACGGCGAGGTCGTTGACCAGGCCTCGCCCCGGTTGGCGCTAATGGTTGTTCCGCGACTCGCCGCGCTCCTCGATGATGTCCAGGTACAGCGTCGCCGGCTCCAGGCACGCCCCTGTCGAGTGCTGGCCGACCATGCTGCGGCTGATCTCCTCCCAAGGCGTCTTGTTCTGCGGCACTGGCCGGACCCAGGCGCCGCGCCGTGCCTCCAGCTCGCCCGGCGGCAGCAGCACGTCCACCTTGCGGCTGTTCAGGTCGATGCGGATGCGGTCCCCGGTGTGCAGCAGCGCCAGGCCGCCACCGACCGCCGCCTCGGGCGAGATGTTCAGGATGCTCGGGCTGCCGCTGGTGCCGGACTGGCGGCCGTCGCCCATGGTCGGCAGGGTGTGGATACCGGCCTTCAGCAGCTTGGCGGGGGGCTGCATGTTCACCACCTCGGCGCCGCCGGGGTAGCCGACGGGGCCGCAGTTGCGGATCACCAGGATGCTGTGCGCGTCCACGCCGAGGTCGGGGTCCTCGATGCGGGCGTGGTAGTCCTCGGGGCCTTCGAATACGACGGCCTGGCCCTCGAAGACGTTGGGCTGCTCGGGGTCGGACAGGAAGCGGTCGCGGAACTCGGGGTCGATCACGCTCAGCTTCATCACCGCCGCGTCGAACAGGTTGCCGGACAGCACGGCGAACCCGGCGCTCTCCTTCAGGGGGTGCGCGTAGGGGCGGATCACCTCATGGTCCACGGCGGGCTTCTTGGCGAGGTTCTCCCCCAGCGTGCGCCCGGTGCAGGTCATCACGTCCGGCTGCAGCTTGCCGGCGTCGAGCAGCTCCCGCATCACCGCCGGCACGCCGCCAGCGCGGAAGAAGCCCTCTCCCAATACGCGCCCGGCCGGCTGCACGTCGGCCAGCAGGGGGATGTCCTGGCCCAGGCGCTGCCAGTCGTCCAAGGTGTGCTCCACGCCCATGTGCCGGGCGATGGCGATCATGCTGATCGGGCAGTTGCTGCTGGCGC
>CAXTFY010000284.1:0-7578 GCA_964243265.1 uncultured Acetobacteraceae bacterium | reverse complement strand
CTGCTCGACACCGCCTCCACCCTGAACGCCATGCGCTGCGACCTGCTGGTGGTGCGCCACGACCAGTCCGGTGCCCCGAACCTGTTGGCGCAGAAGGTATCCTCTGCCGTCATCAACGCCGGCGACGGCACGCATGAGCACCCGACGCAGGCGCTGCTGGACGCGCTGACGCTACGCCGCCGCCGGGGCACCCTGGAGGGCCTGCAGGTAGCGATCTGCGGCGACATCCTGCACAGCCGCGTGGCGCGCTCCAACATCCACCTGTTGAGCGCGATGGGCAGCCGGGTCCGCGTCGTAGGACCGCCGACCCTGATCCCGGCCGCCGCGGCGGCGCTGGGTGTAGAAGTGTTCCACGACATGGACGCCGGCCTGCAAGGCGTTGATGTCGTGATGATGCTCCGCCTGCAAAAGGAGCGCATGTCGCGCGGCCTGGTCCCCAGCGCCCGCGAGTATTTCCGCTTCTTCGGCCTGGACGCCGCCAAGCTCGCCCGCGCCAAGCCCGACGTTCTGGTCATGCATCCCGGCCCCATGAACCGCGGCGTGGAAATCGACAGCGCCGTAGCCGACGACCCCGCCCACAGCGTCATCGGCGAGCAGGTCGAGATGGGCGTCGCCGTCCGCATGGCCGTGCTGGACGTCCTGTCCCGCGGTGGCCGCCGCAATGCTTGACGCCTTGCTGTCCGACATCCTGTTCTCTGGCGCCCGCCTGATTGACCCGGCCACCCGCCTGGACCAGCAGGGCGACCTCCTGGTGCGTGGCGGCGTCATCGCCGACTTCGGCCCCGGCCTGGGACGCCCCGACGGCGCGATGACGATCGACTGCGACGGCGCCATCCTATGCCCCGGCTTGGTGGACATGCGCGCCGCCCTGGGCGAACCCGGCTACGAGTACCGGGAAACCGTCGCCTCCGCCGCCATCGCCGCCGCCTCCAGCGGCATCACCACCCTGGCCGCCCTGCCCGACAGCCTGCCCGCCATCGACGACCCCGCCCTGGTCCGCCTGCTGCGCGCCCGCGGCGAGGAGACCGGCAGCCTGACCATCCTCCCCTACGCCGCCATCACCCGCGGCTGCCGCGGCGAAGAAATGGCCGAGATCGGCCTGCTCCGAGAGGCCGGCGCCGTCGCCTTCACCGACGGCCAGCGCGCGGTCGGCGACGCCCGCATGATGCGGATGGCGCTATCCTACGCCCGCGGCTTCGGCGCCCTGGTGGTGCAGCACCCCGAAGACCCCGCCCTGGCCCAAGGCGGCGCCGCAACCGAGGGCGAACTCGCCACCCGCCTGGGCCTCCCCGGCATCCCTGCCGCCGCCGAGGCGATCCTGGTCGCCCGCGACATCCGCCTGGCGGCGCTGACCGGCGGCGCGCTGCACTTCGCCCACGTCTCGACCGCGGAGGCCCTGGAACTGATCCGCCGGGCCAAGCACGCCGGCCTGAACGTAACGTGCGACACCGCGCCCCCCTACTTCGACCTGAACGAGACCGCCATCGGCGACTTCCGCACCTACGCCAAGCTCTCCCCCCCGCTGCGCCCGGATGCAGACCGGCTCGCCGTCTGCGCCGCCCTGGCGGATGGCACCATCGACGCCATCGCCTCCGACCACCAGCCGCGCGACGCCGACGACAAGCGGCTGCCGTTCGCCTTGGCGACCCCCGGCGGCGCCGGCCTGGCGACCCTGCTGGGCGTGACGCTGGCACAAGTCCACGGCAACGGCTTGCCGCTGATGCAGGCGCTAGACCTGCTGACGGCCCGTCCGGCCCAGCGGCTCGGCGCGTCGGCCGGCCGGCTGGCCAAGGGCGCCGCCGCCGACCTGTGCCTGTTCGACCTGGAACGCATCTGGAAGGTCGAGGCCGGCCTGCTGCCCGGCAAGGCGCCGAACACGCCATTCGACGGCCGGGCGCTGGAGGGCCGCGTGCTCGGCACCTGGAAGGCCGGCCGCCGGGTGTTCGGGTGATCGCCGTCCTATCCCTGCTCGGCGGCTACCTCGCAGGCTCCGTGCCCTTCGGCTTCCTGCTCAGCCGCCTGGCCGGCTTGGGCGACATCCGCGCCATCGGCTCCGGCAACATCGGCGCGACCAACGTGCTGCGGACCGGCCGCAAGGACATCGCCGCGCTGACCCTGCTGCTCGACGGCGGCAAGGGCGCCGCGGCGGTGCTGCTGGCCGCCTACTGGGCCGACCCCACGGCCGGATTGCTAGCGGGCGTGGCGGCGGTGGTGGGCCACTGCACCTCGGTCTGGATGCGCGGCCAGGGCGGCAAGGGCGTGGCCACCGGGCTTGGGGTCATCCTCGGCATCGCCTGGCCCGTCGGCATCGCCTGCTGCGCCGCCTGGCTGCTCGCGGCCCGGCTGACCCGGCTGTCCTCGGCCGGTGCGCTGATCGCCTTCACCCTCGCGCCGGTGCTGACTCTGGCATGGAGCGGCCCCGCGTCCGCCCTGGCCGTCGCCGTGGTGTCCGTCATCGTCTTCGTGCGCCACGAGGGCAACATCCGCCGCCTGCTCGCCGGCACCGAGCCGCGCATCGGCCGCCCCCGGTGACCCCGGCGGCATCGACCCCGGCCGCCTTGCCCCCCGCCGAAGCCATCGACCGCCTGCGCCTGGCCCGCACCGATGGCGTCGGCCCCGTGACCTACCGCCGTCTGCTGCAACGCTTCGCCACGGCAGCCGAGGCCATCGACGCCCTCCCCGGCCTGACCCGCGCCGGCGGCAAGGCGGGCGACCCAACCGTCCCGTCCGTCTCCACCGCCAAGCGCGAGATGGCCGCCCTGGCTAAGCTGGGCGGCCGCATGGTGTTCCTGGACGGCCCGGGCTACCCGGCGGTCCTGGCGCAGCTCGACACCGCCCCGCCGCTGCTGTCGGTCCTGGGCAACGTGGCGCTATTGAGCCAGCGCGCAGTGGCCCTGGTGGGTGCGCGCAACGCCTCCATCAACGGCCAGCGCATGGCGGAGCTTCTCGCCGCCGACCTGGCGGCCTCCGGCCTGGTCGTGGTGTCCGGCCTGGCGCGCGGCATCGACACCGCGGCGCATGAGGGAGCCTTGCGCACCGGCCAGACCATCGCCGCAGTCGCAGGCGGCGTCGACATCGCCTACCCCCCGGAGAACGCCAACCTGCAGCAACGCATCGCCAAGGGCGGCGCCGTGGTGGCCGAGGCGCCATTGGGCACCGCCCCGCAGGCCCGGCACTTCCCGCGGCGCAACCGGGTGATCGCCGGCCTGGCGCTGGGTGTCGTGGTGATCGAGGCCGCGCCGCGGTCGGGCAGCCTGATCACCGCCCAGGTCGCGCTCGACGAGGGCCGAGCAGTGTTCGCCGTCCCAGGCTCCCCCTTGGACCCCCGCTGCCGCGGCTCCAACGCGCTGCTGCGGGATGGCGCATACCTGACGGAGAGCGCCGCCGACGTGACCGCCCACCTGCCGCCATTGGACATGTCCGCCCCGCCGCCCGGCTTCGCCGATGACCCGGCACCATACGACGGCCCAGCGCCGGACCTGGCCGCGGTCGTTGCGCAGGTCGTACCGCTGCTCAGCCCGTCGCCGACCCTGGTTGACGACTTGATGCGGCGCTGCCAGTTGTCGGTGCACGCGGTGCAGGGTGCCCTGATGGCCTTGGAACTGAGCCATCGCATCCAAATGTTGCCAGGTAACCAAGTCGCTCTGATCGAGTAGGGCGCCTCACCCGGCTCGCGCCGCGTAAAGGACCTCATGACCGATGTCGTCGTCGTCGAATCGCCTGCTAAGGCGAAGACAATAAACAAATATCTTGGCGACAACTACACGGTCCTTGCCAGCTTCGGCCACGTCCGCGACCTGCCCCCAAAGGACGGCAGCGTACGGCCGGAGGAAGGATTCGCTATGGACTGGGCCGCCGACGAGCGCGGCAACAAACAAGTGGCCGCCATCGCCAAGGCGCTGAAGGGTGCGGATACGCTCTATTTAGCGACCGACCCCGACCGCGAGGGCGAGGCGATAAGCTGGCACGTCCGCGCCATGCTCGATGAGAAGAAGGCCCTGCGCGGCGTCCACGTCCACCGCATCACCTTCAACGAGATCACCAAGTCCGCCGTCCAGTTCGCCATCGCCCACCCCCGCGAGCTCGACCAGCCCCTGATCGAAGCCTACCTGGCCCGGCGCGCCCTGGACTACCTCGTCGGCTTCACCCTCTCCCCCGTCCTATGGCGCAAGCTGCCCGGCAGCCGCAGCGCCGGCCGCGTGCAGTCCGTCGCCCTGCGCATGGTCTGCGAGCGCGAAGCCGAGATCGAGGTCTTCAAGCCCCGCGAGTACTGGACCGTCGAGGCGCACCTCCGCACCCCCGCCGGCGCTCCCTTCACCGCCCGCCTGACCCACCTGGACGGCAAGCGCCTGGACCAGTTCGACCTGAACACCGCCGAGCTGGCCCATCGCGCCCAGGCCGCCGCCGAGGCCGATGCCTTCACCGTCGCCACCGTCGAGCGCCGCCGCGTCAAGCGCCATCCGCCCGCGCCCTTCACCACCAGCACCCTGCAGCAGGAGGCCAGCCGCAAGCTCGGCATGGGCGCCCAGGCCACCATGCGCTGCGCCCAGCAGCTCTATGAAGGCGTCGAGCTAGACGGCGAGACGACGGGCCTGATCACCTACATGCGGACCGACGGCGTGCAGATGGCCAAGGAAGCCATGATGGCCATTCGCGAGCATGTCGGCGACGCCTACGGCCACACCTACGTCCCCGCCGCACCGCGCGAGTACGTCAGCAAGGCCAAGAACGCCCAGGAGGCACACGAGGCCGTCCGCCCCACCCTGGTCGAGCGCACCCCGGACAGCGTCGCCCGCTACCTGAACCCGGAACAGCAGCGGCTCTATGAGTTGATCTGGAAGCGCGCCGTCGCCTCGCAGATGCAATCGGCCGAGCTGGACCAGGTGGCCGTGGACATCGCCGGCGCCCGGGCGCGGCTGCGCGCCAACGGCTCCATCGCAGCATTCGACGGCTACCTGAAGCTGTACCGCGAGGACGTGGACGACGCCCCGGAGGGCGCCGCCGCTGCCGATGAAAGCCGCATGCTGCCGCCGATGCAGGAGCGCGACCCCCTGCAGCTCGGCACGGTCGCCGCCGACCAGCACTTCACCCAACCCCCGCCGCGCTACTCCGAAGCCAGCCTGGTCAAGCGCATGGAGGAGCTGGGCATCGGCCGCCCCTCCACCTACGCCTCGATCCTCACCGTGCTGCGCGACCGCAACTACGTCCGCATGGAGGGCAAGCGCTTCGTCCCCGAGGACCGCGGCCGCCTGGTGACAGCCTTCCTGACCAGCTTCTTCGAGCGCTACGTGGACAGCAACTTTACTGCCTCGCTGGAGGAGCAGCTAGACGACATCTCCGGCGGCCGCGCCGACTGGCGCGAGGTGATGCAGGCCTTCTGGGAACACTTCTCCCGCGCCGTCGAGCAAACCCGCGACCTCAAAATATCCGACGTCATCGACGCCCTGGACCAGGACCTCGGCGAGCACTTCTTCCCGGTCCGCGAGGACGGCGCCGACCCGCGCTTATGCCCGGCCTGCCACGAGGGCCGGCTCGGCCTGCGCCTGGGCCGCCACGGCAGCTTCATCGGCTGCGCCAACTACCCGGAGTGCAAGTACACCCGCCGCCTCGCCATCGACGCCGGGGAGGACGGCAGCGAAACCCTGCGCGAGGGCAAGCGCGACCTGGGCCACCATCCCGAAACCGGTGAACCCATCACGGTGCGCCGCGGTCCCTACGGCCTGTACGTGCAGCAGGGCGAGGCCAACCCCGACGATAAGAAGTACAAGCCCCGCCGCACCTCCCTCCCCAAGGGGGTCGAGGGCGACAGCCTGACCCTGGATCAGGCGCTCGGCCTGCTATCCCTACCCCGCATCGTCGGCGTTCACCCCGAGCGCAAGGAGGTGATCGAGGCCGGCATCGGCCGCTTCGGCCCCTACGTGAAGATGGGCGCCATCTACGGCTCGCTCGACGCCGACGACGACGTGCTGGCGGTCGGGTTGAACCGCGCCGTCGATGTGCTGGCCAAGAAGCTGGACAACGTGCGCTCGATGGGTCTGCACCCCGCCGACGCGGAGCCGGTGACCGTGCGCAAGGGCCGGTTCGGCGCCTATGCCCAGCACGGCCAACGCGTCGCCAACCTGCCGCGCGATGTCATGATGGCCGACGTGACCCTCGACGAGGTGGTCGCCCTGCTGGCTGAGAAGGGCAAAGTGCTCAAGGCCAAGCCAGGTCAAAAGAAGAAAGCGGCTCCCGCGAAGAAAGCTAAGGCTGCATCACCACCGGGCGTCGAGCCGCCTATAGCGAAGAAGCCGGCAGTGAAGAAACCCGCGGTGAAGAAGCCACCCGCGAAAAAGCCCGCGGCCAAAAAGGCAACCGCTGCGAAGTCGGCAGCCAAAACGGCAGCACCGAAGCAGGCCGCGCCGAAGCCCACTGCAAAGGCCGGCCCAGCCAAGTCGCCGCCCACCGCCTCGAAGCCTGCCAAGGCGTCGGCAGCCTAGGGTGCCCCACCGCCAGGACACGCCAGGCCTCCCAAGCCGCGATGCCGTCCGACGCTTCATCCAGGGAGCCACCGGCCGCGTTGGGAAGCGCGAGGTCTCGCGGGAGTTCGGCCTCGGCCCCGAACTGCGGCAACCGTTGCGCGCCTTGTTGTCTGATCTCGCCAAGGAGGGCGCCATCGCACCAGCCGGACACCGCCGCTTCACCCCGCCCGGCCTTTCCACGGACGCCATCATCGTGCGGGTCACCGGGACCGACCCGGACGGCGACGCCATAGCCCGGCCCGTCGAGTGGACCGCCGAGGGTCCGCCGCCGATGGTCCTGATGGCCCCCGAACGCCGCGGCCAGCCCGCCCTGGCGCCGGGGGAACGCGTGCTGGCCCGCATCAACCCGATCGGCAACGGCAAGTGGGAGGGCCGCACCCTCAAGCGCCTCTCCGACGAACCCGGCCGCATCCTGGGCGTGTTCCGCGCCCCCGGCCGCCTGGTCCCAACCGACCGCCGCGCCAAGGCCGAGTGGCGCATCCCCCCCGGCGAGGACGGCGGCGCCGAAACAGACGAGATCGTCGTCGCCGAACCCCTCCCCGCCGCGAGCTACGGCCTGAAGCCCGCCCGCATCGTCGAGCGCCTGGGCCGCATGGGCGACGCCCGCGCCGTCAGCCTGATCTGCATCCACGCCCACGGCATCCCGCAGGACTTCTCCGACGACGCCCTGGCCGCCGCCGCCCGCGCCCGCGCCGTCCCGCTCGGCAAGCGCGAGGACCTGCGCGCCACCCCTCTCATCACCATCGACGGCGAGGACGCCCGCGACTTCGACGACGCCGTGTTCGCCGAGCCGGACGGCACCGGCTTCCGCCTGATCGTCGCCATCGCCGACGTGGCGCACTACGTCCGCCCCGGCTCCCCCCTGGACCAGGCGGCGCGCACCCGCGGCAACAGCGTGTACTTCCCCGATCGCGTAGTGCCCATGCTGCCGGAGAAGCTCTCCAACGGCTGGTGCAGCCTGCGCCCGAACGAGGACCGCGGCTGCCTGTTCGTGGAGATCCACGTCACCCTGGATGGCCGCAAAACCTCGCACCGCTTCGGCCTCGGCCTGATGCGC
>CAXTFY010000283.1:0-7597 GCA_964243265.1 uncultured Acetobacteraceae bacterium | reverse complement strand
CGGCTCTTGTTGTTGGCGTGGCTGACGTTGTTGCCAGACTGGACGCCCTTGCCGGTGAACTGGCAGCGACGGGACATGGTGCAATCCTAATTCAGGGCGCCGCCCTGGGGCATGCCCCGGCGGTCAAGGCGCGGGTTATGCCGGGACGGACCACGGACGTCAACCCAGGCGGGCCAGCTAGGCGCGGCCCGACGTGCCCTCGTGCGGCCCATGCTCCGCCCGCAATTCACCTGAGCGGATGCTGGCGACCGCGTTCTGCAACACGCCCACGATGGCATCGTCGCCCATACTGCGGGCCAACAACCCCATCGAGCCGCCGAGCAGCGCCGAGGCAATGGCCAGCGCGCTCAAGTTCTGTCCCATCATATACTCGATGGCCTTGTCCACGACGGCGCCAGCATGGCTGAGATCAGCGGGCGGGGCTTCGGCATGGTGCTGTGAGGCGCCATTGGACTCGGTGGACATCGGGCAAGAACTCCTTTTTCGGTAGATGGCGCTGGGCCGGTGCTATCCAACCCCGCCTGCCGGGCCGATCCAACCCCATCCGGCGCTACTGCGCAGCCACCGCTTCCACAGCTTCGCCCTGCTCCGCCTGCAACGCCCACATCCGGGCATACAGCCCATCCTGCGCCAGCAGGCTCGAATGGGTGCCGCGCTCGGCCACCCGGCCCTCCGCGAGGACGAGGATTTCATCGGCATCGACCACCGTGGACAGCCGGTGCGCGATGACCAGCGTGGTGCGGTCGGCCGCCACGGTGCGCAGCGCCGTCTCGATCTCACGCTCGGTGCGGCTGTCCAGGGCGCTCGTCGCCTCATCGAGGATCAGGATACGCGGGTCCTTCAGGATAGTGCGGGCGATGGCGACACGCTGTTTCTCGCCGCCGGACAGCTTCAGGCCGCGCTCGCCGACCCGGGTGTCATAGCCCTCTGGCAGCCGCAGCACGAAGTCGTGCACCTGGGCCAGCTTGGCGGCACGCTCGACCTCGGCCTGGGAGGCGCCGGGGCGGCCATAGGCGATGTTGTAGCCGATGGTGTCGTTGAACAGCACGGTGTCCTGCGGCACCACGCCGATGGCGGCGCGCAGGCTGGTCTGCGTCATGTCGCGCACGTCGATGCCGTCGATCTCCACCGCGCCCTCGGTCACGTCGTAGAAGCGGAACAGCAGGCGGCTGATGGTCGATTTCCCTGCGCCGGTCGGCCCGACGATGGCGAGCTTCGACCCGGCTGGCGCCTCGAAGCTGACGCCGCGCAGGATTTCCCGGTTGGCGTTGTAGCCGAAATGGACATCGCGGAATTTGACGGTCCCAGCGTGCGCCGGGTCGGGATGCAGCGGCAGCACCGCGGCGCCAGCCCGGTCGGCGACTTCCTGCCCGACATGCATCAGGCGGAACATCTGCTCCATATCGACCAGGCCCTGCTTGATCTCCCGATACACGAAGCCCAGGAAGTTGAGCGGCTGGTAAAGCTGCATCAGGTAGGTGTTGACCAGCACGAACTGGCCGACCGTCATCGTCCCCGCCTGCACGCCATCGGCCGCCATCAGCATGACCAGGCCCAGGCCCGCCGCGATAATGACAGCCTGGCCGAGGTTCAGCATGTTCAGCGTCACCTGGCTTTTCACCGCCGCACGCTCATAGCGGGCGCGGGCCTCGTCGAAACGCCGGGCCTCGTGCGCCTCGTTGCCGAAGTACTTCACCGTCTCGAAGTTAAGCAGGCTGTCCACGGCCTTGGTCTGCGCGTCGGAGTCGGTCTCGTTCATCGTGCGCCGGAACCGCACGCGCCAGTTGGTGAAGCCGAACGTGAAGCCGATATAAAGCACCACCGCCAGGAACGTCACGGCGGCAAAGCGCCAGTCGAACAGCTTCCAAAGCACTGCCGTGACCATCAGCACTTCGAGCAGCGTCGGCAGGATGTTGAACACCGCCAGGCGCAGCACCGCCTCGATCCCTACCGTGCCGCGCTCGATGGAGCGGGACAGGCCGCCGGTTTGCCGGTCCAGGTGGAAGCGCAGCGACAGCCGGTGCAGGTGCTGGAAGGTCTGCAGCGCCACCTTGCGCACCGTGCTCTGCTGCACCGCGGCGAACACGGCGTCCCGCAGCTCGGCAAACCCGGCGGAGGCGACGCGCAGCAGGGCATAGGCGATGATCAGGCCCAGCGGGATCGTCAGCGGATGCCCGCGCGGCGCCAAGGCGTCCACGGCCTTGCTATACACGATAGGGATATAAACCGTGGCGACCTTGGCCAGCACCAGCATGATGACTGCAAGCACGACGCTGACACGCGACCGCGTCTCGCCCTTGGGCCACAGATACGGAAGCAGCGAGGCAACGGTTTGCAGGCCAGTTCGCGGCGCCTGCCCGGCCAGGACCGGGGGAGCAGTGTCGAGGGGACTCATACCCGGCATGTGGCGAGTGCGGCCCCTTTCGGAAAGGCATGCAATCTGGGAAGCACCGGGATTGCCCCTATAACGTCATCATGCCTGACCTGCTCCGCCACATCGCCGCCTGCAACAACGCCGTCTTGCCAGGCGGGAGGCTGCCGTTCCGCTTGGAAGGCGCTCAGGTCGGCTGGATGCAGCCCAGCCTGGCGGAGGCACTGCGCCCACTCGGCGCCACGCTGGACGCAGAGGGCATCGACCTGCCCGCCAGCCGCCTTCACGCCGTCGCGCGCAGCCTGGCCGGCGCAGGCCACTTCCGCTGGCGCAACGAGGCGTTCGACGTCCGCGCCACCCCGGATGGCCCGGCGCTGGCCACCATCGACCGCGGCGCCCTACCCGCCTTCGGCATCAGCGCCACGGGCGCCCACTTGAACGGGCTGGTGCATCGGTCCGACGGCGTGTGGCTGTGGGTCGCGCGCCGCGCCGCCGACAAGCTGCTGGACCCCGGCAAGCTGGACCACATCGCCGCCGGCGGCGTACCGGCCGGGCTGACGCCACTGCAAACCCTAGTCAAGGAGGCCGGCGAGGAAGCCGCAATCCCGCCAGGCCTAATGCAGGCCGCGCAGCCGGTTGCCGTCCTGTCCTACACCATGGACCGTCCCGAGGGCCTGCGCCGCGACCGGGTACATTGCTATGACCTGATGCTGCCGGAGAGCTTCGTGCCGCGCCCGGCGGACGGCGAGGTCGAGAGCTTCGAGCTATGGCCGCTGTCGCACGCGCTGGACCGGGTGCGGCGCACCGACGACTTCAAGTTCAACGTCAACCTAGTGCTGATCGACTTGGGGCTGCGCCGCGGCCTGTTCGACGGGGAGGAGACGCAGCGGCTACGGTCGGCGCTGGACGCGACGGCCGATCATGCCAATTGCCCTTGGCCCTGACCCAGGCCAGGCTGTCACTGCGAGCCGGCTTCACCGTGGCAATCCAGATCGGCATAGGCTGTGCTGGCCCACCTAGATTGCCGCGCCGCAAGCGCGGCTCGCAATGACGATACGCCCTCATAGGTCTGACCCAGGGGCAGCCGGCATCAGCTCTCCGGTGGCGCCGCGGCGATCGGGATGGCGCGCGTCTCGACGACAGCCTCGCCCTGGGCGGGCTGGTCATCCTCGTCGTCATACGTCTCCTGCCGCTCGCCGTGCCCCTGCTCGTTGGCTTGGGGTTCGTTGGACTGCGGCTCGTACTGCTGGCGGCGCTGCGGCCCCCCGGGCTGGCCGCCCTGCGGCGCCTGGCTGTTGGCCTGCGCGGCCTGGTTCATGGCATTCAGGATGCGGAAATAGTGCTCGGCATGCTGGAAGTAACTCTCGGCCATTACCCGGTCCCCGGCGCTGGTCGCATCGCGGCCAAGCTGCAAGTATTTCTCAAATAGCTGCTGCGAGGTGCCGCGGACCCGTAGGTCGGGGCCGATGCTGTCAAACACATGGTTGCGGTTCAGCGGCACATTGCCGCTCTGGTGCCGGATCGGGCCGCCGCCGCCACCGCCGCCGCTGCCCTGGCCGCCGCTACCCCGGTGGTTCCGGCCGCGCATACGCTTCATATTCATTCGTCGGGGATGCTTTCCTGTTCGCAGCCGCCGCGGGGCGCATGGTCGGGCACCTATCCACGGCGGAAATGATCGTCAGATGCCCGATCAGGGAAGCCCAGCGATCAGGCAGGTGGGGCCAGGTGTCCGCCGCCAACGCGCACGGACGGGATGCGACGTGGCTCCGCGTTCCCAGCGCAACGTAGTGTCCCCGGTCCGTTCTGCCAAACTTTTTCTCATGTGCCGGCCTCGATCACCAGCGCCCGGGGAACCCCCGCCAAATCCGGCCGGGTTTGGACGGCGTGGAAGCCGGACGCCATCGCCGTGACGTCCGCAGCCTGGCCGATGCCCAGCTCGATCACTGCGGTCCCGCCGGGCTGCAACAGGCTGGGCAGCCGGCGCAGCAGGATGCGATACGCACCCAGGCCATCCGGCCCGCCGTCCAGGGCGCGGCGCGGCTCGTACCATGCAACCTCCGGCATCAGGCCGGCGATCTCGGCGGTGCGGATGTAGGGCGGGTTGCTCAGCACGAGGTCGAAGCGCCCGTCGATCGCGTCGTCCCAATCGCCGCACAAGATGGCCACGCGGTGCGCCAGCCCCAGCGCCTGTGCGTTGCGCCGGGCCAGCGCCGCGGCGGCCGGGGCCAGGTCCGTGCCCACGCCCCAGGCGGACGGGAACTCGGTCAGCGCGGCAAGCAACAGGCAGCCGGTGCCGGTGCCCAGGTCCAGGATGCGGCGCGTCGCCTGCCGGTCTGGACGGGCCGCCACCGCCGCTTCGATCAGCGTCTCGCTGTCCGCGCGAGGGATCAGGGTGGCGGCGGACACCTCGAAGGGCAAGCTCCAGAACTCCTGCCGGCCGACGATCAGCGCCAACGGCTCCCGCCCAGCCCGGCGCGACAGAAAAAGGGCATAGGCGGCGGCGTCCACCGCCGCGTCCCGATGCCGCAGCAGAGCATCCGGCGCCAGCCCGGCGGCATGGCCCAGCAGCAACCGCGCCTCCAGCCGCGGGCTGTCCACCCCCGCCGCCGCCAGCAGCGCCGCGCCGTGGCGCAACGCCTCGCCGACGGTCATTCCTGCGCGGCGAGTCGCGCCGCCTGGTCCTCGGCGGTCAGGCGATCGACGATCTCGTCCAAGTCGCCCTGCATAATTCGGTCGATCTTGTGCAGCGTCAGCTCCACCCGATGGTCAGACACCCGGCCCTGCGGGAAGTTGTAGGTGCGGATTCGCTCGCTGCGGTCCCCGGTGCCGACCTGGCTCTTGCGGTCGGCGGCGCGGGTGTTGGCGAGGCTATTGCGTTGCGCCTCGTACAGCCGGGCGCGCAGGATCTTCATGGCCTTGGCGCGGTTCTTGTGCTGGCTGCGCTCCTCCTGCATCGCCACCACGACGCCGGTGGGGATGTGGGTGATGCGGACGGCCGACTCCGTCTTGTTGACGTGCTGGCCGCCGGCGCCGGACGCGCGGTACACGTCGATGCGCAGGTCGGTCTCGTTCACCTCGACATCGACCTCCTCCGCCTCGGGCAGCACGGCGACCGTCACCGTCGAGGTGTGGATGCGGCCCTGGCTCTCGGTGGCCGGCACGCGCTGGACGCGGTGGACGCCGGATTCGTACTTCAGCCGGGCGAACACGTTGCGTCCGGTGATCTCGGCCACGCCCTCCTTGATGCCGCCCAGGCCGGTATCAGCGTACTCCAAAACCTCCACCTTCCAGCCGTGCTGCTCCGCGTACTTCTGGTACATCTGGAACAGTTCGGCCGCGAACAGCCCGGCCTCGTCGCCGCCGGCCGCCGGGCGGATTTCCAGGATGGCGCTGCGGGCGTCGGCCTCATCCTTCGGCAGCAGCGCAAGCCGGATTTCGTGACGCAGGGCAGGCAGGCGGTCCTTCAACTCGTACAGCTCGGCCTCGGCCAAGTCCTTCATCTCGGGATCGGCCAGCATGGCTTCCGCCTCGGCATGGGCGCGCTCGGCGGCCCGCAGCTCGCCGATGCGCTCGACGATGGGGTTCAGCTCCGACAATTCCTTGCTGGCGCGCGAGAAGCCGTCGCCGCCCAGCCCCTCGCTGAGTTGCGCGCCAAGTTCCGCGGCACGGCCGACGATGCGGTCCAGCTTGTAGTCCAGGGTACCGCTCATGCCCCGCCACCCAAGGCGAGATGGGCCGCCAGCCCGGCAAGCGCGACCTCGGCCTGCGCCCCTGTCGCCAGGTCTTTCACCTGCGCCACGCCACGCGCCAATTCGGCATCGCCGATGATGACCGCGGCGCGGGCGCCGATGCGGTTCGCCCGCTCCATCCGGCGCTTCATGTTGCCGCGATAGGATATCTCCGCCCGCACCCCAGCCCGGCGCAGCGCCTGCACCGCATCCAGCGCCGCCGCTTCCTGCGCGTCGCCGAGCGGGATCACCGCAACCGGCTTCGGCGCGTCCGGCGGCGCCTGCATCAGCATGGCCAGCCGTTCGACGCCGGCCGCCCAGCCGACTGCGGGGACGGGCGGCCCACCCATCTGCGCGACCAGCCCATCATACCGCCCGCCGCCCAGCACGGTGCCTTGTGCGCCCAGGCGGTCGGTGACGAACTCGAACGCAGTATGATTGTAGTAATCGAGGCCGCGGACGATGCGCGGATTTTCCCGGAACGGCACGCCTAGCCGGGACAACTGCAAGCGCAAGGCATCGTAGAATGCGGCAGCCTCCGGCGTCAGCACCGCCTGGATCAATGGAGCATCCGCCACAAGGGCCCGGTCGCCCTCGTTCTTGCTATCCAGGATGCGCAGCGGGTTACGCTCCAGCCGCTCCTGGCTATCCGGCGACAGCGCGTCGCGATGGGCGCCGAAGTGGGCCACCAACGCATCACGGTAGGCGCGGCGGCTCTCGGCGTCGCCCAGGGTGTTCAGTTCCAGCACCGTATCGCCGCTGACGCCCAGGTCCTGCAGGATATGCCAGCCCAATGCGATCACCTCCGCGTCGGCCAGCGGCTCCGCCGGGCCGATCAGCTCGGCGCCGATCTGGTGAAACTGGCGGTAGCGGCCCTTCTGCGGCCGCTCATAGCGGAACATTGGCCCGGCATAGAACACCTTCTGCGGCAGCGACTGCGTCAGGCCGTTGCTGACCAGGGCGCGGCACACTCCGGCGGTGTTCTCCGGCCGCAGGGTGATGCTGTCCCCGCCGCGGTCGTCGAAGGTGTACATCTCCTTTGTCACCACGTCCGACGTGTCGCCCAGCGTGCGCGCGAACACCCGTGTCTCCTCAAAGATGGGCGTCGCCCACTCGTCGAAGCCATACAGCCCGGCCAGGCGGCGGGCCGTGTCGATCACATAGGCGTGGCGGCGCTGATCGTCGCCAATCAGGTCCCGGGTGCCGCGGACCGGCTGCAAATCTGCCAAGATTACTCCGCCGCCACCCTCTCGGACGCGGGCCCAGAAGCGGGCGCCGTCGCAGCAACCGGGGCCGCCGCGGCCAACTCCGCCGCCTTGCGCTCCACCTGCTCGATGATGTGCTCCACCATGTCGCCACCGTCGATGGTGTGGTCGGTGCGCCCGGCGGCATACACCATATGCCGGCCATTGCCCCCCCCGGTCACGCCGATGTCGGTCATCAGCGCCTCGCCGGGGCCGTTCACCACGCAGCCGATGATCGACAGCGTGATCGGCGT
>CAXTFY010000282.1:0-7605 GCA_964243265.1 uncultured Acetobacteraceae bacterium | reverse complement strand
GACCTGCAGCGGCGATTGCCCCCACACGCGGACGAAGCTGGTGCAGAAGATCACGGCGCAGGCGACCGGCACCACGACCGGCAGCCCCAGCGGGCGCAGCAGCCCGAACCCGGCGGTCAGCAGCCCGCCCAACGCCGCAAACGCCAGCAGCGCCGGCACCCGGCGGCGGAACGGGCCGCCGGCGTCGCACAGGCAGGTGAGCAGGGCGGCCAGCGCGGCCTCGTTCAGCGGCGGGAACTGCAGCCACTCGTTGGCCGCGACCAGGACGGCGACGGACAGGGCGGCGCGCACGCCCTCGGCGACCGACAGCGCCCGCAGGTCGAGGCTGACCGGCATGCGGCTGAGGTCGGCGTCGGGGCCGCGCCGCCAGCGGCTGGGTGGGGCGATGCTGCGGAGCGCGCGGGGCTTCATGGGCGGCATTCCCGCCCTCCGCGCGTGGCTGTCGCAAAGGGCGGCGCTGACTCTCTCTCCCAAAGGGAGAGGGCTGGGGTGAGGGGGTCGCGTAGCGCGGTTCTTGGCGAAGGAGAGCTGCGGCGCATCGACACCGACGCCCTGCTGCTCCGCAAGCAAGACCCCCTCACCCCGGCCCTCTCCCGCAGGGAGAGGGAGCAGTCAGCACCTTGGCAGGACATCTAATTGGCTTGCCTCCCTGGCGATGGGGACGATGTGCCGCAACGCCTAGTTGCTGCCGGGTCTCCCTCCGCCAGGGTCCGAACAGGCATCCGCGCCTCCTGCGCCCCTGTTTGCCGCGGCATGGCGGGGCGCACAAAGCGAGGGAGCGAGCGCGGGGCTTGTTACAGTTGCTGGTCTTGCGGGTGAGCCAGGTGTGTGACCGGCTGCGCTCTCGAAGGATAGCAGTCAGTGTAGTTTGATCATGTTCAGGATGAAGCCTCGGGCTGGCATCGTTACTCCGACACGCCTGGTGTTGCCCAGCCCCAGCACCGTCGTCAACGTTAAGCGTCGCGCCAGCCCGAAGCTTCTGGCCTTAAGCAGACCGACCGCGACCAGCATCCACCTTATAACAACGGCCGCGCCGTGCCGCACGCGGGCGAGGATACGGCCAGAGGCGGGAAGCCTCAATCCGGACCCACGGGCTTACCAATGTCATGCTCGCCGTCAGGGGCATTGGTGATCGGTCCATGGTAGGTCGAGCATGCAGCAAGCAGGCTGCACAACAAAATGGCGACGCAGCCAACTCTCGAAAAGCCTTGCATATGTTCTATCCTCACCGGCAGCAGGTCCGGGCGGTCGGCGAGCAGCGGTTCCAGCCACGCACGTCAGCGCAGCAAGCCGACCTGTTCGACGCCCAGGCCAGCACCCCCCCGAGCCGCCCAGCGCGGAAATTGTTGCCCTGGTCCGCGCCCGCCTGCATGCGACGCTGGCGCTGGTGCGCGGCGCGCTCGAGATGCCCTGGACGGATATGCTGTCGATCATCCGCGAGGACAACGCCTTCCGCTACGGCAAGGACCTGCTGCCGAGGGTGCGACGCTGTGGGCGGAGTTCGACCGGGAGATGGACCGGTTGTAGGCAGTGATGAACCAAGGCAGGGAGCTGCACCTGGAGGATTAGGCGCTCACGTCCCCGCATCAGGTCCTTGAAACCCGAACGGCCGGCAGCGCCCTACCATAGCATCGGCTGCCTTGCCGCTTCGTCCGCCTGGTGCGCCCGGTTGACAAGCTGCCACTCCTGCACCGGCATGAAGCGTGCGGCCAGAAAACGATACGTGCGGCGCAGCAGCGTCCAGGTGTCATGCGACCAGCCATTGCCCGCTGTCTCCCACGCCAGCAGGATGCCTTCCCAGGCGCGCAGGCTGCTATACAGCCAGTCCCGGTGCATTTGGATCGTCAGCCGCCTGATCTTGAGGTCGCGCAGCAGGTCCAGCACCTGGGCGCTTAGCTCCTCCACCTCATTGAAGCGGGCGCACATCCGCGCCTGTGCGATGACGCCCAGGCGGCGCACGCGCGACAGCATCTCCTGCGCGCCCAGGCTGCGGCCGACGGTGGCGGCCAGCGCCTCCACCCGCGTCAGCATCACGCCCACCCGGCGCAGCAGCCGGTCGCGCAGCGCCTCGATGAAGCCCATCTCGTACGCCGCCTCCGCCAGCAGCCGGGCTACCGCGGCGGCATTGGGCAGCGCCAGCATCCCGGCGGCGGCCACGCTGGCGGATTGCAGGCGCACGACCGCGCCGGGCACCGCGGCGGCGGCCAGCACCGCCTGCGGCTTGGCAAGCACCCAGGCCGGGCCGGGACCAAGGGCGCCATCGGCCAGCGTGGCGCCCAGTTGCAGCCGCAGCCGCTCCTCGGCCACGCGCTGGTGTGCGGCGCTGGGCTGCCAACTGGCGCCGCCGCCCAGCACCTCCAGCGGCAGCGGGTCGCCCAGCCGCAGTTCGGACACGAAACCCAGCGCCTGCGCGATCTGCGCCAGCATGCGGCCGTCGGGACTGCCGGGCTCGATGCGGAACTCGGCCTGCAGGGCTTTCAGGGGCAGGGCCGCGGCGGCGGTGCCCATCGCGATGACCATGACCGGGACGCCGTCGTCCTCCGCCGGGCGGAACACCGCCTCCGTGTAGAGGCGGAACAGTATATGCTGCAACACGCAGTGGTCCGGCGGCGCCGCGGACGGGTCCGGTTTGGCCAGGGACGCAATCGGGGACGCGGGCATGCCGCCACCCTAGCGGGCCTTTGTTAACAGGGGCTGAGGAGGGCTACAGCCCGCGCACCCGCCCGCGCTCTGCCTGCAGCCCGGCGGCGATGAAGCCCTGGTCCCGCAACCCGCGGCGCAGCGGCGGCCAGTGCGCCCATACGCTGGCGCCTCCCAGCGCCGCCGCCACGCCCAGCCCGACTGGGCCGGCGCCGGATGCCAGCACGGCCAGCAGCGCCACCTCCACCGCCAGGAAGCCGCCTGCCACCATCGCCACCCCGCGCCGCAGGCACAGCAGCAGGTCCACCGCCTTCAGCACCAGCGCCGCCTCCAGCAGAAGCAATACGGCGCGCACCGGGTTTTCCGGGTGCAGCAGCAGCGCCAGCACGGGGAGGGTCAGTACGGCGTCCAGCTTCACCCACTCGGGGAACTTGCAGCGGAACAACCGCAGGGCGACGCCCGACGCGGCCTCCAGCAGCAGGCAGACCACGATGCCGGCGGTGAACCCGCCGAGGTGGTTGCGCCAGTCCACGCCGGACGAGTTGGCGTTGAAGGCGGCGTTCAGCCCGACCGTCAGCACCACGGCTTGCAGCGGCAGCTCCGCCTTGCCGCGCAACGCCAGGTACAGCAACGCCCCCAGCAGCCCGGCGATGGCGCCCGACGCCCCAGCGCCCAAGTACGGGCCGGTGTGGGTCAGCGCGCTGACCAGGTTGCCGACCAGCAAGGAGATCGCATACAGCAGCATGAACCAGGCGGTGCCGAGCCGCCGTTCCACCAGCACCCCCCAGGCCAGCAGGCACCACATGTTGAACAGCAGGTGCAGGATCGAGAAGTGCAGGAAGCCGGCCGAGACCAGCCGCCACCACTCGCCGTCCGGCAGCGCCCCGTTCCACATCGCGCCGAAGCGGAACATCGTCCGGCCGCTCGGCGTCAGCGAGCCGTCGAACAGCACCATGGCCACGTAGATCGCCACGTTGAC
Source organism: uncultured Acetobacteraceae bacterium (assembly GCA_964243265.1). Taxonomy (GTDB): domain Bacteria; phylum Pseudomonadota; class Alphaproteobacteria; order Acetobacterales; family Acetobacteraceae; genus DASWOJ01. The sequence goes on along the minus strand of CAXTFY010000282.1, from coordinate 3,986 downwards.
GGCGATCAGCACGCGCGTTGCGAGTTGCGGCCGGTTGATCAGGTCCATCACGCGCCGGGCCGCCATCAGTCGAGGTCCGCTTCCAGGGCATCGATATCGGCGTCGCTGAAGCCGAAATGGTGGGCGATCTCGTGGATCAGCACGTTGCGGACCAGGCGGAACAGGTCCTCCCCGGTCTCGATCCATTCCAGCAGGATCGGCTCGCGGTACAGCAGGATCAGGTCGGGCGCCTGCCGCGTCTCCCCGGCGCCGGCCTGGCCGAACGGGATGCCGCGATATAGCCCGGTCAGCTCCCAGGCATTGTCGATGCCCAGCTCGGCCAGGGTCTCGTCGTCCGCCACCTCCTCTACCAGGATCGACACGCCGTGGACGTGCGCGCGCAGGGGGCTGGGGATGGCGGCCAGGGCGCGGTCGGCGAGGTCGGCGATATCCTCGGCGGCGGGTGGCAGGGTATAGCTTGGCATGGCGCGTATCCGCCCCAACCCGGCCCGGAAAGCAACACAAATGCAGCCCTTGTCACCCGATGCCCGCGCTGCCCTGCCCAGCAGCCTGCCGCTGTGGCGCCTGCTGCCGGAGCGCGATGCACTGGCGCGGGACTTCCGCTTCCCGGACTTCAGCGCCGCCTGGGGCTTCATGGCCCGCGTGGCGCTGCTGGCGGAGGCGCAGGACCACCATCCCGAGTGGTCCAACGTCTATGGCCGCGTCGGCATCGTGCTGACGACGCATGACGCCGGCGGCCTCTCGGCGCGGGACGTGCGGCTGGCGCTGGCGATCGACCGCCTGCTGGCGCCCTAGCCGCGGGGCGGCTGCAATCACGACCCCGGCCCTTGCCCCGAGGAATTAGGCAGGCTGAGCTGTTGCACCCTGTGCATGGGCCTGGCTCTGGCCGGTCACCGCCAGCAGCTCCCCGACCAGCGTGTCCAGCGTCGTGCGGCCCAGCGACGCCCGCATCGCCGCCTCTGCTGCCGCGAACGCCTCACCCAGCACCGTATGGACGCTGCGGCCGACGACGCAGGCCTGGTCCGGGTGGGCGTGCACCGGCAGCAGCGGACGGGCGCAGCCGGGGTTCACCGCCAGCCACACGTCGGCCAGCGAGATGTCCGCCGGCGCGCGCGCCAGCTCCGCCCCACCGGGGCCGCGGCGGACACGCAGCAGCCCGGCGCGCGCCAGCAGGCCGGTGATGCGCCGCACCACCACCGGGTTGGTGTTCACGCTGCGCGCCAGGCGCAGGCTGGTGGCCGGCCCCTCCATGCGGCAGGCCAGCAACAGCAGGATGTGGATGGCGACGGCGAACCGCGTGGCGACCATCCGGGCATGTAAGCCCGTATAGCCCACAGGTTCCACCCCGCTTGGCGCGGTTTTCCCGCCGCGTATGATAGGGGCATGGACCTGCCCCCCGCACCGAGCCTTCCTGAACGGTCCTTGATGATCCGCCGCGCCGCCGCGCGGCTGTGCGTGCAGATGGGCTGGTCGCCGGTGCATGAGGTACCGTTGCCCAACTACCGCCGGGCCGACATCCTGGCGCTGCGCGGCGATGGCGGGTTCGTCTGCATCGAGGTGAAGTCCGGGGCGCGGGACTTCCAGACTGACGCCAAGTGGCCGGAGTACCGCGAGTTCTCCGACGCGCTGTACTTCGCCGTCGATGGCGACTTCCCGCTGGCGCTGCTGCCGGAGGACACCGGCCTGATCGTCGCCTGCGGACCCGAGGCGGAGATCGTGCGCGAGGCGCCGCCGCATCCCCTCGCCCCGGCCCGGCGCCGCGCGCTGCTGCACCGCTTCGCCACGCTGGCGGCGCAGCGCCTAGCCTGGCTGGAGGACCCCGAGGCGATGGGCAGCCTACGGGCGGCGCTGCGGTCGGAATAGGGGCAGCTTCGGCTTGGCCAACAGCCGGTTTGCGGCAGCAACGTCGGGGATTGCACGATCGGCTCGATTTGCTGTTAAAGCATAGTACCGCTGCCATCTGCTTCAAAGCATCCGAAATCTAGACGGTAATGGACAAAACACCGTACGGTACCGGATTTAATTTCGGTGGGCGCCACGTATTATTAACCTTTCGGGTATTTTTTGTTGTCTAGTCGCAACTTACGCGCAACTATGCCCGGCACCACTCCTATAAGGGTGGAAGAGATTGCCCGTAGGACTGCCGAGATGCAGAGATTCAATTGGACGCCCTCCAGCGGCGGCGTATTCATTTCAGAAGCTGGCCCATGCCGGCTGACGGTCGCCATTATCGGCGGATCATCCCGATTTCTCGTGCATCGCCAGGGGCCGCAGGCTGCGGGCCATGCTCTGCCGCTGGTGGCGTCGGGGACGCGGCCCAATCTCTCAGCCGCAATGGCCGCCGCAGAGGCGACCGCCAATCGCATCGTCGTGGTGGTGGACTCCCCGGCAAACGCGGCGTGATGATGGGCAGGGAATGCGCACTTGTTGAATGCGGATTTGCCAAAGGTGCAATTTTGGGAAACCTGGCGATCGCCCGTCAAGCGGTCCTGACGCAATTCAGCGAGTCCGTCCTGAAGTCAGACGCCAAAACGAAGTTCCGCACCATGCTTGCTGCCTGGCCGTGGATGCCCACGGCACGCGCGTGCTGCCCTGCAACTCTCTTCGTTGCCGACAGTTGGACGCTGGCTGACCAGAAAGGACCATTCCGATGAGTGTCCCCCCCTTGCTGGTGCTGGACGACGACGACGAGTTTCGGTCCACAATGGCGGAGTGGCTGCGAGACGCCGGGTTCGACCCGACCGAGGCCGCCACCGTCGCCGAGGCGGAGGCGCTTTGCGGGGCCTGCCGGTTCGACGCGCTGGTGCTGGACGTAAACCTGCCGGATGGCGACGGGCGCGACCTATGCAAGAAGCTGCGCGCGGCCGGCCACCGCATGCCGATGGTGTTGCTGACCGGTCAGGACTCCGAGGCCGACGAGGTGCGCGGGTTGGAGTCCGGTGCGCACGACTACCTGGCCAAGCCGGTCCGCCCTGCGATCCTGGCAGCCCGGCTACGCGCTTTGTTGCGCCATCACGAGAGCAGCGTGGACGCGGTGTTCCCGCTGGGACCCTGGACCTTCCATCCCGCGCGCAAGCTGCTGGTCAACGAGGCCGGAACCCGCATCTGGTTGACCGCGAAGGAGGTGGACATCCTGCGCCACCTGATGCGCAGCGGCGGAACGGTCAGCAAACAGATGCTGCTTTCCGATGTCTGGGGCTATAAATCGACCGTGACGTCGCACACCCTGGAAACCCACGTCTATCGCCTGCGGCAGAAAATCGAGACCAACCCCTACGCCGCCCGGCTTTTGGTCACGACCGAGGGTGGATACCGCTTGGCGCACGACAGGGCTTCCGCCTAGGACCGCAACAGCAGCCGAGCTGCCCCACCCTCGGGTGAAAGGCGCTGCTCTCCGTGACGCCGGAGGGGCGGTTACATCCCTGCAACAGCCCGCTGTTCCGTCGTCCGCCCGGCGAAGTGTTGGGACAGCCGGGCAACGGCTGCATCCAGCACCGCATCCTGCTTGCAGAACGCGAACCGCGCGTAATGGCCCGGCGCGTCGCCCTCGTAAAACGCTGAGACCGGAATGGCCGTTACCCCCGCCTGTTCGGTGATGTGCCGGCAAAACGCTACGTCGTCGCCGTGGAACCCCAACGGGCTGAAATCGGCGGTGACGAAGTAGCTGCCCATGGACGGCAACATGCCGAACCCAATGGACGCCAGCCCTGTCGCAAGCCGGTCCCGCTTCGCCCCAAGACCCACCCTTAGCGCGTCGAAGTAGTCATCCCCCTTGGCCAGCCCGACTGCCACGGCGCGTTGCAGGTTGGGCGGCGTGGTGAAAGTCAGGTTCTGGTGCGCCTTGGCGACGATGCCGCACAGCGCCGCCGGGCCAGTGACGTAGCCGATCTTCCAGCCGGTCAGGCTGAAGGTCTTGCCGGCGCTGCCGATGCGCAGGCAGCGGTCGGCCATGCCGGGCAGGGTCATCAGGGGGATGTGCCGCCAGC
>CAXTFY010000281.1:1174-7627 GCA_964243265.1 uncultured Acetobacteraceae bacterium | reverse complement strand
CGCGCGCAGGACGGGGAACACCGGGTCGATGGCCGCGGCCACCGTCGCCGCGCCCAGCACCTGGATGGCCCGGCGCCGCCCAGCCACGCCGCCGAACGCCGCCCGCTCGACCGCCGTCCGCACCGCCGCCGCGCCCAGGCCACCAGCGCCGGCATCGCAGGACAACGCGCCGCCGCGGCAGGCGCACCCGGCAGGATGGGGAGGGCGGGAGGCGTGCATCAGGCGTCCGATCGGTCAGAGGCGTCCAGCCATCGCAAGCTGTATGCCACACGGCCATGCGACGTGAAAAGCCATACTGACCGGTCTGTCGCCCGCAACCAGGCACCTGGAAGATCGGTGCTGCGCTGTTGCCAAATCCCCGGCTGGCAATCTAGCCGCGCGGCAAGCTACGTTGCTCCCCCGAACCCAAAGCCCCGAGGCTGCCATGCGCCGACTGCTGTTTCTCCTGGCCTGCACCGTGCTGCTGGCTGGACCGGTGCTGGCGGCGGATTTCCGGGTGCCGGGCCTGGATCGTGACGCCGACGCCTACGCGGCGGCGCTCAAGGCACGCAGCCCGGCCGGGCTGACGCCCCAGGCGCAGAAGGCCGCCGAGCAGCGCGCCGCAGACGCGCAACGCCGCAACGATTGGGCGGGCGTGGTCACGGCCTTGGAGGCGCGGGTCGGCGGCGGCGATGCGGACACCGGCCTCTGGCTGTCGCTGTCCCGCGCGCAACTGCACCGCGTCCCCCCCGATGCCGTCCGGGCGGCGCAGGCGGCTTGGCAGGCGTTCGTCCTCGCCGACGCCGGGGCGGGGGAAATCCCGCCGCTGCTGGCCATCGCCGACGCCATGCGCGTGATGGACCGGCCGGAGGTCGCCATCGCCGCTTTGGAGGCCGTGCTGGAGCGTGCGCCGGACGACGCGGGCTATAAGAAGATGCTGGCCGACGCCCGCCAGGCTGCCGGCATCCGCGTCCGCACCGTGAAGACCGAGTCCGAGGCCGACCCGCCGACCGCCTGCATCGAGTTCACCACCGCCCCGGCCCGCCGCGCCGATTTCGTGCCCGGCGACTGGGTGCGCCTGCAGCCCCCCGTGCCCGGCGCGGCCATCACCCGTGAGGGCGACAGCATCTGCATCGCCGGGCTGCGGCTGGGCACGACGACGCAGGTGACGCTGCGCGCGGGGATGCCCGGCGAGGACGGGCTGCGGCTCAACACCGACATCGTGCTGCCGGTGGCAATGGCGAACCGCAGCCCGCGCCTGATCTTCGACAGCCGGATGTTCCTGCTGCCCCGCGGCCAGGCGCCGCGCATCAGCCTGGCCAGCATCAACCTGTCCACCGTCAAGCTGCGCGTGCTGCGGCTGACCGAGCGCAACCTGGTGCCCTGGTCGCGCGAGTTCCACCTGGGCGGCGAATTGGAGCAGTACAACTTCACGGGCCAGGAGGACAACGGCAAGATCGTCTGGGAGGGCCAGGCCGACATCCCGCACATGGTGCAGAACCAGGTCATGCGGACGGCGCTGCCGCTGCCGGACGTGTTCGGCGAGGCTGGCGCGTACTTGGTGCTGGCGCTGCCGGGGGATGGCACGTCGGAGTACCAGGCGTCAGCGGTGCAGGTGGTGATCCGCACCGACCTGGCGCCGACGGTGTGGCGCGGCTCGGACGGGCTGACGGTGCAGGTCCGCAGCTTCGCCGACGCGCTACCGCGGCCGGGCGTGGCCTTGAGCCTGCTGGCCCGCAGCAACGACGTGCTGGCGACGGCGACGACGGATGCCGACGGCGTGGCGCGGTTTCCGGCGCCGCTGCTGGCCGGGTCCGGGCCGCAGGCGGCGCAGGCGATCCATGGCACGCTCGGCGAGGACTTCGTGGCGCTGGACCTGACAGCCGCCGCGTTCGACCTGTCCGACCGCGGGGTGGAGGGCGCGCCGCAGCCGGGGCCGCTGGACGCCTTTGCCTGGACCGACCGCGGTATCTACCGGCCGGGCGAGACCGTGCAGTTGATGGCGCTGCTGCGCGACGCCGCCGGGCAGCCGGCGGAGGTGCCGGCGCATGTCCGGGTGAAGCGGCCGAACGGGCAGACCTTCCTGGACGTGGTGCCGCCGCGCGGGCCGGATGCGGCGATCCACCTGCCGGTGCCGCTGACGGCTTCGGCCCCGGCGGGGACTTGGACGGTCGAGCTGCTGGCCGATCCCGCCCGCCCGCCGATTGGCCAGACGGAGTTCCGCGTCGATGCCTTCGTGCCGGACCGCATGGCGGTGGAGGCTACGCCGGCCGGGGAGATCGTGCCGGGCCAGGCGTATGCGCTGCCGGTGACGGCGCGGTTCCTGTATGGCGCCCCGGCGGCCAACCTGACGGGAAAGGCCACGTTGCGCCTGGTGCCGGACCCGGTGCCGCCGGCGGCGCTGGCCGGCTACCGCATCGGCGCCGATGGCGAGGAGTTCGCGCCCGACAGCCAGGACATCGACCTGCCAGATACCGACGCGCAGGGGCGCAGCAGCCTGCCGATCCTGCTCAAGCGCGCCCCGGACAGCACGCGCCCGGTGCGGGCGGAGGTGGACGTGTCGGTCGATGACCCCTCCGGCCGTGCCGCCCATGTCCATGCCAGCATTCCCGTGCGCCCGGCAGGCACCTTGATCGGCATCAAGCCGGGCTTCGCCGACGCCATCGACGCGAATGGGGAGGCCGGGTTCGACGTGGCCGCCGTGTCTCCGGCCGGGCAGCGCATCGCCGTGCCGGCCCGGCTGCGCCTGGTGCGGGAGCGGCCGGACTGGCGCCTGGTGATGCGGGGCCAGTTGGCCCGGTACGAGACGGTGTGGCGCGACGAGCCGCTGGAGGCGTTGGACATCCAGATCCCCGCCAATGCGCCGTTCCACTATGCCAAGACCCTGGGGTTCGGCCGCTACCGGATGGAGGTGGTCGAGCGCGGGGGCCTGGCGATGACCAGCGTGCATTTCCGCGCGGGCTTCGTGCAGTCGGACAGCCCGGACACGCCGGACAAGGTGGATGTTTCTACCGACCATAAGCTGTACCGACCCGGTGATACGGCGCGGGTGCACGTGGCGGCGCCGTTCGCCGGGCACGCGACGGTGCTGGCGGTGACCGACCGGGTGTACAGCCTGCGCGACGTGGACATCCCCGCCGGTGGCGCGGACCTGGATGTGCCGGTCGATGCGGCCTGGGGGCCAGGCGCCTACGTGGCCGTGCACGTGTTCCAGGCGGGGGACGGCACCCGGCCGACGCGCGCCATCGGGCTGGCCTGGGTGGGCATCGACCCGGCGGCGCGGACGCTCGCGCTGGCCATCGCCGCGCCGGACAAGACGCTGCCGCGCAGCCGCGTCGTGGTGCCGGTGCGGACCCTGCCGGGGGCCTGGGTCAGCCTCGCCACCGTGGACGAGGGCGTGCTGCGGCTGACGGGCTTCGTGTCGCCTGATCCGGCCAAGCACTTTCTCGGCCGCCGCACCTTGGGGCTGGATATCCGCGATGATTGGGGGCGGCTGATCCTGCCGGCGGATGGCGATGCGACCACGCTGCGGCAGGGTGGCGACGACGGCAGCAGCGCGCTGCCGGAAATCCCGCAGAAGGTGGTGGCGCTGTTCACCCCGCCGATGCAGGCGGGGGCGGATGGGGTGGTGCAAATCCCGCTGGACCTGCCGGACTTCAACGGCCAGGTGCGGCTGATGGCGGTTGCGTGGTCCGGCAACCAGGTCGGTGCAGCGGCGGTCGATATGTTCGTGCGCGACCCGCTGGTGGCCGAGCCGCTGCTGCCGCGATTCCTGGCGCCGGGGGACGATGCGCGGATGGCGGTGCAGATGCAGAACCTGGACCTGCCGGCGGGGGAGGCGGTGGCGGTCGTCTCCGTCGAGGGGCCGTTGGCGCTGGTTGGCGACCCCCGGCTGACTGCAACACTGGCGCCCGGCGCGCAGGTGGTGCGAACGGTGGTGCTGCACGCGACCGGGGTGGGGCGGGGAGTGATCCACCTGGCCGTCACCGGACCCGGCGGGTTCCAGGTGCAGCGGGAGGCGGCGATCCTGGTGCGTCCGGCGCGGGCGATGGCCAACATCGTCAGCGCCGGGGAGATCGGGCCGCGGGCGGAGGCGCGCGTGGTGCCGGCGCTGGACCGGATGATCCCCGGCACCGGGTCGGCGCGGGTCAGCTTCGGCGGGCCGGTCCGTTATGATCCGGCGGCGATGGTGCGGTCCCTGGACGCCTACCCGCTGCTGTGCCTGGAGCAGGCCAGCAGCAAGGGCCTGCCGCTGGCCGTGCTGCCGGATGGCGCTGCGGCGGGGCCGGACCGGGCCGGGCGGTTGCAAAACATCGTTTCCAGCGTGCTGGACCGGCAGCGGTACGACGGCGGCTTCGGGCTGTGGACCGCCAGCGGGGAGGCGGAGGGCTGGCTGTCCTCCTACGCCTTCGAGTTCCTGTTGCGTGCGCGGACGGCGGGGGCGGCGGTGCCGGACGGGGCGGTGGCCGACGCGGTGAAGTTCATGGTGGACGGGCTGTCCGACAGCCCCGGCGATCCGACGGCCTATGCCGACCAGGCGTACCGGCTGTATGTCCTGGCGCTGGCCGGGCAGCCGCGGGCGGGGGCGAACCGCATCCTGGCGGAGTCGCTGGACAAGCTGCCGACGCCCCTGGCGCGGGCGCAGCTCGGTGCGGCGTTGGCGCTGTCGAACGACCGGCCGCGGGCCGAGGCCGCCTTTGCTGCTGCCCTGGATGCGCCGGCGCGGCGGGATTGGTACGTGGACCGCGGCAGCGCGTTGCGCGACCAAATGGCCATCGCTGTGCTGCTGAAGGAGAGCGGCCTGTTGCCGAACCGCCTGCCGGCGCTGCTGGCTGCCATGCCGGGCGCCGACCTGAAGCCGGATCTGTTGAGCACGCAGGAGCAAGCCTGGGCGGCTGCGGCGGCCGGGGTGCTCGGGCGTGACGGGCGGCAGGTCCGGGTGTCGGTGAACGGGCAGGCGTTGGCGGTGGCGGCGATGGCCTCGGCGGTGCTGGAGGGACCGGCGGTGGTCCGCAACCTGGACGACCGGGCGGTGTGGCAGTCGGTATCGGCGTCGGGGGTGGCGGTGGATGCGCTGCCGGCGGCGCGGGCCGGGATGCGGGTCAGCCGCCACTTCTATACCACGGCCGGGGACACGCTGGACTTGGCGAACCTACGGCAGAACACCGTGTTCGTGCTGCTGGTCGAGGGGCGGGCGGATGACGGGCAGGACCATCACGCGCAGATGCTGCAGGGCCTGCCGGCGGGGTGGGAGGTGGTGGGCCTGATGGACGCCGGGAAGGCGCCGGGGATGGCTTGGCTGGGCGAGCTGTCGGAGACGGAGGCGCAGCCGGCAGCCGATGACCGCTTTGCCGCGGTGTTGGCGCTGACCCCGGATCAGCCGAGCTTTCGGGTCGCGGTGCGGCTGCGGGCGGTGACGCCGGGGAACTTCGAGATGCCGGGGGCGGCGCTGTCGGACATGTACCGGCCGAGCGTGTTCGCGCGGCAGGCGGTGAACCGGGTGCAGGTGCAGGCGGCGGAGTGACGGCGGTGCGTGGCCCCGTCCTGGCAGCGGATAGGACCGTGCAGACTCAAGGTGCTGCTCCCTCTCCCTCCGGGAGAGGGCCGGGGTGAGGGAAGCGGCAAGGGCCAGCCCCCGCCGTTTTAAGAGCCAAGGTCCGCTTCCCATTTGGCGAGGTCCGGTGCTCTCGGCCTCCCTCACCCCGGCCCTTTCTCGGAGGAAGAGGGAGCAGGCAGGCAGGTGGCGTTCTGTGGTGGCGGCTGGCGTGGCTTTGCGGAAGTGAAGGGGAAATGGGCCGCGACCGGGCTGTTGCTGGCGGTGCTGGTGCTGGCTGGCGGCGCTTGGACGCTTGACCGGCTGTTCCCGCCCAACCTGGCCCGGCTGAACGCGGTCGGGACGGAGGTGCTCGACCGCGGGGGCCGGCTGGTCGCCCTGCTACCGGCCCCCGGCGGCGTGTGGCGTTTCCGCGCGGGGGTGGACGATGTGTCGCGTCCCTTCCTGGACTTGCTGATCCATACCGAGGACCACCGCTTCTGGCGGCATCCCGGCGTCGATCCCCTGGCCCTGCTGCGCGCCGTCGGCCAGGCGGTGCGCGCCGGCCGGGTGGTGTCCGGCGGCTCCACCCTGTCCATGCAGGCCGCCCGCCTGCTGGAGCCGCGCCCCCGCACCCTGCGCAGCAAGCTGATCGAGGCCGCCCGCGCCCTGCAACTGGAATGGCATTACGGCAAGGCCGGCGTGCTCGGCATCTGGCTGACCCTCGCCCCCTACGGCGGCAACCTGGAGGGCGTGCGGGCCGGCGCGCGCGCCTGGTTCGGCGCCTCCGCCGCCGCGCTCGACCCGGCGCAGGCCGCGTTGCTGGTCGCCCTGCCACGCCGGCCGGAGGGACTGCGCCCGGACCGCCACCCCCTCGCCGCCGAGCGCGTCCGCGACCGCGTACTGGCCGACGCCGCGGGCGTGCCGGTGCCGACAAGCCG
>CAXTFY010000281.1:0-1074 GCA_964243265.1 uncultured Acetobacteraceae bacterium | reverse complement strand
GGTGCTGCGCACGACGCTGGACCTGCCGCTGCAACTGGCGTTGGAGCGCCTGGTGGCCAGCCGCCTGGACACCCTGCCGGAGCGGGCCTCGGTCGCCATCCTGGTCGCCGATGCCGCCACGCGGGAGGTGCGCGCCCTGGTGTCCGGCCGGTGGGGGGACGAGGCGCGGTCGGGCGCGCTGGACCTGACGCGGGCGGTGCGCTCCCCCGGGTCGGCGCTGAAGCCGTTCCTGTATGCGCAGGCGTTCCAGGACGGGGTGGCGCGGCCGGATAGCCGGCTGCTCGACCTGCCGCGGCATTTCGGCGGGTATGCGCCGGAGAACTTCGACCACGGCCACGCCGGGTCGGTGACGGCGGCGGAGGCGCTGCGGCGGTCGCTGAACCTGCCGGCGGTGGCGCTGCTGGACCTGGTGGGGCCGCTGCGCTTCGCCGAGGGCCTGCGTGCGCAGGGGGCCAAGCCGCGGCTGCCGCCCGGGGCCGACGCTTCGCTGTCGCTGGCGCTGGGCGGGGCGGGGCTGACGATGCGGGAGGTGGCGGGGCTGTATGCCGGGCTGGTGGCGCCGGGGTGGGGGCCGGTGCACCTGCTGCCGGGGCCTCGGGCGGCGCCGGCCAGGGCGGCGGGGGGCCTGGGCGAGGCGGAGCGACTGGTAGCCGACATCCTGACGCAGCCGTTCCCGGCGGGCGGGCCGGCCGGGGTGGGGTGGAAGACCGGGACGAGCTGGGGCGGGCGGGACGCCTGGGCGTTCGGGTTCGATGCGCGGCAGGTGGCGGCGGTGTGGGTGGGGCGGCCGGACGGCACGCCGCTGCCCGGCGCGACGGGGCGGTCGCTGGCGCTGCCGTTGCTGGGGCGGGTGTTCGACCTGCTGCCGCTGGCGCCACGGATGGTGCCGGTGGCCGCCGTTGCGCGGGGGACGGCGGCGGAGGCCGGGTCGTCGCTGCGGCTGCTGTTCCCGCCGCCGGATGCTGTGCTGTCGGGCGACGGGCCGATCCTGTTGCGGGCGATGGGCGGGCGGCGGCCGCTGACGTTCCTGGTGGATGGAGCGCCGGTGCCGGGGCAGGCGGCGCAGCGGCAGGC
>CAXTFY010000280.1:0-7653 GCA_964243265.1 uncultured Acetobacteraceae bacterium | reverse complement strand
AGCGTGCAGGCCAGCACGATGCCCGGCGGCAACTCGGTCTCCAGGTCCTTCAGGCTGTGCACCGCGAAGTCGATTCGCTGGTCCAGCAGCGCCTCATGGATCTCCTTGGCGAACAGGCCCTTGCCGCCGATGTCGGCCAGGCGGACGCCGCTGGCCTGGCTGGCGTCGCCCGTGGTGCGGATCGCGTGCTCCTGGAAGACGTCCATGCCGCGCAGCACCGGGCAGAACTGCGTCAGCAGGTTCAGGAAGGCGCGGGTCTGCACCAAGGCCAACGGGGAGGCGCGGGTGCCGACGCGCAGCGGCAGGCCATGCGTGTGCCGGCGAACGGCGGGCTTGGCGGGTGCGGGATGCGGGCAAACCGGAACCGCGGCCACGTCAGTCGCAACCCCATCTGCCGCAACCACGTCAATCATCGTACCCATGCGCGCTTCCCCGTCAGCAGTCGGACGCGTTGGCCGCGCCCATCATTGAAAGTTGGTCATCTAGGCCCCGAACGGCCCATTCAGCCGCACCACGGCCAGGTTCAGCAGGCTGGCAAAGGTCACCCACGCCAAATAGGGCGCCAGCAGCCAACCAGCCCGGTGCGACAACGGCCACACCGCGGCGATCAGCACGACGATCGACAGCCAGAACGCCACCGTCTCCAGCACCGCCCAGTCCGGCCGGTGGAAGCCAAAGAACAGCTCGCTCCACAGCACGTTCAGCAGCGCGTTGGCGCTGAACAGCAGCAGCACGCGCTGCCGGGCCGCCCGGGTGCGCGCGCTGCGCCAGGCGATCACGCCGGCCAGCGCGATCAGCCCGTAGATCAGCGTCCAGGCGGGTCCGAACAGCCAGTCCGGCGGCTGCCAGGACGGTTTCGCCAACGCCTGGTACCATGGCCCGATGTCCGTCGCCGCCGCGCCCAGCGCCGCCACCAGGACCGCCGCCCCCGCCGCCACCGCAACCGGCGTCCACCGCCGGGCCATGCGGCTGCTCATGCACGCGCGAGGCCCAGCAACTGCGCGGTGTCCTTCAGGAAGATGCGGACGTGCGCCATCGGGTCGCGCCGGACCAGCTTCTTGTTCATGTAGCCTTCCCAGGTCATGCGCTGCACGTCCGGGTCACGGCACATGTGCACGAACTTCTCGCGCCGCTTGTCATTGGAGTACCAGAACCACTGCATCATCCCCAGCACCCAGAACACGGTGCCGTGCGCCTTCATGAACCGCTTGCGCGCCAGCTTGAGGCTGCGGACATCGCCGGTGGTGAGCAGCGCCTCGACGGCCTCAGCCGCCAGGCGCCCGCCGAGCATCGCGTAATAGATGCCCTCACCCGACGCAGGTGCAACCACCCCGGCCGCGTCCCCGGCCAGCACCACGTCGCGGCCGTTGTCCCAGCGCTTCATCGGGCGCAGCGGGATCGGCGCACCCTCCCGCCGGATCGTCTCCAGCCCATCCAGCCCGGTGGCCTTGCGCAGCGCGCCGATGGCCGGGCGCAGGCCGAAGCCCTTCTGGGCGGAGCCAGTGCCGATGCTCATCGTGTCGCCGTGCGGGAAGATCCACGCGTAGAAGTCGGGGGACAGCGAGCCCTGGTAGTACACGTCGCATCGGCTGCCGTCGAAGGCGGCCGGGTCCTTGGGGGCGCGGACGATCTCGTGGTAGGCGAACACATATTTGACGTGCTGCCAGCCCTTCACGCACTGCTTGGCGACGTTGCTCTTGGCGCCGTCCGCGCCGATCACCGCTTGGGCGCGCACCTGGCCGGGGCCGTCCGGGGTGGCGTAGTGCACGATCGCTACCCCGTCGGCATCGCGGCTGATGCGCTCGAACGTGCCGGTGCGGCGGGTGGCGCCGGCCAGGGTGGCGCGCTCGCGCAGGTGCTCGTCGAAGCCCTCGCGATCCACCATGCCGACGTAGCCGCCGCCCGTGACGGGCATGTCGGCCTCCTTGGCGGACGGCGACACGATGCGGGCGCCGGTGGCGCGGGCGACGATCTGGCTGTCGGGAATGCCGAACTCGCGCACGCACACGGGCGGGATGGCGCCGCCGCAGGGCTTGATGCGCCCGGCGCGGTCCAGCAGCAGAACATTGCGCCCGCCGCGTGCCAAGTCGGACGCCGCGGTGGCTCCAGCCGGGCCGCCGCCGATTACAACTGCGTCATAGGTCTCGGTCATGGATGCCTCCGTCTGCTGCATGAACGTCATGCTGCCTGAACCAAGCCGGCCGGGGCGCCTGCCGCCTGCCCGAACACCCCGGCGGCGAGCCGCGCCGCCAGCAGGAACACCGCCGCCTCGGCCATAAACACCGCCGCATAGGCCGGCGCCGGGGCGCCCAGCAGGTGCCGCGCCAGGTCGCTGGCCCCAGTGCCCAGCACGCCGCCAGCGCCAAACGCCAGGGCCTGCGCCGCCCCCCACAGGCCCATGCGCGTGCCTTCGCGGGAGGCGCGCCCCTGGCCGGCCAGCCCCATCATCGCGCCAATGGCCGACACCGCGAACGCGCCGTTGCCGACGCCCAGCGCCACCACGACCTGCCGCATCGGCCACGCTGGCCCGCCCAGCCCACACGCCGCCAGCGCCAGGGCCGCAGCCGCGGAACCCAGGCAGCCGCCGATGGTCAGCGCCCGCAGGGTGCCGGGCCGGCGTCCGCGCAGCGCGCCCACGGCGGCGACCAGCGCCATCCCGGCCAGCACGCCCATGTGGTGCAGGCCCGTCAGCCCCGTGCTCTGCCCCGGCGTCAGCGCGAACACCGCGCCGGCGAAGGGTTCCAGCACCAGCTCCTGCCCGCTGTAGGCCAGCATCGACACGAACACGAACACCGCGAAGCGCCGGGCCTGCGGTTCCGCCCACACGTCGCGCAACGCCTGCAGGAAGTGCTGCGGCGCGGCGGCCTGGACAGGGGCGGCGGACGGCCCCTCCATGCCCAACACCGCCAGCGCCGACACCAGCAGCGCCAGCCCGGCGGCGCCAGAGGCCACCAGCATCATCCGCCCCACCGAGAACGGGTCCAGCAGCCTACCCGCCACGGTTGCGGTAAGGGCGATGCCGAGGATCATCATGAGCCAGACGACGGTGGCCGCCGGGCCGCGCCGGGCGGCATCGACGCGCTTGGCGAGCAGCGTCAGCAGCGCCGTCCCGGCCGCGCCCACGCCCAGCCCCACCAGCGCGAAAGCCGCCACGGCGAGCAGCAGCCCGGCCGCCAGGCTGCTCGCCATCAGCGCCGTCGCCCCGGCCGCGCCGACGCCGCCCAGGGCCAGCACCGCCATGCCGCCGACGATCCACGGCGTGCGCCGGCCGCCCACGTCGGAGCCATAGCCCAGCCGCGGCCGCAGCACCTGCACGCCGTAGTGCAGCGCCACCAGCGCGCCGGGGATGATGGCCGGCAGCGCCAGCTCCACCACCATGACGCGGTTGAGGGTCGAGGTCGTCAGCACCACGATGCTGCCCAGCGCCGCCTGCACCAGGCCCAGCCGCACGATGCCAAGCCAGCCGAGCGGCTTGACGCCTGTCGCCCCGGCGCTTGAGAGCTGCTGCTGCTCTCTCTCCCTCCGGGAGAGGGGTGGGGTGAGGGAAGCCGCACGCACCGAGCCCTGCTGACCCGGGAGCGGCTGCCGTCCGCCGGCGGAGAGGCCGGCCCTTGCCGCATCCCTCACCCCGGCCCTCTCCCGGAGGGAGAAGGACACGCTCACAGCGCCACCCGGATCGCAAAGGCCGCCACCAGCATGCCGGCCACATACAGCGTCGTGCCGGTGCCATTGTACCAGGGCGCCAGCCGCCGCGGGCTGCCCAGGAAACGCTGCATCAGCATCGCCTGCCCGGCCAGCAGGGCGACGATGGCGCTCGCCTGATACGGATGCCCCCAGCGCAGCAGCAGCCCGATCACCACCACCTGCGGCAGCGCCATCACCCAGCAGGCCAGCCGCGCCGCCCGCTCCACGCCCAACCGCACCGGCAGGCTGCCGATGCCGGTCTGCCGGTCGCCCTCGACCGACTTGAAGTCGTTGAGCGTCATGATCCCGTGCGCGCCCACGCTATACAGCGCCGCCATCGCCACGATGCGCGCATCCGGCAGCGCCCCGAGCATCACCGCCGCCCCGGTGAACCACGGCAACCCCTCATAACAAGCCCCGCAGGCCGCATTGCCCCACCAGCCGTTGCGCTTCAGCCGCAGCGGCGGTGCGCTGTAGGCCCAGGCCAGCGCCATCCCCACCAGCGCCGCGCCGAACGCCCAGCGGCCCAGCAGCGCCGCCACGCACAGCGACAGCGCGGTCCACGCCACGGCGATGTGCAGCCCGCGCCGCCCGGGGATGCGCCCGCTAGGGATCGGCCGTTCCGGCTCGTTGATGGCGTCCACGTGGCGGTCGAACCAGTCGTTCGCCGCCTGGCTGGTCGCGCACACCAGCGGACCCGCCAGCGCCATGCCCGCCAGCGCCAGCGGCCAGCGGTGGCCCAGCGGCACGCCGGACGACACCGCCCCGCACGCGAACGCCCACATCGGCGCAAACCAGGTGATCGGCTTCAGCAGCGTCGCCACCGCGCGCCAGTCGGTCGCGCCCGGCTTGGCGGTGGAAGGCGTTGCAGCGGCGGGCTTCACGCCCGCCTGGAGAGCGGCGGCGCCCATCTACTCGGCGTCCAATGCCGTCAGGTCGCCCAGCCCATAGCGTCGCAGCTTCACATACAGGCTCTGTCGGCTCAGCCCCAGCATCTCCGCCGCCGAGGCCCGGTTGTCCCCCGTCAGCTCCAGCGCCGCCTCGATCGCCAGCCGCTCGATCACCTCCGTGCTCTCCCGCACCAGGTCCTTCAGCGACACCCGCCCGATCAGCTCCGTCAGTTGCTCGACCGAGCGCGGCAGGGCGCGGCCGGCGCGGGTGGCGGCGCCGGCCTGCAACGGGCTGACCTGCACGCCGATGTTCAGGCGGCTGCTGACGTTGCGGATCGCGTAGCCCAGCGCCGTCCGCCCGTCGCCGGGCACCGACACCGCCGACATCTCCACCTGCGCCGTCGCGCCGTGCTCGCCGTGCACGGTGGTGCTGAAGAACCGCACGGCGCCGCGGCTGCGCAGGTTGGCGCTCAGCACGCTGAGGTCCACGCCGCTCTCGCCCACCCAGCGGTCCAGCGACTGCCCCACGACCTCGTCCTCGTGCATCATCTGCACCAGTTCCAGGAATGCGGCGTTGACGGTGATGATGTCGCCGTCCTCGTCCGTCACCACATAGGCGTCGGGCGCGCTTTCCACCGTCTGCAGCAGGGTCATCTTGGGGTCGGGCACGTTGCGGTGGCTCACGGCGGCGGCGGCCACCGGCACCATCCGCAGCAGCACCAGCGTCGCGTTCTCCTGACGGAACAAGGACATGCGGAGGGTGACGGCGCGGCTGTCCGGCAGCAGCCGCGCCGCCACGTCCTCGGCCCGGCCGCCGGCGCGGATGGCGTCCACCTGGGCCTGGATCGCCGGCAGGCAGCCCGGCCCGAACAGGTCGGACAACGGCTTGCCCGTCACGTCGGCGGCGGCGCCGCTGCCGCCGGGGCTGCACAGGTCCTTGGCGGCCGGGTTGGCCTCGGTGATGCGGCCCTTGGCGGGATCGAGGATCAGCACCGCCTCGGACGACATCTGGAACAGCAGCCGGTAGCGCATCTCCACGTCGCGCAGCCGGGCATAGTCGCGCTCCATGCCCTGCTGCGCGTTCATCAGCCGCTGCTGCAGGGCCGACATGGCGCGCAGGTCGCGGCCGAACGCCACCACGCGGCCGTCCTCCCCCACCTGCACGCCGCAGTACGTGACGGGGATGCTGCTGCCATCCGCCGCGAGGTGGTTCAGGTGCCGCCACCGCGGCTCGGCGTCCGAATGGGCGTCCGCGAGCAGGGCGGCGACCTTCGGGCGGCTGTCCAGCGCGACGATGGCCGCCAAGGGCTGCCCCACCCATCCGGCGCTCTCCGGCAGGTCGTCGAGCAACTGGCCGCTTTGGAATGCCGTGTCCTGGATCACCCCGGCGCTGTCCAGGACCAGGGTGATGTCCGACGATGCCCCGATCAGCGTTGCGGCAGAGGCCGCGTCGAGGTCGCCCAGCGAGGTCTGCGGCGATACGAATGTCTTCACGAGCGCTAGGGTCCCCAAGTGCACAGCCCGGTCCCCCTATCCCGCCGCCGCGTGCCGAAAGGGGCATGCGGGTGCGACTTGGCCGAATCGGCCGGGCAAAGGGGACGGCGGGCTAGGCCTGCTCGGGGCGGCCGTCAACTCCGCGCTCGACTGTCTTCGACCAGGGCCTGCGCCTGGGCCACGGCCTGGCGGCCATCGGTCGCGGTGCCGTCGGCGCCCAGCTCGGCGGCCAGCAACGGGTTGGCGACGAACGGCGGGCCGCCGACCATGACGCTCAGCCCGGGGTTGCGCGAGGCCCGGCGGACGCCCCGGATCTCCTGGTAAACCGTCTCCAGCCGCTCGTCGCAGGCCAGCGAGAAGCCGACGACATCGACGCGCTCGGCCTGCACCATGGCGGCCAGCTCGGCGGAGGACTCGACCGGGCCGCTCCAGGCATTCCAGCCGGCGCGGCGGAAGAACTCGTACACCATCGACAGGCCGAAGGTGTGGCTCTCGCCGGGCAGCGGCACCAGCAGGATGCGCGGGCCGTCGGTGCGGCTGGTGCGCTGGTCGAGGAACGAGGGGCTGAGTTCCCGCATCGCGTTCTGCAGCCGCCACAGGCCGATGGTGACCTCGGTGAAGTCGCAGGTGTCCTCCTCCCACATCACGCCCAGGCGGCGGGCGGCGGGGGCGAGCAGGTCCAGGTAGATCGCCTCCGCCCCGGCGCCGCGCTCCCGCATGGCTTCCACATAGGCGATGGCCGCCGGCTCGCCGCCGCCCAGCACCAGGCCGACCAGATCGGCGACATGCGCAGGGTCGATCACCAGGGTCGGGACGATGGCCGCAGGGGCGTTGTAAGCCGTCAGCAGCCGCGGGATCACGTCAAGCTGCACCGTCCGCGTCAGGATGGCCCGGCGGCGCAGGTCACGGGCACGCAGGCCCTGCAGGCGGGCAACGCCCAGGGCGTCCGCCTCCGACCGGTAGTCCTGCGCTGCAAGAAGCTGTCCCATGGTCCTCATCGGCTATTCCCTCATCAACCTGGGGCTTGTCGCCCCTATGTGTCAACCTTCATTTACGTAACGCGCGCTTGACACTCGTGCCGGCGGCGTCTTAGCGTCCTGACAGTGGACGGCCCCCTTGGATGCGGAGGCCGGGCTGCCAAGCAGGCAGGGATGTCCAAGGCTCCCGGATGCGTGATCCGGGTGCTACCGCACCGCCCAGGGGAGGCATTGTCAAGCGATGTTTACGCAGTTGATCAACCGGGCGCTGGACCAGTTCGATTGCTCCCCGTGGGGCGGGACCGCCGGACGCAGCAAGTTACAATCCCGCGTGCAATACCGTACGCTATACACGCCAGAAGAACGGGTGCGTCGCGACGCGTCGCCCTGGACTGTCGTGCAGGGCGTGCTGGCCCCGGCGCAGTTCGTGGTGTTCCTGATCAGCCTGTGCCTGGTGACGCGCTACCTGCAGACCGGTGAGGGCGCAGGCGCGGCGCTGGCCTCGGTCGTCGCCAAGACGCTGTTCCTGTATGTCATCATGGTCACCGGCTCCATCTGGGAGCGCGAGGTGTTTGGCCGCTTCCTGTTCGCCCCGGCGTTCTACTGGG
>CAXTFY010000279.1:0-7653 GCA_964243265.1 uncultured Acetobacteraceae bacterium | reverse complement strand
TCGCCAGACACGACGGCCTCGAACGGCGCGGCCTCCTCGGCGGCGAGGCCCAGCAGGTCCACCTCCTCGCTCGGGATTGGGCTGGGGTGGTCCAGGCGGCTGGACAGCAGGATTTCCCCGACCAGCCCGTTGATCTCGGCCAGGCCGCGCAGGATCTCCGCATGGGTCGCGGCGGCCGGGTCTTGCAACCATAGCTCGACCGCGATGCGGAGCCGGGCCAGCGGCGAGCGCAGCTCGTGGCTCGCATTGGCCAGCAGCGTCCGCTGCGACTGCAGCAGCGTCTGCTGCGACCCTAGCAGCGCCCGTTGCGAGGCCAGCAGCGCGTCCACCCGCCCGGCGGCGGCGTTGAACGTGCGGGCGACCAGGGCAACCTCGTCGCTGCCGGCCTCATCCACCCGGGTCGAAAGCTCGCCGTCCCCCCAGTGCGCCATGCCGGAGCGCAGGCCCTCAAGCCGGCGCGTGAACC
The DNA here is from genome assembly GCA_964243265.1 of uncultured Acetobacteraceae bacterium. GTDB lineage: Bacteria > Pseudomonadota > Alphaproteobacteria > Acetobacterales > Acetobacteraceae > DASWOJ01. The sequence goes on along the minus strand of CAXTFY010000279.1, from coordinate 7,187 downwards.
GCACCGTCACCGGGAACGCCGCCAGCCCGACCCCCCTGGCCACGATCAGCATCACGGTCAGGATACGCCATCCTGCCCCGACCGGGGGACGCCACCGGTACAGCACGATGCGACCGCCGGGGAGGTCCACGCGCAGGGTGCGCCGCCACTCCCACCCGGCAGCGCCGTCCTGGGCGAGCGGGACCGGGCGGCCGTGCGACGCGATCAGCATGCCGTCACGGTCGTAGAACGAGACATCTGTGCCGTCGCCGTCCGTCTTGGCGAACACGTAGCCGCTGCCGCGCACGGTGATAATCCGGCGCGGGTGCTTCGGGTCGTCCTCGATGGCCGAGCGGATGCGCGAGACGTGCACGTCGATCGAGCGGTCGAACGCCTCCAGCTCGGCGCCCTTCACGAGGTCTAGCAGCCGCTCGCGGCTCAGCACGCGCCCGGCGTTCTCGGCCAGCGCCGCGAGCAGGTCGAACTGGTAGCTGCTCAGCGGCCTGTCGCTGCCATCGACCCGTATGGTGCGCGACCCCCGGTCGATCTGCAGCCGGCCGAAGCACAGCGCCGCGTCCGGGCCAGCGCCGCGCCGCCGCCGCAGGATGACGCGGATGCGGGCCAGCAGCATCCGCGGGTCGAACGGCTTGGACAGGTAGTCGTCGGCGCCGATCTCCAGCCCGACGATGCGGTCGGTGTCCTCGCCCCGCGCGGTCAGCATCAGCACCGGCACGTCCGAGCGTGCCCGGATGCGCCAGCACACCTCGAACCCGTCGAGGTCGGGCAGCATGAGGTCGAGGATGACGGCGTCGAAGGCGCATGGCCGCCGGCTTCCAGGCTGACCGCCTCCAGGCCGCCGGCTGCCGTGAAGCGCCGCTCGACGGCAAAGCCGGCCGCGAACAGGTGTCGGCCACCATGGCGGCCAGCCGCGCATCGTCATCGATGATGAGGAGCCGGTCCGCCATGGCGTGCTGTGCCAGGCCTCAGCCTGGGACTTCAGCCCCGGTCCGATGCGGCGTCAGGGCCGCGGCCTGGCCCTGAACCACCGCCGTGCTCGCCATCTGCCGGCGCATGGCCCTGACCGCCCATGGAACCGCCGCCCGGCCCGCCGGAGGGGCTGCGCTGCGCCATCGCATCAGCCCGGTCCACCAGGGTCGCCCGCTGGGCTGGGATGAGCTGATCGGCTGCATCGAGCAGGGCGCCAACCATCGCCTTCGACATCGCGTCCAGCCGGGCCACCTGGTCGGCGCGGAGATGCTCGGCCGCCGCCCGGTCCACGGCCGGCGCCCGCGGCAGGTCGAGCGCCTGCTTGCGCAGCCCATTCCGCTGCACCGGGTCCTGCTGCAGGGTCGCGAGTCCTGCCGCAATGATGTCGTGCACCTTGGCTTCCTGCGCCGCCGTCGCGCCGACGAAGTCCAGCTCGCGGACCACGAACTGCTGGATCAGCTCCAGCCGGGGGCCATGGCCCCATCCCGCATGCCCGGGTACCGTCGCAGCCACGGCCAGGCTACCCGCGCCGAGGGCGACGCTGCCGACCAGGACGCCGGCCACCAGGGCAGGGCGGCGCCAGCCTGAGGCGCCCGGCCTGGCCGGCTGCCTGGGGGACTGGCCTGCCGGATCGGATGGCAAGCCTGAATGATCGATGCCGCTCATGATTTGCTCCGTGACCGGCGGCGATCATCCGCCCCGGCATGAAGGACACTAGCGAGGCGACATTTTGCCAAGACCGGTTGGATACAAAGTTTGTTGAAGCTGCTGGGATCGTCCCGGGAGCGGAGCGTGCTTTCTGCTCCCTCTCCCTCAGGGAGAGGGCCGGGTTGAGGGAGGTCGAGAGTGCCTAGCTTGCCCGCTCAAAGACGAAGTCTGCTCCCAGGCCGGCAGGATTGGCCCTTGCCGCTTCCCTCACCCCGACCCTCTCCCGGAGGGAGAGGGAGCAGCAAGCGTGGCTCTCGTCGGCCTTGCCGGGATGGCGGGGTTGGAGATGGGGCCGCTTACGGTGACTGGCGTATGGCGTCATCCCCGGGGCCGCGCGGCGCAGTGCCAAAATCCGGGTCGCGCATCCGCGCCGTCAGCGCCTGGCGCAGCGGCGGCAGGTTGCCCAGGCGCAGCGCAGCGTCCCGCAACAGCCGGGCCGGCAGGCTGTCGCCAGCGGCATACAGTCGCATCACCGCTTCTGCCCCAAGGAAGAATAGCCGCGTCTCGCCCCGGTGCGCCGCCTCATAGCGCCGCAACGCCGCCGGGTCGGCCACGTCGCGCCCGGCGGCAACGGCGGCGCGCAACTCCCGGGCAAGGGCATCCTGCCCGAGCAGGCCGAAATTGAAGCCGTGCGCCGTCGTGGGGTGCATCCCGACCGCCGCGTCGCCGAGCAGGGCGAAGCGCCGGCCGACGAACCGCGACGCGTAGGTCGTCACCACCGGCACCGCATGCCGCGCCCCCACCGGCCGCATCGGCCCCAGCCGCCCATGGTAGCGCCGGGTGACCTCCGCGCCGAACGCCGCGTCGTCCAGCCGGCCGAGCACCGCCGCGTCGGCCTCGTCCAGCGTCATCACCACCGAGGAGCGGCCGCCATTCAGCGGCAGCGTCACCAACGTGCGGCCGTACTCGAACCAGGCGGTCGCGGTTCCGTGGTGCGGCCGCGGGTGCTCGACCGGGCAGACCATCATGCGCTGCCCGTAGTCGTGCAGGCTGGCAGGGATGCCCTGCTGCTGCCGCAGGCGGGAGCGCCTGGTGTCCGCCGCCACCACCAGCCGCGTCCGCAGCACCCGTCCGTCCGACAGCGTGGCGAGGGCCACCCCGCCCCGCATCCCTTCGGTTGGCGCCCCGCGCTCGGTTTGCATGGAGGCGACGGACAGCCCCGCCAGGAGATCGGCGCCGGGCTGGTCCTGCACGACGCCGTGCAGCGCGCGCCGGAGCCAATGATTGGGCGCGAACCGGCCGACAGGGCCATCGCCCGGCGAGGCGGCCCCGAACTGCATGGCGTAACGCGACGGCCCGTTCAGCACCTGCATGCGCCGCAGCGGCGCCACGGCGGCCTGCGGGATGCGCGTCCAGGCGTCCAGGGCGCGCAGCATGCCGACCGAGCGGTCCGTCAGCGCGATCTCCCGCCCGTCATCGGCCGGGTCGGCGAGCGCCGCCGCGGGCTGCGGGTCCACCAGCGCGACCCGCAGCCCGGCGCCGGCGAGCGAGGCGGCGAAGGCCAGCCCCACCGGCCCGGCGCCCGCGACGACGATGTCGTAGTCATGCGTCTTGGTCATGCACCGCCCAATCTTTCCTTCAGCGCCCGCATCCATAGCTGGTGCGGCCGTGCGCCGGCGGGAGACGTGCGGCCTGGCATTGCAGCCGCGTTCCATTCGGACGCAGCCGTAGGTCGGCTCGGTCGCAGGCTTTGCCCCGCCAGGCCCCGTTTTGCACGTCAAGCCGCATTGTGCCGGCGGCCCCCGGCACCGTTCCGTGTGGTAGCCTTGATGCGGAGCGATGAACTGCGGTCAGGTACGGGAGGCGACGGCCTCGGTCAGCATCTCCAGCAGCGCACGGGCGAAGCTGCGCATGTTGGCGGCACGGTCGCCGCTGCCGGTCTCAAGGGTGGCAAGCCGCTCGACCGGGCCGCTGACGGCGATGCAGGTATGGCCGGGCTGGTCGCCATAGCGGTTCCCCGCGGGTCCGGCGGCCCCGGTTTCAGCGATGCCCCATGTGGTGCCGAAGCGGTCGCGGGTCGTGCGGGCCAGCAGCGCGGCATAGGGTTCGGAGGACGACCGCAGGCCCGCCATCTGATCGTCGGTGATCGCGAGCAGGGCCGTCCGGGCACGCCCGGTGTAGACGACCGCGCCGCCCATGAAGTAGGCGCTGGCGCCGGGCACGGCGAGCAGGGCCGCCGAGACCAGCCCGCCCGACGACGACTCGGACACCGCCACGGTCTCGTTCCGGGCACGGAGCAACGCGCCGAGCCGTTCGGCGAGGGGCAGCAACGCTTGCATCCTGGTTCTCCCAAAGTCCGGCACCATCAAACCCTCGCTGGTGCGGCGCAAGCAAGCCTGCGTTCGCCGTCCAGGCGGCTTGCGGTGGATGCTGGGCCGTGCGCTTCGGCGCTGGCGTCCTACATCTCGGCGCTCACTGCAGGAGCATCGCCGCATGGCGCATATCTTCATCACGGGGTCCTCCGATGGCCTGGGCCGCATGGCCGCGCAACTGCTGGTCGGGGAGGGGCATGAGGTGGTGCTGCACGCCCGCGACGCGCAGCGGGGCCGGACGGCGCTGGACGCGGTGCCCGGCGCAGCCGGCGTCCTTACCGGCGACCTCGCCAGCATCGCGCAGACCCGTGGGCTGGCCGAGGCCGCCAACGCGCTGGGGACGCTCGACGCGGTGATCCACAACGCGGCCGTCGGGTTCCGCGAGCGGCAGCGCATCGTGACCGAGGACGGGCTGTCGCATGTGTTCGCGGTCAACACCCTGGCGCCCTACATCCTGACTGCGCTGATCCGGCGGCCGGGGCGGCTGGTCTATGTCAGCTCCGAGCTGCACCGGCGCGGCAACGCGGGCGTGGACGACCTCACGTGGGAGCGGCGGCCGTGGCGGGGCAACCAGGCCTACTCCGATACCAAGCTGCATGATGCGCTGCTGGCCTTTGCCGTGGCGCGCCACTGGCCGGATGTGCGCTCCAACGCGTTGGAGCCGGGCTGGGTGGCGACGAAGATGGGCGGCGCCCATGCGACCGGCGACCTGGACGCCGCGCACCGCACGCAGGCCTGGCTCGCGGTGTCCGATGACCCGGCGGCGGCGGTCACGGGGGAGTACTTCTTCCACAAGCGCCTGCGCAAGCCGAGCGGTGCAACCCGCGACCCCGCCTTGCAGGACAAGCTGCTGTCGGCGTGCGCGCGACTGTCCGGGGTGGCGTTCCCTGACTTCTCCGGCTGAATGCTGCCTTCTGCCTCTCCCGGAGGGAGAGGGAGCAACAAGGCCCCTTCTGCGTCCCAGGCAACCCTGCAGTCCCAACCACGTAAAGGGATTGCGCCATGCCGGCGGCAGGAGACCTTGGATGAAAGCACTCACCTGGCAGGGCAAGGGAAAGATTACCTGCGAAACCGTGCCCGACCCGACGATCGAGCACGGCCGCGACGTCATCATTAAGGTGACTGCCTGCGCCATCTGCGGCTCCGACCTGCACCTTATGGGCGGCTTCATGCCCACCATGGAGCGCGGCGACGTGCTGGGCCACGAGACCATGGGCGAGGTGATCGAGGTCGGCCGCGACAACGCCAAGCTGAAGGTCGGCGACCGCATCGTGGTGCCGTTCACCATCTGCTGCGGCGAGTGCCGGCAGTGCAAGTGGGGCAACTGGAGCTGCTGCGAGCGCACCAACCCCAACGGCAAGATGCAGGCGGAGACATTCGGCTACCCGCTGGCCGGGCTGTTCGGCTTCTCGCACATCACGGGTGGGTTCTCCGGCGGGCAGGCGGAATACCTGCGGGTGCCGTACTCCGACGTCGGTCCAATCGTAGTGCCGGAGGGCCTGACCGACGAGCAGGTGCTATTCCTCAGCGACATCTTCCCCACCGCCTACCAGGCCGCCGACCATTGCGAGATCACGCCCGAGGACACCATCGCCGTCTGGGGCTGCGGCCCCGTCGGCGTGCTGGCGGTGAAGTGCTGCCTGTTGCTCGGCGCCAAGCGGGTGATCGCCATTGACGAAGTGCCCGAGCGCCTGGCGCTGGCCCGGCAGGCCGGGGCGGAGACGATCGACTTCTCCAAGCAGAATATCCAGGACACGCTGATGGAGATGACGCACGGCCTGGGGCCGGATGCGGTGATCGAGGCCGTCGGCATGGAGGCGCACGGCGCCGACACGCTGGCGCAGAAGGTCAGTTCGGCCGTGATGTCCGCAACGGTGAGCCTGGAGCGGCCGTTCGCGCTGAACCAGGCCATCCTGGCGTGCCGGCCGGGCGGCATCGTCTCCATGCCGGGCGTGTATGCCGGGGCGGTCGGACCGATTGCGCTGGGCGTGCTGATGAACAAGGGCCTGACGCTCAAGACCGGGCAGACCCATACCGTCCGGTATCTGCAGCCGCTGATGGAACGCATCCAGAAGGGCGAGATCGACCCGTCGTTCATCATCAGCGACCGGACGAGCAACCTGGAGGACGGGCCGGCCCTGTATGAGAAGTTCCGCGATAAGAAGGATGGCTGCACCAAGGTCGTGATCCGGCCGCACGGCTGACCCGGCATTGAAAGCGGGGGGCCGGGCTGTGCTTTCTTCACAGGCATGATAATTTATGCACCCTGCTATTTACCTGCTTTCTCCTTCACTTCGGGAGAGGGGTGGAGTGATGGCGCTTAGCCTGCTTCTACGACGTTGGGGATCGGTAGTGCTGGCAGAACCAGGCCGCTCTGGTGAGGGAACCGCGCCATACGATCCCCTCACCCCAACCCTTTCCCGGAGGGAGAGGGAATCAGTATGGTCCTTTTTATACTCGGGCGTTCGTTCCTTGATTTGGCGCATGGATGGGGCGTTCGGTGGTGGCTGCCACTTTTTGGTCCTGTCAACTTTTTGCTGAAAGCAAATCCATGACTCAAGTCACCTTATGGGGCTTCAACGGCTCAACTTACGTCCGCACGGTGCGGATGCTGCTCGCCGAGAAGGGCGTGACCGACTACGAGCAGGTGCAGGTCAATGTTCTCAAAGGCGAGCCGAAAAGCCCGGAACACCTACAGCGCCACCCGTTCGGCAAGGTCCCCGTCGTCGATGTCGAGGGATACCGCATTATCGAGACCCCGGCGATCACCCGCTACCTCGATGCTGTCCTGCCCGGGCCGTCGCTGGTGCCGGGTGACCCGAAGGATGCAGCGCGGATGGACATGGCTGTCTGCATCATCGACAGCTACGGTTATGCTCCGTTGATCGGCGGCGTGGTGGCGTATCACCTGTTCCCCGACTTCGTTGGCGGCAAGAACAAGGAAATGCACCACGCTGGGCTGGAAAACGGCAAGAAGGTGATCGGCGAGCTAATGCGGATCAAGGGCGGCTCGCCTTACCTTGCGGGCCAGGATGTCAGCATTGCCGACCTCTATCTGGCGCCGATCCTCGCCTACGTTGCTATGACGCCGCATAAGTCCGAATTTCTTGAGCTGTCCGGCGTCCAGGCCTGGTGGGACTTAGTTTCCGGCCGGGAAAGCTTCCGCTCAACCCAGCCGTAACGGCGCTGGGCGGAGGCAGG
>CAXTFY010000278.1:0-7662 GCA_964243265.1 uncultured Acetobacteraceae bacterium | reverse complement strand
CTTGGCCAACGCACGGCGGCACTGTGGCTGGCCTACATCGCGTTGGCCCTGGTCCTCGCGGCGCCACTGCTGCTGGTCGAGGTCCCGATGGGCGTGGACACCCTAAACCACCTCGCGCGCATCCACGTCCGGGCGCATATCGCCGATGATGCCGACCTCGCACGCCTGTTCGAGGTGCGCGACGCGCTCGTGCCCTACATGGGGCTGGACTGGCTGCTGACCCCGATGGCGCGAGTGATGCCAACGCTGGTGGCGGGCCGCGTGTTCGTCGTGCTGCTGCTGTGGGGAATGGTCGGCGCAGTCATGGCGGTGCAGCGGGCCTTCACCGGCCGCATCGGTTTCGGCCCGCTGCTGGTCGGGCTTGTCAGCTACAACGGCCTGCTGGCCTGGGGCTTCCTCAACTACCTGCTCGGCATGATCGGCGCGTTGCTGGGCCTGGCCGCCTGGCGTGCGATGCGCAGCCGTACTTGGGGCTGGCGGCTGCTGCTGTTCACTGGCGTGGCAACCGCGCTGTACTTCGTCCACCTGCTCGCGTTGGCGATGTATGCAATGATGCTGGTGGCGTATGAGGTGTTCGGGCGGCCGCGACCCTGGCGCACGCCGCTGTGGGACTGGATGGTGCTCGGCTTGCAGTTCGTTCCTGCGGCGGCGCTCTTCTTCCGGCTGGGGGTGACGCTGACTGGCGGCAGTGCAGACCTGTTCTGGTTGTGGAACCAGAAACCAGTCAGACTAGCATCGCCGTTCCTGTTCGCCGGTGCGGAGGGAGGCCCGGATGCTGGGCTGGCTGTGCTTTGTGGATGCGCGTTCCTCGCAATACGCCTGAAATGTACCGGAGTCCTGCACTGGCACCGTGGCCTCGGGGTGATGGCGGCCGTGCTTGCCATTCTCGGAGTGGTAGCGCCGTCTTGGGCCTTCGGGGTGGCCCTGGTTGACCTCCGCTTCCCGTTCGCCGCCGCCTGCCTCGCGGCGGCGGCGATCAGTGTGACGCCTGTATCAAGCAAGCGCCTCTGGCCGGCGGGGCTTGCGGTGGCGGTGGCAACACTCGTCCAGGCCGGGTCGGCAGCGGCAACCATGCATGGCTGCGACCTTCAATATGCCGAGGTGCGCGCGGCGCTGCAGGCCGTGCCACGGGGCGAGGTGCTGACGGCGGTGGAGGAAACCGAGGACCCGGCATCGTCACTTCAATGCACGAGGGTTCACATCTATGAGCACATGACGCAACTTATGACCCTGGACCGCTCGGGATACAGTCCCGACTTCTTCGCCCAGGTCACGCCCGTTGCCGTACGGGACGGGCGCGGAACGGACACAGCGCCGATCCGCACGCATCTGCTCACCCCCGACATGCTGCCCCGGCACGGCTACGTCCTCTGGATGCACTTCGGCAACCACGACCGGCCGGTGCCGCCGGGCCTCTCGTCCCTGCGCGAGGGCAGCTTTTTCACCCTATATGCCACCCAATGACGCCCTGCCCGACCGCCGCCTACTCCGGCCGCATCGCAGCCACCAGGGCATCGACGTTATACCGGAACATCGCAGCATAGGTCGCCGCCGGGCCATCGGGCGCGGAAAGCGCCTCGACATACAGCGTGCCGCCCGGCTCCGCGCCGGTCGCGTTCGCCACCTGGCGCACCAGGCGAGGGTCGGCTGCGCTCTCCAGGAAGTAGGTGCGGACGTGCTCCGCCTTCACCTGCCGGATCAGCGCGGCGACTGCCTTGGCCGAAGCCTCGCTCTCGGTGGACAGGCCGACCGGGGACAGGAACGTCACTCCATAGGCCGCGCCGAAGTAGCCGAACGCGTCGTGGCTGGTCAGCACCTTGCGCCGGCTGGAGGGCACCAGAGCGACCTGCTGCCGGGCATAGGAGTCCAGCGCTTGCAGCTCCGCGCCGTAGCGGGCGCCGCGCTCCCGGTAATCCGCCGCGTCATCCGGATCGGCGGCGGACAGCGCACGCACGATGTTGCCGAGGTAGGCCGGCGCATTCGCCATGCTGTTCCAGGCGTGCGGGTCCACGACCGGGCGGCCGTCCTCGTCCATCCGGCGTGTCTGCAGGCCCTCGGTCGCCACCACGGGTTTGCCCTGGGTGCCGGAGGCGGTGACCAGCCGGGTCATCCAGCCCTCCAGGCCGAGCCCGTTGATGAATACCAGGTCGGCCGCCTTTAACCGGCGCGCGTCGTCGGGCGAGGGCTCGTAGGCGTGCGGGTCGCCGTTCGGGCCGACCAGCGACGTGACCTGCACATGGCCGCCGCCGACCTGGCGGACCATGTCGGCCAGCACGGTGAAGCTGGCGACCACCTGCAGCGTCCGGGCCGCGGCAGGCCCGGCCCATAGCAGGAGCAGAGCCAGCAATAGAACGGGCAGGCGGTGGTGGCGCATGGAAGGCTCCGGATTATCGGCTGTGCAGGCGCGGCCCCGGGAAGGCGCGCCGCAGCACGCCGCCCCGGCCGAACAGGATGGACACGCCGAGCAGCACGCTGGCCGCCAGCACGATCGACGGACCCGACGCCACGCCCAGGTGGAACGACACCACCAGCCCGGCGAAGCCCGACGCGAACGCCGTGCCCGACGCGATCACCGCCAACGCCGGCAGCGTCGTCGCCCACAGCCGCGCCGCGGCGGCCGGCAGCATCATCAGCCCGACCGCCATCAGGGTGCCCAGGGCTTGGAACCCGGCCACCAGGTTTATCACTACCAGCACCAGGAACAGCAGGTGGTAGGCCGATCCTCGCCCGCCGACCGACCGCAGGAAGCCGGGGTCGAAGCACTCGGCGACCAGCGGGCGGTAGGCTGCCGCCAGCACCAGCACCGTCAGCGACGCGACGCCGCCGATCAGGAACAGCGCCTGGTCGTCGATGGCCAGTATGGTGCCGAACAGCACATGCAGCAGGTCGATGCTGGACCCGCGCAGCGACACCAGCAGCACGCCCGCCGCCAGCGAGGTCAAGTAGAACCCGGCGAAGCTTGCGTCCTCCCGGAGTGCCGTCGTGCGGCTGACGAGGCCCGACAGCAGCGCCACCGCCAGGCCCGCCACCAGGCCGCCAGCGCCCATGGCCGGCAGCGACAGGCCGCCCAGGAGGAAGCCGATTGCGGCGCCAGGCAGCACGGCGTGGCTCATGGCGTCGCCGACCAGGCTCATGCGGCGCAGCAGCAGCAGCACGCCGATGGGGCCGGAGCCGATGCTCAACGCCAGGCAGGCCACCAGTGCGCGGCGCATGAAGCCGAACTCGACGAACGGGGCGGCCACTGCGTCGTACAGGGTCACAGCGCGACCTGTCCGTAAGCCTGCGGGGCAGCCTCCCAGGCCTCCGCCGCCTCCCTGGCCCGCAGCAGGTTGGCGGGTGTCAGCACGGTGGCGGTCGGTCCCCAGGCGATCAGGTCGCGGGCGATCAGCAGGGTGTCGGGGAACAGCGCGCGCACCTGGTCCATGTCGTGCAGCACGGCGATCACGGTGCGGCCCTCGGCATGCCAGCGCGCTAGCAGGTCGAGCAGGTCGCGCGTCGTCCGGCTGTCGATGGCGTTGAACGGCTCGTCGAGCAGGATGACCGGGGCGTCCTGCAGCAGCAGGCGGGCGAACAGCACGCGCTGGAACTGCCCGGCCGACAGGGCGCCGACCGGCCGGCGCTCCAGTCCCGCAAGCCCGACCGCTTGCAGGGCCGCCTGCGCCTGGCGGGCGGTCGCCGCGTCCACGCCGCGCAGCGCCCCGGTGCGCCGCCAGGCCCCGAGCAGCACGGTGTCGGCGACGCTGAGCGGGAACGAGCGGTCGATTTCGGCGGCCTGCGGCAAGTAGCTCAGGTCGTGCGCCAGCAGGCCGCCGCGGTCGATGCGGCCGCCAGCCAGGGGGAGGGTGCCGGCGATGGCCTTGAGCAGGGTGGACTTGCCCGCGCCGTTCGGGCCGATTATTGCTGTCAGGCTGCCGGGTGCGAACCGCCCCGCCACGTCCCGCACGGCCGCGTGGCGGTCATAGGCGACCGTGAGGCCGGATAGGGTGATGCCGTCCCTCACGGGACGGCGACGGCCCAGGCGATGGCGAGCCATAGCGGCGCCAGGCCCAAGGCTGCCACCGCGACCCGGACCCATGCGGCCTGCGCCAGCAGGGAGGCTCGGAACAGGCCGCCGGGCCGGTCTGCGTCCGTGATCGATCCATCAAGCATCCGCGCCGCTCCGCATCGCGGGCGCATTAGGGCACGGATGATATGTTGTATCAAGCCGGGGTATCGCGCCAGGCGTCCCCCCTGGTGCCAGAATGGCGCACGGGGCGTCAAAATGCGTTGCGATGCGGCGATTTGCTGGGCAGGCGCGCAATTCCGTGAGATGTTTTGGCGGACTGCTTGAAGGAGCCAGCTTGTCGCCCCTGCTTCGCCTGCTGCCGGGCTTTGCCATCCTGCTGATTGTTGCCTGCACGGCCAAGCCGCCTGTGGGCGATCCCGACGCGCTGGCCGAGTTCAATGAGACCGACGACCCGTACGAGCCGACCAACCGGTTCTTCTACCGCATCACCGACACGCTCGACACCTATGCGCTGCGTCCGGTCGCGGTCGCCTACCGCGACACCGTGCCCGAGGCGGTGCGGAACCCGATCCACAACGTGCTCAACAACCTCGTGACCCCGGCGGCGTTCGCCAACGACGTGTTGCAGGGTAAGCCGCGCAACGCGGGCGACAGCATGATGCGCTTCGTCATCAACAGCACTGCCGGCGTTGGCGGGCTGTTCGACGTGGCGGCCAAGGCGGGGTATCCCAACCACGACACCGACTTCGGCCTGACGCTGGCGCTTTGGGGCGTGGGGACGGGGCCCTATTTGTTCCTGCCGGTACTGGGGCCAAGCAACCCACGCGATGCCGTGGGCTATGGCACGAACGTCATCCTGGACCCGCTGACCTGGGCGTCGTTCGGCGGGCAGACGGCGATCGACGTGACGCGGGGCGTGGTGGGGCTGGTCGATACGCGGGAGCGGCTGCTGGACCAGGTGGACAGTATCAAGCGCGGCGCCCTGGACCCCTATGCGACGTTCCGCAGCCTGTACCGGCAGAACCGCGACGATCAGGTCAAGCGCGCCCGCAACGAGAACCCCGCCACCACGCCGGCCTGGTTCCCCAGCAAGTAAGGCGGGTCACCCCGGCCCGGCGATCCTGACGGCGACGGCGGTGATGTTGTCGTGCCCGCCGGCACCGAGGGCGAACTCCAACAGGGCCTGGCACAGGCCGGCGGCGTCCATGCCGCGCCAGCCCGGGCAGGCCCGCGCCAACGCCGCCGGGGCGTCCGCGTAGTTCCATAGCCCGTCGGTGCACAGCACCAGCCAGCCTGGGGACCGCAGTGTCACGCTGCGCACCGCCGGGTCGGGGCAGGGGCTGGCGGCGGCGAAGTCCGTGGTGCCCAGGCAGCTTACCAGCGCATGCGCCCGGCGGTCCCGCAACGCGTCCGCCCGCGGCATCTGGTTGGCATCGACCACCAGGTTCACCCATGAGTGGTCGTGCGTCAGCAGTTGCGTGCCCTCGTCGGACAGCAAGTAGGCGCGGCTGTCGCCCAGCCAGCCCAGCGTCGCCGCCAGACCGCCCTCCGTCTGGCGGGTATGGACGGCGACGAGGGTGCAGGCCGGCGGATCGACGTTGGCCTGGCGGTCGTAGGGGAGCGCACACACCCCGGCATGGGCTGCGATGATCGCCGCCCGCATCGCGGCGCCTGGGTCGTCCGCGGCGGCGGCCAGCGCCTCGCCGGCGATCCGCGCCGCCACCGAGGCCGCCGCAGCCGGGGTCTGCGAATTTGACACGCCGTCGCACACCACTGCGACCACCGCCGCGCCGCCGCCGGGCGGGCCGGACAGCCAGAGGGCATCCTGGTTCTCCGGATGCTGCCTCCCTGGGTCGGTGAGACCGGCCAAGCCTGGGCCGATCATCGTCAACCCGGCCGAGGGCTGCCGCTGCTTTGCCCCGCACGCCGTGCAGAAACCGTCGGCGTCCACCTCGGCGGCGCCGCAGGCTGTGCAGGCATCGGGGGCCGGCAGGCCCAGGCGCGCGCCGCAGTCGGCGCAGAACCGGTCCCCGGCCGCATGGGCGGCGCCGCAGGTTGGGCAGCATAGGGTGGGAGATGGGGTCACAGCAGGGTTCGCGGCCGGATGGCATTGGCCTGATCGACGAAGGCGATCCGCAGCGCCGGGTCGCCGGTCAGCCGGGCGCAGACGCGCAGGGCGGCCTCTGCCCGGCGGCGCAGATCGGCTGGGCGCGGCGGCACGCCCAGCAGCGTCGTGCCGGCGGGGGGGTGCAGCGCACCGGCCTCGACTTGGCGGGCGGCTTCGCCGGCCAGTCGTGCCTCGGCTTGGTGCCGCGGGAGGTCGTTGCGGTCCAGAGCCATCAGGATGCCGGATGCGCGGAGCAGCCCGGCCCCGGCGGGCGCGGCGCATAGGGTCTGGACGGCGCCCAACTGCGCCTCGGAGCGGGTTGCGGTGCCGTCCGGCACCCGGGTGAAGGCCTCGACCACGCCGTCGTCGTCGCCGGCCGCGGCTCGGCAGCGCGCCAGGCCGAAGGCGGCGGCGGTCAGCGCCGGGTCGGTCAGGGTGACAGTGTCATACAGCCCGGCGGCCTCGGCGGTGCGCCCGGCCTGCTCCAGCGCCATCGCTAGGGCCAGCTTGGGGACCGTCTCGCCGGGGATTTCGTTGTAGACGCGGTCGAGGCAGTCCACGGCTTCCTCGCCGCGGCCCAGGGCCAGATACAGCTTGCCGCAGTACCAGTCCGGCCGCCAATCGAAGGGGTCCAGCGCGGCGGCGGCATCCAGGGACTGCATCACCACCGCCTCTGCCGCGCCCGCGTCGATCAGCGCATCGGCGTGGCGCAGGCGCAACTCCGCCGACCCGGGTCTTGATGCCGCGGCGACGGCCAGGGCCTTTGCCCGCTGCGCCGGGTCCGTGGTGGTGGCTGCGGCGAACACCTCGGCGGCGGCTGGGTCGGACTGGTCCAGCCGCAGCTCGGGCAGGCGGCGCCAGGCGTGGGCGAGCCAGGATGGGGCGATGCCGGGCGGGTTGCGCTCGCGCAGGAACACGGCGCTGTCGGCGGCTGGCACCGGGGCGGTGCGCGCCACGGTTTCGCGCAGCACGCCCAGGAGTTGTGCGGCCATTTCCTCGGCGGTCTGGAAGCGCTGGTCGGCGTCCTCGGCGGTTGCCTTTTGCAGGAAGCGGTACAGGCTCTCGTTGTCGGCGAGCGGGAACCCCAGGCTGAGGGGGAGCGTGGCCGGCGCAGACCCCGGCAGGGTGGCGGTGACCGCAACCTGCACCGCCGTCACCCCGGGCGGGGCGGTGCCGGTGAACACCCGCCGCCCTGGGTCGAACGTCAGCCAGCCCGGCAGCGCCCCGCCCTCGGGCAGTGCGGCGCGCAGGTTCGCGGTCGCGCCGGAGCCGGCGGCCTCCAGCATTGCCACGGGCACGACGTACTGCAGCTCGTTCGGCGGCGGCAGCGCGCGGGCGTAGCGGTTGGCGTTGTCGAAATCCATCAGCAGCACCGCCAGGGTGCGGGCGATGGTGAACAGGTCGGAGGCGGCCACCGGGTCGTCCCCGGCCTCCGGCGCCTGGTAGCCCACGGTCCCGTAAACATCGCCATGCGGGTCGCCGATGCGGCGGACGGCGCCCATGTCGATCAGCTTCACGTCGTCGCCCTCAAGCATGACGTTGTCCGGCT
>CAXTFY010000277.1:0-7673 GCA_964243265.1 uncultured Acetobacteraceae bacterium | reverse complement strand
ACGCCCATGTGCCGGGCGATGGCGATCATGCTGATCGGGCAGTTGCTGCTGGCGCCCAGCGCCGCTGCGGCAACGACGGCGTTCTCAAACGCGGGCTTGGTCATGATGTCCGACGGCCGCAGGTTCTCATGCACCATGCCGACGATGCGGCGGCCGGTCTCGTAGGCCATCCAGCCGCGCTCCTTGTGCGGGCCGGGGATGGCGGCGCAGCCGGGCAGCGACATGCCAAGCGCCTCGGCCAGGCTGTTCATGCTGAGCGCGGTGCCCATGGTGTTGCAGTGCCCGACCGACCCGGCCGAGGCCGCCACCATGTCGATGAACTCCTCGTAGTTGATCCGCTCCTCAGCCAGCATCTTCCGCGCTTCCCAGACGATGGTGCCGGACCCGGCGAGCCGCCCGCCATACCAGCCGTCCAGCATGGGTCCGCCGGACAGCACGATGGACGGGATGTTGACCGTAGCCGCGCCCATCAGGCAGGCGGGCGTCGTCTTGTCGCAGCCGGTGGTCAGCACCACGCCGTCGATGGGATAGCCGTGCAGCACCTCGACCAGGCTGAGGTAGGCGAGGTTGCGGTCCAGCGCCGCCGTCGGGCGCTTGCCGGTCTCCTGGATGGGGTGGATCGGGAACTCCAGCGGCACGCCGCCGGCGTCGCGGATGCCGTCGCGGACGCGGCTGGCGAGGTCCACCAGATGCCGGTTGCAGGGGGACAGGTCGGAGCCGGTCTGGGCGATGCCGATGATGGGGCGGCCGGATTGCAGCTCGCCGCGGGTCAGGCCGAAGTTGAGGTAGCGCTCAAGGTAAAGCGCGGTCATGCCGGGGTCGGCAGGGTCGTCGAACCAGCGGCGGCTGCGGAGCCGGCGGCCGGGGAAGGAAGCGTCGGGCATGTTGGTGTTTCCTGGGCGTTCTTTTGAGGATTTTGCTTTAGCTTAAACCGTGGGCGGGCATCCCGCGGGTGTCAACCAGCCTGCTCCCTCTCCCGGCGGGAACAGACAGCATCTTCAAGACATATGCGATCGCCGGCCCGGCGAGGAACAGCGGCAGCTATATGCGATCATCCCTATGCTTTTCACCCCCGTGCTTTTCACCAACTGCGCGCCCGCAGGACTGTGCCAGCCTGCGCCAGCAAGGCCAGGCCGCTTAGGAACAGCAGCGCCAAAACGCAGCGTCGAAACGCTACAGGGCTGAACAGCCCATAGGCCCGGGTGCCCAGCACCGATGGCAGCAGCATGGCCGGCAGCACCCATCCAATCAGGCGCATCACACCCGGCGTGAACGCACCGGCCGCGAGGTAACCCAGCAAAGTCGCGACCTGGATCACGATCAAGAAAGTCTGGAACACCGCGCGTTGAGAGTCGCGGTCCCAGCCGCGCAGGGCACACCACAGGGTTGGCGCCGGTCCGCTCAGGCCGCCGATGCCGCCCATCACCCCTCCCACCAACCCGGCAGCGGCATCGCCCCAGGTCCGGCGCCCGGTGAACTGCGGCAGGTGGTGCGCCAGCAGCGCCGCCGGGCAATACAGCGTCAGCAACGCGCCAACCCCGGCCTGGAACAGCGGTGGATCGATGTGCTGCAGGACGGCGATGCCAAGCGGCACCCCGGCCAGGCCACCCGTCACCATCGGCAGCGCCGCCCGAAGATCCAGGCTGGGGAGCACCGCCCGGATCGACAGTAACTGCCCGGCCAGCGAGCATGTGACAACCAACGGACCCGCCACCTGCGGCGACACCGATCCGGACCAGACCACGGAGGCCGCCAAGCCAAAGCCAAAGCCTGACAAGCCCTGCACGAACCCGGCCACCGCCGCCCCGCCCAAGATGAGCGGCCAGCCCGGTGGCAGTTGGCCGAGCAGGGTCAGCGCCTCCAGCCTAGTACATCGCCGGCGTGATGACGTTCTGCGGCTGGTTGGTCATCAGCGCCGCGCGCATCGTCTCGGCCGACTTCACCCGGATGTCCCAGTGCGCCTCGGGCGTCAGGTAGGCGGAGTGCGGCGTGATGATCAGCCGGCCCTCCAGCCAAGGCTCGCGCGCCCGGTAGGCGCGCAACAGGTCTGGAACGGGATCGACGGGCGGCTCCACCGGCAGCACGTCCAGCCCGGCGCCGGCGATCCGGTCCTCGCGCAGCGCCGCCGCCAGGGCGTCCACGTCCAGCACCGGGCCACGGGCGGTGTTGACCACGACGGCGCCGCGCGGCAGCAGCGCCAGTTCCGCCGCGCCGACCATCCCGGTGGTCACTGGCGTCAGCAGCGTGTGGATGGACAGCACGTCGGCATGGCGCATCAGCTCCGGCAGCGTCGCGGCCCGGGCCACGCCGACGGCCAGCTCCGCCCCATTCGGCAGGAACGGGTCGTATATCATCACGCGGAAGCCGAGCGCCTTGGCCCGCAGCGCCACCGCCGTGCCGATGCGGCCCATGCCGATGATGCCGAAGCCCTGCGTGCCGCTGCGGCGCAGCAGCGGGTGGTCGGCCCCTCGCCAGGGCGCCGGCGGATCGGCCCGCTGGCGGTCATGGTGCAGCAGCAGCCCGCGGCGCAGCGCCATCACCAGCGCAATGGCGTGGTCCGCGACCTCGGTGGTGCCGTAGTCCGGGACGTTGCAGACCATCACGCCGCGGGCGGCGGCGGCGGTGCGGTCGAGGCGGTCATAGCCGACGCCCATGCGGACGATGGCGCGCAGCCGGGGAAAGCGGGCCAGGTCGGCGGCGGTCACGTGATGGCGGAAGATCATCAGCCCGTCGGTGGCAGCGCAGTCGGCGTCGGACAGCTCGGCCAGGGTCTTGGTGTCGCGGCGCAGGATCGTGGCGCCGGGGCCGAAGATGCGGCGCTCCTCGGCGTCGTCGGGATACATGGCTTCCGGATATAGGATCGTGGTCATCGTCGCGGCGTCCCCTCGTTCGGCCGATGGGTAGGCTGCACCGCGGCACCCGGCAAGCCGTTGTCAGCCCCCGGCGCGGCAGGCATCGTGCGGGCGACTGGATAGGAGAGACGGCCATGAACGGCGCTGAAAGCCTGGTGCACACCCTGTTGGCCTGCGGCGTGGACACCTGTTTTGCCAACCCCGGCACGAGCGAGATGCACTTCGTCGCCGCGCTGGACCGCATTCCTGGGATGCGCTGCGTGCTGGGCCTGTTCGAGGGCGTGGTGACCGGCGCCGCCGACGGCTACGCCCGGATGCAGGACCGCCCGGCGGCGACGCTGCTGCACTGCGGGCCGGGCCTGGCGAACGGGTTGGCCAACCTGCACAATGCCCGGCGGGGCCGCTCGCCGATCGTGAACCTGGTCGGCGACCAGGCAACCTATCACCGCGCCCTGGACGCGCCGCTGACGGCGGACACCGAGGGGTTCGCCCGTGGCGTGTCGGCCTGGGTGCGGACGGCGGCCCATGCGGCGGAGGTCGGGACCGATTGCGCCAGCGCCGTGCAGGCGGCCCGGTCGGCGCCGGGCGGCGTTGCGACGCTGATCCTGCCATCCGACGTCTGCTGGGATGACGGCGGCGTGGTCGGCACGCCATTGCCGGCGCCGGCGGCCGCACACGCCTCGCCCGACGCCGTGCAGGGCGCGGTGCAGGCGCTGCGGTCCGGCGAGCCGACGATGCTGCTGCTGTCCGGGCCGGCGTTGCGGGCCGGGCCGCTGGCGGTCGCGGCTGGCATCCTGGCGGCAACCGGCGCGCGGATGCTGGCGCAGACCAGCAACGGCCGGATCGAGCGCGGCGCCGGGCGCACCCCGATCGACCGCGTGCCGTATCCTGTCGATCAGGCCGTCGCCGCGCTGGCCGGCCTGCGCCACCTGATCCTGGTCGGCGCCGCCGCGCCGGTCGGCTTCTTCGCCTACCCCGGCAAGCCCGGCCGCATGTATCCCGCCGATTGCCAGGTGCACGTGCTGGCGCGGCCCGAGCAGGACGGCCCCGACGCCCTCGCCCGGGTTGCCGAAGCCCTCGGCGCGCAAACGGCGGCAGCCCCCGCCGCCCCGCCCCGCCCGGAGCTGCCGCGTGGCGCCATCACGCCCGAGGCGTTCGCCCAGGCCCTGGCGGCGCTGCTGCCAGATGACACGGTGATCGTTGACGAGAGCCTGACCTTCGGCCGTGCGGTGTTCGAGCCGACCCATGGCGCGGCGGCGCACACTTGGCTGCAGTTGACCGGCGGCGCCATCGGCGATGGCATCCCCATGGCGACCGGCGCCGCCATCGGCGCCCCGGGCCGCCGGGTGGTGGCGTTGCAGGCGGACGGATCGGCCATGTACACCGTGCAGGGCCTGTGGACCCAGGCGCGGGAGCGGCTGGACGTGACGACGGTGATCCTGTCCAACCGCAAGTACGCGATCCTGCTGGGCGAGTACCGCGGCGTTGGCGCCAACCCCGGCCGCACGGCGATGGACATGCTGGACCTGGGCAACCCCGACCTGGACTGGGTTCAACTGTCCCGCGGCATGGGGGTGGAAGCCGGCCGTGCCGAGACGATGGAGGCGTTCAACAGCCTGTTCGCCCAGGCCAACGCGCGGCCGGGGCCGTTCGTGATCGAGCTGGTGATCTAGCCCTTCTTCTCCTCCGCCTGGTCCTGCGTCAGCGGCGCCTTGGTCTGCGATGCCTTCGCGGCGCCGCCGGCTGGCGTGTGGCTGTAGTCCAAGTACCCCAGGCGAAGGACGTTGAACGGGTTGCCGGCAACGAACGTCGCGCCAACGACCCCGATCAGCAGCGACACACCGATGGCAATCGCGGTTGGGTTGAAGCGGACCTGTTTCGGCTTCGGCGTCATCATGGGCTTCATAGCCATGGGGTGGTGCTCCTGGTTGCGCCGGATGCTATAACCCGGCGCTGCGTCAACACAAAACCACTGGACGCGAAACGCTTCATCCGCTATACGCCCGCCCTCACTCAGGAACGCGGGAGATCGTGGGCTGCCCCAAGGCGGCCCGATCACTATGACCGCGGTCCCCAAGCGATAGGGGTCCCGACATGGCCAAGAAGGTCGTCGGCTACATCAAGCTGCAAATCCCGGCCGGCAAGGCCAACCCGTCGCCGCCGGTCGGCCCGGCGCTCGGCCAGCGCGGCCTGAACATCATGGCATTCTGCAAAGAGTTCAACGCGGTCACGCAGGGCATGGAGCCGGGCATGCCCGTCCCCGTCGTCATCACCGCGTTCGGCGACCGCACCTTCACCTTCATCACCAAGACCCCGCCCAATACTTATTTTCTGAAAAAGGCGGCCGGGATCACCAAGGGTACGACGACGCCGGGCAAGGGCGCCATGGTCGGCCGGGTGACGATGACGCAGCTTCGGGAAATCGCCGAGATCAAGATGAAGGACATGAACGCCAACGAGGTGGACGCCGCCGTCCGCATGTTGGCCGGCAGCGCCCGCTCGATGGGCCTGTCCGTGGTGGAGGGCTGACCCATGGCACACGACAAGCGCCTCAAGGCCGGTTACGAGACGTTCGACCGCACCAAGTCCTACCCGCTGGCCGACGCGATCAAGCTCGCCAAGGGCAACGCCAGCGCCAAGTTCGATGAGACCATCGAGCTGAGCATGAACCTGGGCATCGACCCGCGCCATGCCGACCAGATGGTGCGCGGGCTGCTCAGCCTGCCGAACGGCACGGGCAAGACCCTGCGCGTGGCGGTGTTCGCCCGCAACGTGAAGGCGCAGGAGGCACTGGACGCCGGCGCAGACGTCGTGGGCGCCGAGGACCTGGCCGAGAAGGTGCAGGGCGGCGAGTTCGCCTTCGACCGCTGCATCGCCACGCCGGACATGATGGCGCTGGTGGGCCGGCTGGGGAAGATTCTTGGCCCGCGCGGGCTGATGCCGAACCCGAAGTTGGGCACCGTCACGATGGACGTGCGTGGCGCGGTAACGGCGGCGAAGTCCGGCCAGGTGGAGTATCGCGCCGAGAAGGCGGGGATCGTCCACGCCGGCATTGGCAAGGCCAGCTTCGACGAGGAGAAGCTGCTGGGCAACATCCGCGCCTTCGTGGACGCGATCCAGAAGGCTAAGCCGACCGGCGCGAAGGGCACTTACCTCAAGAAGGCATCGCTGAGCAGCACGATGGGGCCGGGCATCCGCCTCGACGTGGCGTCGCTCGCTGGCTGATTAGGAATTCGCCTGCTCCCCTGGGGGCGGGTGGCTAGGGGCGGCTTCAGCCGCCTCGAACCTGTCCGAAACCGCACGTCCCCCCTGTGGGGTTAATGGGCCAAGGCCCGCGCGCGATAGACGGGGAAGCCGAGATGATCCGGATGCGGCGCAAGCCCCATCCGGCGCCCTGGCGGTTCCGGCTACAGGGTCCACGGCGCGTCCGCGCGCACGGGGTTCCGGACAGGCGCGGCGTGGCCATTCGGCCATGCCGGGGGCAACCCGGCTGCGGTGCGGTCCAAACGCGCCGCCGCCACTAGGAGTACCGGACGTGGACCGTACGGAGAAGCGAGAGTTCGTTTCCGAGCTGGGTCAGGTGTTCGCAGCGACATCCATGGTCGTAGTCACCCAGAACAAGGGGATGACCGTGGCCGAGGTGTCCAACCTGCGCCGCCAGATGCGTGCTTCGGGATCGACCTACAAGGTCGCGAAGAACCGGCTGGCCGTGCTCGCCCTGGAAGGGACCCGGTTCGAGGGCATCAAGCCTATGCTGAAGGGGGTGACCGCGCTGGCGTGGAACACCGATCCCGTCAGCGTGGCCAAGGCTGCCATCGACTATGCCAAGACCAACGACAAGTTCGTCATCATCGGCGGCGCCCTTGGCACCCAAATGCTCAATGCAGATGGGATCAAGGCGCTGGCCGACCTGCCGTCGCTCGACACGTTGCGCGCCCGTATCGTGGGGATGATCCAGACCCCCGCCACACGGATTGCAGGCGTGCTGCAGGCGCCGGCGGGACAGCTTGCCCGGGTCTTCGGGGCCTACGCTAAGAAGGACGACGCGGAAGCGGAAGTGGAGGCAGAGGCGGCCTGACCGCACCTGTGATTTAGCCGCAGGCCTGGCAACCGTTACGGCACCGGGCTTGCATGGAACCAACCAAGGGTTAAGTAAGGGACTATACAATGGCTGACATGACGAGACTGGTTGAGGAGCTGTCGGCTCTGACGGTGCTTGAGGCGGCTGAGCTGTCCAAGATGCTTGAGGAGAAGTGGGGCGTTTCCGCCGCGGCGCCTGCCGCCGCAGCAGCGCCCTCCGGCCCAGCGGCCCCCGCCGCGGTGGTCGAGGAGCAGACGGAGTTCACGGTTATCCTGGCGAAGGTCGGCGACAAGAAGATCAACGTCATCAAGGAAGTCCGGACCATCACCGGCTTGGGCCTGAAGGAAGCTAAGGACCTCGTTGAAGCCGCGCCGAAGGCCGTCAAGGAAGGCGTGAACAAGGACGAGGCCGCGAAGCTGAAGAAGCAGCTTGAGGAGCAAGGCGCCGCTGTCGAGATCAAGTAGCGCACTGGGTCTGGCCTCCCCCGCGGGGGCGCCGGACGATTGAGCAGGGAGCGGGCGGGAACCATGTCAGGTTGCCGCCCGCTGACCCGTTGCCAAACGGCAAGCGCTCTGCATGCAGGCGCATGTCGGGGCTAAGCAGTCTGGGTCAGGGCTGCGGACGTGCCGTGCAGTTGGGCGCCACCATCAGGCGCGCAGAATTCCAAGTCAAGGACGGGCAATGAACGCGATCACCAAGTCGTTCACGGGTCAGAAGCGCATCCGCAAGAGCTTCGGGCG
>CAXTFY010000276.1:0-7677 GCA_964243265.1 uncultured Acetobacteraceae bacterium | reverse complement strand
GGCCAGCCCCGCCGCCGCCAGCGACGCCGCAATGGCCGAGCCGACGCCGCCGCAGCCGACCACCAGGGCGCGGGCGCCGGCGATGGGGCGTCCCTTGCGCTCCACCCCGCGGACGAACCCGGCGCCGTCGAACATGTCGCCGAGCAGCGAGCCGTCGGGACGGTGCAGCACCGCGTTGCAGGCGCCGGCGATCTGCGCGGTGGTGGTCAACTCGTCCACCAGCGCCGCCGTCGTCACCTTGTGCGGCATCGTCACCAGCGCGCCGCGCAGGTTCCTGATGCGGAACAGCGGGCGGAACAGGCCTGCGTAGTCGCCGGGTTCGACGCCTAGGGGGATGACGACGGCGTCTATGCCTTGGGCCTCGAACCAGGGGTTGTAGATCATCGGGGCCTTGAACGACTCGGTGGGCCAGCCGAGGTGGGCGATGACGGTGGTCTTGCCGGTGATCATGCGGATTAGCTCCTGGCTGCGGCGCCGATGGCTCCTGTTGAGAACTGGCGTTGCGAGGCGGCTTCGGCGTGGTGATTCAAGAGCCGCGAGGACTGCGCTTGCCGCTGCTGGATTGCCACGCCGCAAGCGCGGCTCGCAATGACGCTGCTTTGGGACGCTGCTTTGGGAGGCCGCGTTGGTGTCGCCTTTGGGGTCAGATATCGAAGAAGACGGTTTCGTGCTCGCCCTGCAGGTGGATATCGAACACGTAGGTGGGCACGTCGTCACGCTGCTCGCGCCGGGCGATCAGCGTGCGTTGCAGGGCCGGGGCGCCGACGATGCGCAGCACCGGGTCCTGGGCGTTCAACCGCTCCTCGTCCGGGAAGTACATGCGGGTAGATAGGCCGATGTTCATGCCGCGTGACGCCAGCCATAGGTTGACGTGCGGCGCCATCGGCCGGCCGTGCCGACCGGCGACGGGGCCGGGCTTGATCGTCTCGAAGCGGAACACGCCGGTCTTGAAGTCGGTGCCGGTCCGGCCCCAGCCGTGGAATGCCGGGTCGAGCTGCTTGTCCTGCTGGTCCGCCGGGTGGTCGTAGCGGCCGGAGGCGTTGGCCTGCCACAGCTCCACCAGCACGTCGGTGCAGGGGGTGCCGAGGCCGTCCAGCACCCGGCCCTCAATGCGAATGCGCTGGCCCAGGGTGTCCGGGCCGGCGAGGGTGCTGCCGGTCGCCTGGCTGAAGATGTCCAGCCCGGCCTGGGCGGGGATCAGCCCGATATGGACGTAGGGGCCGGCGGTCTGGCTCGGCGTCTCGTGCAGGCGCGGCGTGGCGGAGGGTTCGATGAAGGCGACCATGGCGTTAGCCCCCTTGCAGCTTGTTCTCGAACAGCGTCTGCCGCCGGCCCCGCAGCACGATGTCGAAGCGGTAGGCCAGGCTGTCCAGCGGCACGGCGGCGTCGAAGTCCAGCGACGCCACCAGGCGCAGGCGGGCGGCCGGGTCGGGGATGGTGCCGAGGATCTGGTCGCGCGGGATCAGCGGGTCGCCCTCGAAGTACATCTGGGTGATCAGGCGCTGCGCGAAGCCGCTGCCGAACAGCGAGAAGTGGATGTGCGCCGGGCGCCAGGAGTTGACGAAGTTGCGGAACGGGTAGGCGCCGGGCTTCACGGTGCGGAAGGCGTAGTAGCCGTCGGCGTCGGTCACCACGCGGCCGCAGCCGCCGAAGTTGGGGTCGATCGGGGCCAGGTAGGTGTCGTTGACGTGGCGGTAGCGGCCGCCGGCGTTGGCTTGCCAGACTTCGACCAGGGTGTGGGGTACGCCGCGGCCGTTCTCGTCGCGCACCCAGCCGTGCACGATGGTGCGCTCGCCGATGGGTTCGCCACCGTGCGCGTAGTTCAGGATCAGGTCGGCGTCGAGCGGCCCCAGGCTGTCCTGGCCGAAGCGCGGGCCGGTGACCTCGGACAGCGAGTTCTGCAGGGACCATAGCGCACGGCGGGGCGAGCGCAGCGTGGTACTTTTGTAGTCCGGGGTGAAGGCCGGCGGATGCTGGGTGCGGTCGCGTTGGATGAACTCGTCATGCGGGATCATGGGATCGTTGCTCCGCGACCTAGAGGAACAGGGTTTCGGCTGGGTGCTGCCGGGCTTGCGCGGCGGCGCGCACCGGGGTGTTGGCGGCGCCGAAGCCGGCGTAGCCGTCGCGGCGCTGCACGATTTCGAAGAAGAACCGCTCGCGGAAGGCGTCGGTGTAGAGGTGCCAGAACCGGCCTTCGCCGTCGCTGTCATAGAGCAGGCCGTGATGTTGCAGATCGGCCAGCGCGGCGTCGTCCAGGCCCCAGCGGGCGGCCAGGTCGTCATAGTAGTTGTCCGGCATCGGCAGCACCGGGGCGTCCAGGGCCTCGATCGCCTGGGCGGCGCGCACGATGTCCGGCGTGGATAGCGCGATGTGATGCACACCGGCCCCGGCGAAGGCCGAGACGAACCGGCCCGTTGCGGTGCCCCGGCTTTCCGAGGCGTTCAGCGCCAGGCGCACACCGCCGCCGGGGCTGACCAGGGCGCGGCTGCGCACCAGGCCGTAGGGGTCCGAGGTTTCCAACTGCGGCTGTGGCTGCAGGCCGAACACCGCGCGCCAGAACAGCACGAAGCCGTCCATCCGGCCGGGCGGCAGCGCGTGTACCAGGTGGTCAATGCTTGCCAGCGCGGGTGGGCTTGGCAGGTCGGCGTCCTCCGTGGCGGGCAGCAGGTCGAAGTCGTCGTCCCAGAACGCATGGCCGGTGTCCGGCCCGACCAGGTAAACCAGCGTGCCATCCGGCGCCCGGACGGCGGGGATGCGACGCTCGCCGGCGCCGATCCGCTCCTGCCACGGCGGGCACAGCAAGGCCTCGGCCCGGGCCAGCGTGCCCGCCACGTCGCCCACCCGCAGCGCCATGGCGCAGACGGAGGCGCCATGCTGCTGGAAGTGCTCGGCGGCGGCGCTGTCCTGCTCCCAGTTCAGGACCATGTTGATGCCACCCTGCCGGTATAGCTGCACCGCCTTGGACCGGTGCTGCCCGGCATGGTGGAAGCCCAGGCTGCCCAGGAACCCCGCCAGGTCCGCGCCGGCAGACTCGTCCACGGCGAACTCCAGGAACTCTATGCCGTCCAGCGCCGGGGCGGGGGGCAGGCCGGCGCCGCCACCGGCCTCGGCTTCGGCCAGGATCAGGGAGCGCAGGCCGTCGCGGGCATTCAGCCGGGCGGGGGCGGCGCGGAAGTCGTCGTTGAAGACCTCCAGCGATAGCGGCCCCCCGTAGCCCGACGCCAGCACGGCGCGGGTGAAGCCGGTCACGTCCAGGTCGCCCTGACCGGGGAAGTTGCGGAAGTGGCGGCTCCAGCTCAGCACGTCCATGGACAGGCGGGGCGCGTCGGCCAGTTGGACGAAGAAGATGCGTTCGCCGGGCACATCGGCCAGCCCGGCCGGGTCGTCGCGCAGGGCCAGGGTGTGGAAGCTGTCCACGATCAGGCCGAGCGCCGGGTGCGCGGCCTGCTGCACGATGCGCCAGGCGTGGTTCCACAGGCGGATGTGGCGGCCCCAGGAGAGCGCCTCGAAGCCGATGCGCAGGCCGCGGCGGGCGGCGCGCTCGGCCATCTCGCGCAGGTCAGCGGCGGCGCGGGCGTCGTCGTCCAGGGCAGCGGGCAGGGTGTTGCTGCATACCAGCAGCAGGTCGGCGCCGAGGGCCTGCATCACGTCGAACTTGCGCTCGGCGCGGTCGAGGTTGCGGGAGCGGGCGGGCTCGGGCATCGCCTCGAAGTCGCGGAATGGTTGGTAGAGGTCGATGCCCAGGCCCAGGCTCTCGGCGATGCGGCGCACGTCGGCCGGCGAGCCGTCGAAGGCGAGCAGGTCGGCCTCCATGATCTCCACGCCGTCGAAGCCGGCGGCGGCGGCGGCCTCCAGCTTTTCCGGTAGGGTGCCGCTCAGGGCGACGGTGGCGATGCACTTCCGCAGCGGGGCCATGCTATCCTGCCTCCTTGCCGGTCGCGTTGGCTTCGTCGATCAGCCGGGCCAGGCGGCGCAGCGCCAGCAGGTAGCCCTGGGTGCCGAAACCGGCGATGACGCCGTCCGCCCGCAGCGACACGTAGGAGTGGTGGCGGAAGGCCTCGCGCTTGTGGACGTTGCTGATGTGGACCTCGATCACCGGCGGCTCGAAGGTGTTGAGGGCGTCGAGGATGGCCACCGAGGTGTGGGTGAAAGCGGCCGGGTTGATGGCGATGCCGGCTGCGTCGTCGCGGGCCATGTGGATCCAGTCGATGATCTCGTACTCGCGGTTGCTTTGATGAAAGCGTAGGTCGAGGCGCAGTTCGACGGCCAGGGTCCGGCAGTCCCGTTCCACGTCGGCCAGGGTCTCGTGGCCATAGATTTCGGGCTGGCGGCGGCCCAGCAGGTTCAGGTTGGGGCCGTTCAGGATATAGACCAGGCGGGTCATGCGAAGGTCCTACCGTAAGCTGCTGCTCCCTCTCCCTCCGGGAAAGGGCTGGGGTGAGGGGGCCCGCGGGGGGCTGGTTTTCCCGCGTCAGAACGAAATCCGTGCCCAGCATGGCAGGGTTCGGTCCTTGTGGCCTCCCTCACCCCGGCCCTCTCCCAGAGGGAGCAGGGGGCGGCGAAGCGGCGGAGGAGTTTGCCCTGGGTCAAACCAGCGGGACCGTCATCTGCTGGATCAACGGGGTGGTGTCCGGCCGGATGCCGCGCCACCATGTGAATGCCTCCGCCGCCTGCTCCACCAACATGCCTACCCCGTCCGCAAGCCGGCCCGCGCCGGAGGCCCGCGCCAGGCGCAGGAATGGCGTCAGCCCCTTGCCATAGGCCAGCTCGTAGGCCAGGCATCCCGGCGCGAAGCTGGCCGGGGGCACCGGCGGCAGTTCGCCGAACAGGCTGGCCGAGGTCGCATTGATCACGAGGTCGAACGGTGGTTGGCCGGCGAGGCCGTCGTAGCCCATGGCCAGGGGCGCGCCGTAGGGCAGGAACTCCGCCACCAGGTGCTGCGCTTTTTCGACCTCCCGGTTCGCCACCACGAGCGCGGCCGGCGCCGCCTGCAGGAACGGCAGCATCGCGCCGCGCACCGCCCCGCCGGCACCGAGCAGCAGCACCCGCTGTCCCGCCAGGGGGATGCCCAGGTTGCGCTGGATGTCGGTCAGGAGGCCGGCGCCGTCGGTGTTGTCGGCGATGGCCTCGCCGGCCTCGAAGCGCAAGGTGTTCACCGCGCCGGCCAGTCGCGCCCGGTCCAGCAGGCGGTCCGCATAGGCGAAGGCGTCCAGCTTGAACGGCGCCGTGACGTTCATGCCCAGGCCGCCGGCTTGCCGGAACCGGTCCACCTCCGCCGTGAAGCCGCCGGATGGGGCGAGCAGGGGCACGTAGCTGATCGCCTGCCCGGCCGCTTGGGCGAAGGCGGCGTGGATCATCGGCGACTTGCTTTGGGCGATGGGGTTGCCGATCACCGCATACTGGTCCGTCATGCAAGCGTTTTCCCGCAGGGATGGGGCATCATGCAAGGGCCGGCACGGCCGGGGCACCAACAAGGGCCGGCACGGCCGGGGCCGCGCACCGGGGCGCCCGGCGCTTGACGTGGGAGGAAGCAGGATGCGGTTGATGGCACTTCGCCGGGGACGTGGCCTGGTCACGCTGGCCGAGGGCCAGCAGGACGCGCGCGGCATGACCGAGGGCAACGATGGCTTTCCCGGCCACCTCGAAGCCTTGATCCCTGCCGGTCCCGAGGCGCTGCGGGCGGCCCATGACCGCCTGCGCCAGGGCGAGATGGTGGACGGGGCCGCGGTCGAGGTCCTGCCGCTGCTGCTGCAGCCGGGCAAGATCGTCTGCGTCGGGCTGAACCATGCCGGCCAATCCGCCGGGGGCGGGTTCAAGCAGCCCGAGTACCCGACGCTGTTCCGCCGCTTCACCACCAGCATGATCGGCCATGGCCAGCCGATGAGCCGGCCGCTGGTGTCCTAGCAACTCGATCATGAGGGCGAGCTGGTGGCGGTGGTTGGGCGCGGCGGGTGGCACATCGCCAGGGCCGCCGCGCTCGGCCACTTCGCGGGCTACACGATCTGTAACGAGGGATCGGTGCGCGGCCCGATCAGGATGCGCGTGGCCGGGACGTCGTCGCCGAACGAGAAGGCGGTGCAGCGCAACCCGTCCTCGGCGCCCGGCGTCGCAGGCGCGCGCCAGGACGCCGTTCGTGCAGCCGCGGCGGCTGGCGCACATCCTGTTGCTCAACGGCGGCGTGCTGCGCAGCATTGAGCCTCATCGCCGTGTCTTGGGCCTGCATGATGCCCCTTGCACCGGAGTAGCGGCGGGCCGCTGCCGAGGTGCGGGAGATGCCGGCCGGCGACTGCCTATAGGGCGCCCGGGGGCATGGCCGGTTCCGCATGCATGAATAGGGACCCTGGTGCACCAGACTGTGGGACGCAGGGCCTGCCGAAACGCCGGGGACGCCACACCATGTCGAAGGGGACGCTGGCTTTCGGGACCTGGCGGCGCCGGCGAGGCCGAGGACGCCGACGCCCCTTGATGGCGTGAGCCGGTCGGCCGCTATCGGCGGGGTTGGCCGGCGTTGCACTCCAAGGACGCCGGCACCCTTGCCCCAGCCGGCTGCTACTTCAAATGCTGGGCAAGCAGCTTGTTCATCTCGAACATCGTGGCCTGGTCCTTGCCGAACACCTTGCGCAGCTTGTCGTCGGCCACGATCACGCGGCCATCGTCCGGGCTCTGCAGCTTATGCGCCTTGATGTACACCCATACCTTGCTGACGACCTCGCCGCGGGGCATCGTGCCTTCGCCGACGATCGCGGCCAGGTCTGCCGAGGGCTGCAGCGGCTGCTGCAAGGCATTCGGCTTATGACCGGCCTTGGGTTCATCGACCTTGGTGCCCTTCGGCGGTGCCTCGGCGGCGGCACCTTCCGCCTTTGGGGCCTTTGCGGTGGCAGCCTTGGTGGTCTTTGGGCTTTTGGTTGCTGTCGGGGTCTTGGTCACCTGTTTCGCTCCATGCTTCGCTCTGTCATGTCCTGTAGTATCGACTGGACGACTTCGCCAGTGGCACGGCTTAATCTGTCACCCCGGATTGGACGAAGGATGGCGGATGCGATGGCGCCGGGGCGGTTTCAGCTTGGTCCCGCCCGGGACGGCGGCACCAGTATCGCGTTCGATTCGGTGACCGACAGGGTCAACGCGATCAACTATGGCGGGCTGAGCCTGGTGACGGGCGCAGCAGACCCTGGCGCTGCCCTGGCCTGCGGCGCTGCCCTGGTCTGCGGCGCTGACGGCCCGGACGCTGGCGCGGTTCCGTTCGTGGGCGCTGGTGCCCGCATTGGCCAGGGAGAGGCCGATGCGGCCGGGTTGCGGCTTTATGGCGCTGACCGCAGCCGCGGCCAGTTGGGGCGAATTGATTGCTCCGGTGGCAGCTTTGCGCCGCTTGCCGGGTTCGACATCGCCGGAGTCTCTGCCGCCCTCGTCATGTCTGCGGTTCCGGCGTCGCCGACCGTTCCCGGCCTGATCGGCTTCGACAACCTCGATGGGGTGCGGCCACGGTCCTGGACGCTAATTAGCGGGGCGACTCCGCCCGACATCGCCCAGGTGCAGACCGGCGTCCCGGCCCAGGGTGTCGCCTCAGCAGCGCGCGTGACGTTTCACGTGCGGGGAGCGCTGGGACATATTGGAGTTGCGTCAGGTCGATGACCCCAGCCGCTCCCCGGGCCCCAGGTTCGGACGGCCGAGGCCGGGGCG
>CAXTFY010000275.1:0-7692 GCA_964243265.1 uncultured Acetobacteraceae bacterium | reverse complement strand
ATCCTGCTGGAGAACTTGCTGCGCCGCAGCCCAGAGGCGCTGGACGTGGTGCCCGGCTGGCTGGACCGCGGCAGCAGCGACGCGGAGATCCCGTTCTACCCGGGCCGCGTCCTGATGCACGACACCACTTGCGGCCCGGCCCTGGTCGACATCGCCGCCGCCCGTGCCACCCTGGTCGAGGCCGGCGGTGACCCGGCGAAGCTGCGCCCCGTGCTGCCGGTCGATGTCTCGACCGACCATTCGGTCGCAGTCGATCATTTCGGCGGCGCCGACTCCATGCGCCGCAACATGGAACGCGAACTGGTGCGCAACGCCGAGCGCTACCGGTTCATGAAGTGGGCGGCGCTGTCGCTAGACGGCGTGCGCATCCATCCGCCGGGCACCGGCATCATGCACAGCATCAACCTCGAGCGCCTTGCCACCGTGGTCGACATCGTGCGTCACGACGGCGAGGCCTGGGCCGTGCCCGACACGCTGATCGGCACCGACAGCCACACGCCGATGGTCAACGGCCTGGGCGTGCTCGCCTGGGGCGTGGGCGGGCTGGAGGCCGAGAGCGTGATGTTCGGCATGCCAGTGATGCTGCGTGTGCCGGAGGTGGTGGGCATGCGGCTGACCGGCCGGTTGCCGAATGGCGTGCTGGCGACCGACCTCGCCCTGACCGTGACGGAGCGGCTGCGCCGGATCGACCTGTCCGGCCGCTTCGTCGAGTTCTTCGGCCCCGGCGTGTCGTCGCTGTCCGTCGGGCAGCGGGCGGTGGTGGCGAACATGGCGCCGGAATACGGCTCCTCCTCCGGCTACTTCCCGGTGGATGACCGCGTCCTCGCCTACCTGCACGAGACCGGGCGAACCGGTGCGCAGGTCGCGCTCGTGCGCGAGATCATGCGGCAACTGGGCCTGTGGTTCGACCCGGCGGCCAACCCGCGATACCAGGAGGTGATCGAGCTGGATCTGGGCAGCATCGGCACCAGCCTCGCCGGGCCGCGCCGGCCGCAGGACCTGCTGTCGCCCTCCGGCACGCGCGCCGTGCTCGCTGGCCGCCCCGCCATGCCGGCCGTGCCCGGCGCTCCGCCGGATGGGGCGGTCGCGATCGCCGCCATCACCAGTTGCACCAACACGACCGACCCGGCCTTGCTGGTCGCCGCCGGGCTCCTGGCACGCAAGGCACGTGCCCGCGGCCTGCAACCGAAACCCTGGGTGAAGACGTCGCTGGCGCCCGGTTCGCCGGCGGCCGAGCGTTACCTGCGCCGCACCGGCCTGCTCGACGACCTGGAGGCGCTCGGCTTCGGCATCGTCGGCTACGGCTGCACCACCTGCATCGGCAACGCCGGCGAGCTGACGCCGCCGATCCTGGCGGCGATGTCCGGGCGGGGCGTGCTGCCGGTGGCCGTGCTGTCTGGCAACCGCAACTTCCCGGGCCGCGTCCACCGCTCGCTAGAGGCCGGGTTCCTGGCCTCGCCGCCGATGGTCGTCGCCTATGCGCTCGCCGGGGACGTGGACAGGGACATCCTTACCGACCCGGTCGGCCATGATGGCGGCGGCGCCCCGGTGTGGCTGGCCGAGCTTTGGCCGACCGGGGCGGAGATCGATGCGGCCCTCGCCGCCGGCCAGCGTCGCGACGACTACGCCATAGCCTACGACTCCGCCGAGGACAGCGCCGCCTGGCGCGCGCTGGATGTGGAGGCAACCCCGCTCTATCCGTGGGACCCGGCCTCGACCTACCTGCGCCGGCCGCCCTTCGCCGACGGCGCGGCCGAGTCCCGGCTCGGGCACTACCTGGCGCACCCGATCATCGTCCTGGGCGACGACATCACCACGGACCACATCTCCCCCGCCGGCGCCATTCCGGCAGACAGCGATGCCGGGCATTACCTGGTTGCCCGCGGCGAAAGCCCGCAGGACCTGAACGTGTTCGCCGCCCGGCGCGGCAACTGGGAAGTCATGCTGCGCGGCCTGTTCACCAACCGCACGGTCCGCAACCTGCTCGGCGACGCGATCCTGCCCGGCGAAACCATCCACGCGCCGAGCGGGGAGCGGATGGCGCTGTGGCGTGCCGCGCAACGTTACCGGGATGTGGCGGCGCCGGTGGTGATCGTCGCCGGCGAGCGGTATGGCACGGGGTCCTCCCGCGACTGGGCTGCGAAGGGCGCCAACCTGCTCGGGGCCCGCGCCGTGCTGGCCGCGAGCTTCGAACGCATCCACCGGTCCAACTTGGTGAACATGGGCGTGCTGCCGCTGCGCCTGCCGGCCGGCCTGCATCCCGACACGATGGCGTTGCGCCCGGGCGACCGGATTGAGGTGGATGCGGACGTCATCGCGCCGCGCGCGCCGGTCGCGGCAGCGATCCACCGCGCCGGCGGGGCGGTCGAACGCTTCACCGCCCAGGCGGCGGTGGAGACGGGGCTGGAGGCGCAGGTGCTGGCCCGGGGCGGCATCATCCCGCTGATACTGGCCCGCGCGGCCGCTTCGGGCTGACGGAAAGACGGCATCGGCAACGCAGGCGCAGACCCGCGGAATGGGAGAACGGGTTCATGAAGATGCGCTGGCGTATGGTGCTGCTGTTGTTCATCGGCGGCCTGATCAACTACGTGGACCGCTCCGCGCTCTCCATCGCCGGGCCGGCAGTGTCGCGCGACTTGCAGCTGTCGCCCAGCCAGCTCGGGGTCGTCTTCTCCGGCTTCTTCGTCGGCTATGCCCTGTTCAACTTCATCGGAGGCTGGGCTGCGGACCGGTTTGGCGGCAAGCGCGTCTTCTCGGTCTCAATGGCGGTCTGGTCGGTGTTTTGCGGCCTGACGGCGCTGACCGGCGGGTTTGCGTCGCTGTTCATCGTCCGCACGCTGTTCGGCATGGCGGAAGGCCCGCTGGCGACGATGATCAACAAGCTGGTCAACAACTGGTTTCCCCATCGCCAGGCCGCCACCGCCCTGGGCCTGGCCAATTGCGGTCTGCCGCTCGGCGGCGCGATCTCGGGCCCGCTCGTCGGGCTGCTGCTGGCCTGGCTCGGCTGGCGGGCAGCGTTCGCCGTGGTGCCCGTGCTCGGCCTGGTCTGGCTGGCGTTCTGGATGCTGGGCACGACCGACACGCCGCGCCAGCATCCGCGCATCTCCGCGCAGGAGTTGCACGACATCGAGACGAACCGCCCCGTGCCGGTCGCGCAGACGGCAGGTGGTGACCGGCTCGGCACCTATCTCAGGCAGCCGGCGATCATCGCCGCGATGATCTCCTATTTCGGCTACAGCTACATCCTGTTCTTCTTCCTGACCTGGTTCCCGAGTTTCCTGACCATCGAGCGCCACCTGAGCCTGCGCAGCATGAGCATCGCCACCACGCTGCCCTGGGTGCTCGGCTTCGTCGGCTACGCCGCCAGCGGCTGGCTGTCGGACTTGGTGTTCCGCCGCACCGGCCAGGCGCTCGCCGCGCGTAAACGGGTGCTGACGGGGTGCCTCGGCGTGTCCGCGGTCTGCATCGCGCTCGCCGGCCTGGTCACCACCACCACGGGCGCGCTGCTGCTGGTGTCGGTTGCGGTGCTGGCGCTCTACCTCAGCGGCAGCACCTACTGGGCGATCATCCAGGACGTCGTGCCGGCCACGCGGGTCGGCAGCGTCGGCGGCTTCGTGCACTCGGTCGCCAACTGCGCCGGCATCTTCGGCCCTGCCATCACCGGCTACCTGGTGGAGGTCACCGGCTCGTTCAGCAGCGCCTTCCTGCTGGCAGGGGGGGTGGCACTCCTGGGGGTGGGCGCCGTCCTGCTGCTGATCCGCACGCCCCCCGCCTCGCCCCTGCACGCGGTCGCAGCGCAATGACACCGCAGACGGAGCAAGCAGCCACAATGACCCTGCCACCACCGCCCGGGAATACCCGGCTCTGCGACAGCCACGTCCACGTCGTCGGCGATCCCGCCAGCCATGGTCAAGTGGCGACCCGGACCTACACCGCCGGGCCGGCACGGCTGCAGACGCTGCAACGCCAGGCCGCGCCGTTCGGGGTGACCCGGTTCGTGATCGTCCAACCCTCCTTCTACGGCACCGACAATACCGTCCTGCTCGGGACGCTGGACGCGTTGGCCGGTCAGGGCCGCGGCGTCGCGGTACTCGACCCGGCGGCCACCCTGGCGGCGGACATGGCCGATCTTGACCGCCGCGGCGTCCGTGGCCTGCGGATCAACCTGTATAGCGGCCTGTCTAGCAGCCTTGGCAGGTCTCTCGACGAGGCATTCGCGGCCGTGGCGGCGTTGGCCGGCAAGCGGGACTGGCACGTGCAGGTGATCGCACCGATCGCCATGCTGGCCGACAACGCGGCGCTGCTTGCGCGCTCTCCCGTGCCGGTCGTGATTGACCATTACGGGCTGCACGGCAGCGCGGCGCCGGACAGCATGCATGGCCGCGCCCTGCTGGGCCTGCTGAGGTCGCCGCATGTCTGGATCAAGCTCTCCGCGCCTTATCGGGTCAGCGACGACCCGCTCGCCGTGCGTCCCCATGCGGCGTGGCTGGCCGCGATCCTCGACGGTTGCGCCGACCGCTGCATCTGGGGCAGCGACTGGCCGCACACGCCGGAGCATGCCTTGCAGACCGGTGCCGGCGACGTCATCCCCTACCGCCCGCTAGACTACGGCGCAGTGCTGGGCGGCTTCCGCGCCGCGCTCCCGGCCGGCTTCGCAGCCGAGCGCATCCTGCGGGACAACCCGGCGCGGCTTTACAGCTTCGAACAATGACGGATCGCACCATGCTCCCTCGCCGCCATCTCGGCCTGCTCGCCGGTAGCCTCGCAGCACTTCCCAGGGGTCTGACAGCGGCGCCGCTGCCCGACATGCCGGACCACGCCTGCGACAGCCATGTTCACATCATCGGCCCGCAGGACCCCTATCCGATGACGGCCGACCGCGCCTACACTCCGCCACAATCCACGATCCCCGAGTTGCTCGCGCTGCGGCAGCGGCTGGGCGTGGCGCGGACCGTCCTGATCCAGCCCTCGTTCTACGGGACGGACAACCGCGCCATGCTGGACGCGCTCGCGGCGCTCGGCGACACTGCGCGTGGCGTTGCGGTGCTGCCGCCGGACGTGGCGGATGCCGAACTGGCGAGGCTGGATGCCGCCGGCGTGCGGGGCGTGCGCATCAACCTGGAGAGCAGCGGCAGCCAAGACCCGCGGGAGGTCGCCCGTACCCTCGCCGCCTTCGCCCGCCGCATCGCGCCGCTCGGCTGGCATATCGAGATCTACGCCCTGCTGCCCGTCATCGCCCAGGTCGCGCCAGAAATGGCCGATCTGCCGGCGCCCGTGGTGCTCGACCACTTCGGCATGCCGAAGGCGGCGCTTGGCACCGGCCAGCCCGGCTTCGGCGCGCTGCTCGAGTTGGTGCGTGCCGGCAAGACCTACGTGAAGCTGTCTGCGCCCTACCGCATCTCGACCCAGGGGCCGGGCTATCCCGACGTGCTGCCGATCGCGCGTTCCCTGATCGAGGCCGGGCCGGAGCGGATGGTTTGGGCCAGCGACTGGCCGCATACCGACCGGGCGCCCGGCGCCAGCACCATCGACATCTCGCCGTTCCGCGCAGTGGACGATCCCGCCGTGTTGGCCCTGCTGGCGGAATGGTGCCCGGATGCGGGCGCCCGCCGCGTCATCCTGGCAGGCACGCCGCAGCGTCTGTTCCACTTCGCGCCATAAAGGAAGTTCCTATGCGCATTCTCGTCCTTCCCGGCGACGGCATCGGTCCCGACATCAGCGCCGCCGCCGTCGCGGTGGTCACAGCCGCCGCCGGCATCGCCGGGTTCACGCCGGAGTTCACCTATGCCGAGATCGGCTTCGCTTCGCTGCACGCCAGCGGCACGACCTTCACCGACGCGGTGTTCGAGCAGGCCCGCGATGCCGATGGCGTCATCCTCGGTCCCGTTTCGCACAACGAGTACCCGCCCTCCGACAAGGGGGGGCTGAACCCCTCGGGCCAGCTGCGGCGGCGCCTGGATCTATATGCCAACATCCGGCCCGCCCGCATCCGGCCAGGCTTTGCACCGCGTTGCGGCACCGCCTTCGACCTGGTGGTAGTGCGCGAGAACACCGAGGGCTTCTATGCCGACCGGACCATGTTCGCCGGGACCGGCGAGGTGATGCCGACGCCCGACCTGGCCATGGCGTTCCGCAAGGTGACCCGCCACGGTTCGACCCGCATCGCCGAGAGCGCCTTCAAGCTCGCCCGGCAGCGCCGCCGCAAGGTGACGGCGGTGCACAAGGCCAACGTCCTGCGCGTGTCGGACGGGCTGTTCCTGGAGTGCGTGCGCGAGGTCGCCAGCCGCTATCCGGATGTCGCCTACGAGGAGAAGCTGATCGACGCCATGGCGGCCCTGCTCATCCGCGATGCCAGCCCGTTCGACGTGATCGTCACGACCAACATGTTCGGAGACATCCTGTCCGATGAAGCGTCCGAGCTATCGGGCAGCCTCGGCCTGGCCGCCTCGCTCAATGCCGGCGAGGGCCACGGCGTGGCGCAGGCGCAGCACGGCTCCGCGCCGGACATCGCGGGCAAGGACCTCGCTAACCCGGCCTCGCTGATCGGCTCGGCCGCCATGCTGCTGGCCTGGATGGGGGAGCGGCGCGGCGACACACGCCTCGACCTGGCGGCAGCGCTGATCGAAGCGGCGTTGGACCGGGTGCTCGCTACCCCGGCCAGCCGCACCCGCGACCTGGGTGGCCCGCTCGGCACCAGGGCGTTTACTACCAAGGTGGTCGAAGTGCTCGGCCAGACAGGATAGTCGGCGCGACCGCAAGCCGTGACACGGTCGGCGAATGGCTTGCTGCGCAGATAGGGGTCACGCCAGCGTGGTGCATGGACCGGCGCCTAAGGTCTGGACAGCTTTTAAACAATTTGAGCCGTCTAGCGTTCCCGTTGGGTAAGCGTAGATGATAGGAGTTCACAATAAGCAGTCAAATTTCGTTCATTACGATACGAACACGCCAATCCTAACCCCAAACGCACCTCTGACACTTCGTAAGTCTCGGAGATGCCTCGCGTCGATCCATGTTGGGGTGGACGGCCCCGCGGCATCTCGTGCCAAGGTTTGGTTGTCAGAATCCAAACTTGGGAGACCGTCCGCATGAACCTTAAGCGCATTGGCCTCGACACGTCCAAGGCCGTGTTCACCCTGCATGGCGTGGACCACGACGAGAAAGCCGTCCTGCGCCGCAACATGCGGCGGGCGGAGATGGAGGCGTTCTTTGCCAAGCTGCCGCCGACGCATGTGGCGCTGGAAGCGTGCGGCGGCTCGCACCATTGGGGCCGCAAGCTGACCACCCTGGGCCACACGGTGCAGCTGATCCCGCCGCAGTACGTCAAGCCGTTCGTCCGGCGCGGCAAGAACGACCGCAACGACGCCGAGGCGATCAGCGAAGCAGCGGCACGGCCAGGGATGCCAAGCGTTGCGGTGCGGTCGGCCGAGCAGCAAGCCGAGGCGATCGTGCTCTCGGCGCGCGAGTTGCTGGTGCGGCAGCGGACGCAGCTGGTCAACGCCGTGCGCGGTCACGCCGCTGAGTTCGGCGTGATCGCAGCCAAGAACATCAGCCAGCTGCCGGCATTGCTCGAAGCCGTGGCGGCAGAGGACGCTGTGCCAGAGGCAGCCAAGGGGATGCTGGCGTTCCTGGGTGCTCAGGTGGCCCAGCTCGATGGACAGATTGCGGAGCTGGAGCGCTGGATGAAGCAGCAGC
>CAXTFY010000274.1:0-7734 GCA_964243265.1 uncultured Acetobacteraceae bacterium | reverse complement strand
TGTCATTGCCCCATCTGTCATTGCGAGGAGCGCTTGCGACGCGGCAATCCAGGGGCCGCCAGACCGGAGCGCAGCTCATGCCCTCTGGATCGCCGCGCCGAAGCCGGCTCGCAATGACGGTGCTTGGACGGCGGCTGATCTGATGCGGCATCGTAAAGGTCAGGGCAGAGGGCCTTTGGTATCAGTCCAACGAGTTGACAGTGCCGGTTGCCGCTGTCCCGGGCGATCTTCTCCAGCAGGTCGGTCGCGTGGTCCGTGTGGGCCGTCATCACCGGGTGCGGCCACCAGTTTCAGTAGTTCTCGCCGGATTGGGCAGACGTCATCGCAATCGGGTCGCCTTGATCAAGCAGCGCGACTTGGGGGATGCCGTGGCGCATGGCCAGGTAGTAGGCACAGCTATTCCGATGCTGCCCGCGTCCGATGTTGCCTGCGCCGATCACGGCCGTGCCGGTCGCCCTGCTGAGCTGCATGCTCGTCCATCCTCTCGGCGTCGGGCATGGTTGTTGCAACGCCGGTGCATGGCAAATGCCGCCCGCAAGATGCACCTGGTTGCCTATCTGAAGACCGGCCCCACCGCCAGCTACGCCAGCGCCTGGCGCCATCCGACGGCATCGCTGCACGACATCTGGGATGCCGAGCGCTACGAGGACGTGGCCCGCCTGCTGGAGGAGGCCCGGTTCGACGCGCTGTTCTTCGCCGACGGGCTGGGCCTGCCGGACCTGTACAAGGGCAGCTTCGCCGATTATGTCGGCCGCGGCGGGCAGATGAGCCTGATCGACCCGATGATCGTCCTGCCGCTGATGGCGCGGGCGACCCGGCACCTGGGCCTGGGCAGCACCATCTCGACCACGTTCAACCAGCCCTACCACATCGCCCGCTCGCTCGGCTCGCTCGACCTGTTGAGCCGCGGGCGTGCCGCCTGGAACGTCGTCACGTCGGCCACCGACTACGAGGCGCGCAACGTCGGCATGGCGGGCGTGCCGCCGAAGGACCAGCGATACGACCGCGCCGACGACGTGCTGGAGGCGTGCGTCGCGCTGTGGGATTGCTGGGACGCCGATGCGCTGGTGATGGACAAGGCATCCGGCGTGTTCGCCGACCCGGCGAAGATCCGTCATGCCGACCACGCCGGGCCATTCGTGTCGGTGCGCGGGCCGATGTCAATCCCGCGCAGCCCGCAGGGGCGGCCGGTCATCCTGCAGGCGGGATCGTCGCCGCGCGGGCGGGAGTGCGCGGCACGCTGGGCCGACATGATCTTCTGCACCCAGGCGACCAAGGCGGACGCGATCGCATTCCGCAACGACATGCACGCCCGGCTGCGCGCGGCAGGGCGCAGCCCGGCCGAGGTCCACGTCCTGCCGACGCTTTCCGTCGTGATCGGCGAGACGGAGTCGATCGCCCGTGAGAAGGCCGCCTACTTCGACAGCCTGATCGACCCGGAGTTGGTGCTCGCCTCGTCCTCGACCCTGCTGGGCGTCGATCTCAGCCGGGTGCAGAGCGCGGAGCAGGCGGAGGCGGAGGCAGGCAACCAGGGCATCGCCGGCTCCCGCGACCGGATGAGCCAGGTGGCCCGCGCCCAGGGCATCAGCTTCGCCAGTGCCGTCCGCAAGCCGCGCGGGCTGGTGGCCGGCACTGCGGCGCAGATCGCCGATGTGATGGAGGACTGGTTCACAGCCGGGGCCTGTGACGGCTTCGTGCTGCCGCCGACCACCTTTCCCACGACCTACGAGGACTTTGCCCGCACCGTCACCCCCGAATTGCAACGCCGGGGTCTGCTGCGGCGTGAATATGCCGGCCGCACGCTGCGCGAGAACCTTGCCAACCCCGGGTGAAAGGCACCCTTCCGGGGGAGCCTCCTGGGGCGCTGTCAGGTTGATGATCAAGGACGCCGATGGCTTACGGCTGATCAGGGCTTCACGCTGCGGACGTGACGCCCGCCATCTCGCGCCAGATGCGGAAGGCGGCGTCGCGGGCGGCGCGGTGCTGCTCGGTGGACGGGCGGTGGCGGCGGAGCTGGAAATGGTTGTGGATGTGGCTGCGGGCCGAGAGGAACCGCTGCGCGGGGCGCGCTGACTTGGGCGTGGCTCGAATCAGGGTGATATCATCGGCCCTCCGCTCTGACCCTTACGATACTGCATCGGATCAGCCGCCGTCATTGCGAGCCGGCTTCGGCGCGGCATCGGGGGCGGCATGAACTGCGCTCCGGTCTGGCGGCTCCTGGATTGCCGCGTCGCAAGCGCTTCCCGCGATGACAGACGGGGCAATGACAGGCGGGGCAACGACAGGCGGAGGCAGAGGCGGAACGGTTATCGCAAAGGGCCAATAGTATAACCCTCAAAACGAGAAGCCCCTTGGCTATCAAACCCTGGCGATTTCCGGTGCTACCTGGAGATGGCACTTTCTGGACCACGCCACATCAGACATGATCCGTGGACCTGATCTGCCTACCGAGCCCTGCCACTAACTCAGCCAGGCCGGTACTCAGGCCCACTTTCGGCGAGTAGCCGAGGTCCCGCACGGCCGCATCCATCAGTAGCGGGCCGAGATGCCCCTCGTTCCAGGCCGGCGCGCCCGGGATGATGACCAACCCAGGCAGCAGGGCCTGCACCATGACAGCGAGGACGGCCTCGGTGACATAGGTCCCGCCAGTGATGTTGTAGAATAGCTGCGGGAGGCTCGGGGCGGACAACGCCAGCATGACGGCGGCTGCGGCGTCATCCACATGCACGTATTGCCGGAAGCTGGTGCCCTCGGTGGCGACCTCGACCGGGCGCCGCTCAAGCCCGGCCTCGATCACCGACCGCAGCCCGTATTCCGTCCGCCGCCTGATGCCGAACACCGAGGACAGGCGCAGCCCCACGGCCTCCACGCCATAGCGCTCTGCATAGGCGTGCAACAGGATTTCGCCGGCTGCTTTGGTATGCCCGTAGAAGCTCTGCGGGTTGGGCGTTGCGGTCTCCGGGATGGGGACGAGGGTGGGCTGGTCCCCATAAACCGCGATCGAGGACAGCCAAACCAGGCGGCGAACACCGGCTTGGCGGCACGCCTCGAACACGCCCATTGCGCCGCCCAAATTGGCCTGCGCAATGCCATAAGGGTTGTCCAGCATCAGCATCGGACCAGAGACGGCGCCGCAATGCACGACATTGGGGCGGCCCTGCATCAGCCGGCGCATCAGCACCACATCCACGGCGTCCCCAACGACCGAGGCAAACGGCGCCTCGCCGGGCCGCACATCCACCCCGAGCACATCGACCCCGCCCTGGTGCAACCGCTCGCCCACGCGGTGGCCGACCAGGCCGAAGCAACCCGTCACCAACACCGGGTCCATAACGCTTCCCTGCATAGATTCTGGGCACAAGATTGCCCAACTCGTCCGGTCTGCCCAGAGACGACCAGACTTGCCCGCGATGCAAGCAGCTTTCATAATGCGGGGCAACGTCGAACGGAGCGGGGCCATGTCGGCACTGTCCAGCATCATCAACCCGGCCGTCTTGGGCGCCATAAACCGGCCGGTCGTGGACGCGCGCGGCTTGCCGCGGGAGGCCTATACCGACCCGGCCTTTCTCGCGCTCGAACGCGAGCACGTCTTCGATGCGAGCTGGGTCTTCGTGACCGCGGCCGAGAGCATCCCCGAGCCCGGCGATGTCATGCCGATCGACCTGATCGGGCGGCCTGTCGTCGTCGTCCGGCAACGCGACGGCGGGATCAAGTCGTTCCACAACGTCTGCCGCCATCGCGGCGTGGTGCTGGTCGAGGCCGCGCAGCAGCGGCGCCCAACCCTCGTCTGCCCCTATCACGCCTGGTCCTACGGCCTGGACGGCACGTTGCTGAGAACTCCGCATTTCAGCGGCGACGGCAACCATAGCACCGGACCGATCGAGCGTGACTGCCTCGACCTCAAGGCCATCCGCTGCGAAACCTGGAACGGGCTGGTGTTCGTTAACCTGTCCGGCAGGGCGCCGCCGCTCTCGGAGCACATGGCGCCGGTCGGGCAACGCTACCCCGAGCACGACTTCTCGGCGATGCGCCTCGGCCGGGTGATGGAGTTCGAAGTCGCGGCAAACTGGAAGCTGCCGATCGAGAACTTCATCGAGGGCTACCACCTGCCCTGGACGCATCCGTTCCTGAACTCGGTCTCCTCCATGGCGAACCATTACAGCGTGGTCGAGGAGCCGATCGCGGGCCAGGGCAGCAACCTCTATGAGCGGGACAAGGCCGGCCACGGCGCCCTGCCGATGTTCCCGCTTATGGGCGAGTACTGGCAAATCCGGGCCGAATACCCGTCACTGATGCCTAATCTGCTGCTGGGCGTGCACGCCGATCACATCAACGTCTGGGGCCTGTATCCCATTGGTCCCGACCGCGTGCTGGAACGCGTGTATTTCTTCTACGCGGGCGAGGCAGCCATGGCGCCGGAGATGGCGCCGGCGCGTGCGGTGGTCGAAAGCAACCTGCATAGCATCAACCTGGAAGACGTGGGCGTGGTGGAGGCGATGCAGCGCGGCCGGTCCTCGCCGGGCTATGTGGACGCACGATTTTCGCCTTATCACGAAGCCTGCATCCATTCGTTTGAAAAGCGCATCGCCAATGCGGTGGGCGCCGGCTTGGGCCTTGTCTGAACCCCCGTTCGACGACCGCGACTATGTCGGCTACGGCAACGACCAACCGCATGCCCAATGGCCCGGCGGCGCCCGGCTGGCGCTCAATATCAACGTCAACTACGAGGGCGGCGGCGAACGCTCCCTGATGGATGGCGACGGCACGTCCGAAGGCGTGCTGACCGATATCGGAGCCTCCGCCCTGACGGGGCTGCGTAGCCCGATGGTGGAAAGCGTCTTCGAGTACGGCTCTCGCGTCGGCGGCTGGCGGTTGCTGAAGCTGTTCCGGCAGTTCGGCATGAAGGTCTGCCTTATGGCAGTTGCGCGCGCTGCCGAGCGCAACCCGGCGCTGACCCACGCCTATATCGACGACGGGCACGAGCTGGTCAGCCATCACTACCGCTGGCTCGACTACCAGTCGATCCCGGAGGCCGAGGA
This sequence comes from uncultured Acetobacteraceae bacterium, assembly GCA_964243265.1. Taxonomy (GTDB): domain Bacteria; phylum Pseudomonadota; class Alphaproteobacteria; order Acetobacterales; family Acetobacteraceae; genus DASWOJ01. The sequence continues at coordinate 2,695 of CAXTFY010000274.1, read as the reverse complement.
GCGCGAGCATATCCGCTTGGCTTTCGAGACGTTCGAGCGCGTTTGCGGCGTGGCTCCGGTCGGGTGGATGACTGGTCGGCCAAGCGCCAACACCAGGCGGCTGCTGGTCGAGACCGGGCGGCTGCTCTATGACCGGGACGCGCTGAACGACGAACTGCCGTACTGGCGCGATGTCGGCGGGCGGCAACATCTGGTCATCCCGTATTCATTTGAGACCAACGACAACCGCTTTGACCAGAACCATGGCTTTTCCTGCGCCGATGACTTCGCGCGCTACATGATCGACTGCTTCGACGTGCTGTATGCCGAGGGGGCCGAGCGGCCGCGCCTGATGTCGCTCGCCTTGCACGACCGGCTGATCGGCCGCCCCGGGCGGGTGGCCGGGCTGATCCGCTTCCTGGAACACGTGCGGCGGCACGACAAGGTATGGGTGGCGACCGGCCAGGAGATTGCCGAGCACTGGCGGCAGGTGCATCCCGCCCCGGTTTAGACAAAGGCGGCTTCAACACGTGGGTTGTCGCTTTCCCTGAGGCATAGGAGGCGCTTCGACAGGACCGCAAAACCCTTGGAGTGGTTCCCCGATCGTGCCTCAACCCGGCGCTGAGGTTACTGGGTCAAGGCTCTTCACGCCGGCCGCAGTGTCCCAGAGATCGTCAACAACCGCTTGTGCAGACCGGCGCGAATAACTGCAGACGGGCGGCATGGCAGTGTGGACGGGGTAGCTATGCAACCAGGGTTTGCGATATGGACGCCAGCCTCCCGCCCGAACGTCCAGCGGGCATGATGGCGCAGCGGACGGCTCAGCCATGATCGGCGCTCCAATGGTCCAGTCTCACTATCCTGGCCGAGGAGGCCAGTGATTCAGGAGACAGTCTCATTGATCCAGGAACAGGCAAGTCCACGACTTTGGCTGAAAGGGAGCCGCATTATTCAGGGCAGATGACAGGGATCACAGTACGCCGTACCGCTCCGATGCACGGGCCGTAACCTGCCTGGGAGACCCTTCTGATGACTGTAGACGTTGAGTTCCTTTATGCTGCGCCGGGCCGTGCAGCGCCGCAGAGGGCTGCTATCGGGCTGGACGGCACGCGGATCGGCCAGGTTGGGGCCGGGTCCGGCGGCGGCTCCGGCCTGCTTGCGCTTCCTGCCCTCGTGGATGCGCACGACCATTGCCGGGGCCTGCATCACATCGGCTTTGGCGCACGGGACCAGAACTTCGAGCTTTGGCGCGCCGCCCTTTACGCCCAGCCGCCGATCGACCCCTACCTGAACGCGGCACTCGCCTTCGGGCGCCTGGCGCAGTCCGGCGTGGGCTCGGTGATGCACGTCTATTCGTCCATCCGGGTTGACCGCCTTGCCGACGATGCGGTGGAGGTCGCCCGGGCTGCCCGCGACGTCGGCATCCGCCTCGGCTTCGTCGTGCCGTTGCGCGACCAGCAAACCCTCGGCTACGCGCCGGACGACGCGCTTCTTCAGATGCACGACAGCCTGGACCAGGAGTTCGTGAAGGGCACCTGGCTCTACCCCTTCCCGCCGCCGCGGGGTTACATCGAGCTGGCCGAGGAGGTGGCGCGGCGCATCGAGGGGCCGCTCGTCACCGTGCATCTCGGGCCCAACAGCCCGCAGGCCTGCAGCGATGCGCTGCTTGCGGCGACGGCCGAGGCCTCCGCACGCCATGGATGGCGGATCACGACGCACCTGCTCGAAACCTCGATCCAGCGCGAATGGGCGGATGCGACCTATAAGCAGGGTTTCATCCGCCATCTCTGCGACCTCGGCCTGATCTGCGAGCGCTTTACCGGGGCACACGGCGTCTGGCTGCGCCCCGGCGACGTGGCCCTCCTCGCGGAGCGCGGTGCCCAAATCGCGGTCAATGCAAGCTCAAACCTTCGCCTTCGCTCCGGCGTCGCGCCGGTGGCGAGCTTCATCAGGGAGGCCATGCGGTTCTGCTTCGGCCTCGACTCCTTCACCTTCGACGACGACGAGGATGCCCTGCGCGAACTGCGCATGACGAATTGGGTGTTCTCCCCGCACGACACCGACGCCCCGTTGACGCCGCCGCTCCTGTTCGAGGGCTGGCAGGGGAACGGCTTCCTCGCGGTGAACAACCAGGCGGATTACGGTGTCATCGCCCCTGGCGCACCGGCGGACATCCTGGTGCTGGACTATGGCGCCATGGCCTATGACGTGGTCGATGGCATGCTGGACCCGCTTGAAGTCGTCCTCACCCGTGCGTCCGCCCGCCATGTGCGTTCGTTGCATGTCGCAGGGCGCGAAGTGGTGCGGGACGGCAAGGTGCTGGGGGTGGATCTCCCAGCAATCGAGCGCGAGGTCATTGCACAGGCGCGGGCCAATGCGGCGCGCATGCACACGCTCAAGCCGATCCTCGAGCGCTCGCAGGCCACGTTGCAGCGCTTCTACGCCGAGGGTGGCCATCGCAGGGGAACTCCCTGCTGAGGGCAGGTCCGGCAGCGCAGCGGCTCTCAAGGCCACTTCGCACTTATGGCATGCAGATTGCTTCGTTCGGCATGCCAAGTGCAGCCGGGAGCATCCGAGTGCCGACCAGACTGACCCGACTTGCTGCCCTGCTCGCCAGCGCACCGATCCTGTTGGCCGCCGCGACCTGCCGGGCTGAGTCGATCTCCATCGGCGCCGTCTATCCGATGACCGGGCCGGTCGCCGAGGACGGGGCTGC
>CAXTFY010000273.1:0-7753 GCA_964243265.1 uncultured Acetobacteraceae bacterium | reverse complement strand
TCGGGGTTGCCGGCCAGGCAGATCCAGGTTCGCACCGGCAGGCGGCCCGCAGCGTGCGCGGCGCGGTAGGCGGCGACTTCCCGCATGCCCGCCACCATGCCGACGTTCGCGTCCATGACGGCGGTGAAGCCCTGCTCGTTCATGTGGGTGCCGGCGCGTTCGATGGCGTCCACCAGGGCAGCGTCGGACGGCTCCGGGATGTGGCCGCGCACCAGGGGAACCGCACGCTCCTGCAGCAGCCCCGTCAGGCTGCCCGCGGTCCGGCCGATCACGCCGCCGTCCGGGTCCGGCGTGTTGTGGCCCACCCCGGCCAGGGCGAGCGCCGCATGGTTCGCCACACCCATGTGGCCGCAGGTGCGGATGACGAACACCGGATGGTCCGGGACGGCGGCGGTCAGCTCGTCCGCCGTCGGATGGCGGCCGACGTCCAGCTCGGCGTGGTCGTAGCCGCTGCCCTCCACCCAGGCGCCGCGCGGCGTGCGGGTGGCCTCGTCGCGCAGGGCCGACAGCAGGCCATCCAGGGTCCGCACCCGCTCCGGCCGCAGGTTCACCTTCAGCATCGTCACGCCGAGCGGCAGCAGGTGCTGGTGCGCGTCGTTGAATGCCGGCACGGCCACGCGGCCGTCCAGCCGCACCCGCCGCGTGCCGGGGCCGGCCAGGGCGCGGACGGCCTCCCGCGTCCCGCAGGCGACGATGCGGTTCCCGGCGATGGCGAGCGCCTCGGCGAAGCCCTCGTTCAGCCCACGGAAGATGCGGCCTTCGATCAGCGTGTCGGCGTAGCCCATTATGGTTCGGCCCTACGTGTCCGGCCCGGTCCACACAAACGCCGTGCCATGGAGTGGGACGAGGATGACCCCGTATGTCCCGCACCTGCAAGTGGGCGTGCCCGCTCAAGCGCGTACTGCGGCCGTAAGCTCAGATCGCTGTTGTGGCAACGCGACGCCTTGCCGCCGCACACCAGCCTGCCCTATTTCCCGACCGGCACGGAAACTGCGGGGAGGAGCCAAGGTATGCAGGCCAAGACGAACCGCCGGCCCGTGCGCGATGTGGAGGCCGACGCGGCTCCCAGCATCGAACGGCTGCGCGAGTGCATGAACGGCCTGTTGCTGGATGCCATAGCGTTTGTCCCAGTTGCGAAGATGGATGAGACCATCCGCGGCTGGCTGATGCGATCCGAACCTGTGCCGGCCGACCCGGTTGCCGAGATGCGGCTGATGGCCGACGCCCTTGGAATGGCGACGGACCTTGCCGTGTTCACGCCATCGGCCGGCGGCCAAACGGCGTTCGACCGGCTGGCCCGGCAGCGTCCCTCCCTGAGCGCGGACGAGCGTGCCGCGTTGCAGACGTTGCGCCAGGCCGAGTTCCGGCTGCTGCGGTTCGAGGCCGCCGGGGACGCCGGCGCCGCCCGCGTCCGCGACCTCGCCACCGGCAAGACGCTGCAGGTGCTGGAACCAAACCTTGGAGCGGAAATGGCCGGGCTGGCGCTGACCGGACGGCCCGTGCCCGTGGCCGACGGGCTGCATGTGTTCATCAGCGTGGTGACGCCGCTGGACGAGGCCGGCCTTGCCGTTGCGTCGGGGTTCATCCGCCCCGGCGGGCGTGGGCTGCTGAACCCGCAACGCTGCGCCAATGCCGTGTACTGCCACGTCCTGCGCCACGGCACGCCGCGCATCCTGGGCCTGAACGATGCGCCTGTGGACGACGACATGCCGGAGGACGCGAGCGAGCTGGATCAGGTCGCCGCGCGTTGGGCAGACCCGGACGCCGCACGCACCGCCGAGGACCTGCAGCAGGTCCGCACGCAATCCGACCTAGGCTCCCTGATGGACATGATCGCGTCCGCTGCCAACACGCGCCTGCACGGGGTCCATGCGCTGTCGGACGCCTATGCTGAGATCGTGCGGGTGCAGTTGGAGACCGTGCATCGGCGGCAGTTGGCCGGGTTTGGCAGCTTCGGACTGGACGAAGTGGCCGCCGCCGTCGGGGCGGAGATTGCTGGCGACAACCTGCCTCCTGGCTCGGGCGAGGTGTTCGCCGACGCCCGGCGCCGGCTCGGGGCGCCGGTGGGACGGGACGCGGACCTCGACCGGCTGATCGGCCGCATCCAGGCGCTGCGGGCCAAGACGGTCGAGCAGGGCTGCACGGAGGCGGAGGCGCTGGCGGCAGCCGGAAAGGTGGCGGAGCTGCTGGACCGCTACGGCCTGAGCATGAGCGAGTTGGACCTGCAGCGCCAGGCGTGCGAGGGCGCGGCGGTCGAGACCGGGCGCAAGCGCGCCGGACCCGTCGATGAGTGCGTGCCGGCCATCGCGGTGTTCTTCGATTGTCGGGTCTGGGGCGAGAAGGGCGGCGAGGGCCGGCTGCGCTACGTGTTCTTCGGCCTGCCGGCGGACGTGACGGCGGCGCGATACCTTTACGACTTGGTGGAGCAGGCGTTCGAGACCGAGACCACCCTGTTCCGTGCCGGCCCGACCTACGCCGCGACGCCGGCCGGCCTGCGGCGGACCGCGATCAACTCGTTCGGGATCGGCCTGGGCCGGGGTATCAGGGAAAAGCTGCACAGCCTGCGAACGGCACGGGAAGGTGCGCTGCGCGAGGCGTCCGGGCGCGACTTGGTGGTGGCCAAGGCCGGTGTGGTGGAGGCCGAGCTGGCCCGGCTCGGCCTGAGCTTCAGCGCCCGCAAGGGACCGAAGGGGCGGAACGTGCTGCCCGATGCCTACGAGGAGGGGCATGAGGCCGGGCTTGCCTTCGAGTATGCGCCTGGCGTGGGGTACGAACCCTGATAGGGCAGTGCCGCATGCCATGAGGCGGTCCGTAACTGCGCCTGGGCTCGCCGGAACCGGGCCGCTGCAACGCTTGCGCCAGCCCGCCTCCAGTAAATTGGCCCGGTCGGACTGCTGGCCGTTGGCAATGAGGCTGCGGGAAGGACAGCGTTGACCCGAGGTTGCCGCGCCGATGCCTTGGCGTAAGATAGGTTACAAAGGAGGACGGTATGGCGATGTCGTTCGAACAAATCGGCCCTACGCTGGCCGCACGGGTCACCGGCGTGGACACCACCCAGCCACTCACCGCCGACCAAGTGGCGCAGATCGAGGCCGGGATGGACCAGTATGCGGTGCTGGTGTTCCCGCGCCAGGACATCACCGACGAGCAGCAGGTCGCCTTCACCGAGCGGTTCGGCGAATTGGAAACCACGGCGGGCGGTAATGTCCGCAGAAAGGAGGAGCAGCGGATCAGCGCCAAGCTGGCCGACGTGTCCAACCTCGACCAGCACGGCAGGCCGCTAGGCCGCGACGACCGGCGGCGGATGTTTAACCTCGGCAACCAACTCTGGCATTCCGACAGCTCGTTTCGCGCAACTCCGGCCTGTTACTCGATCCTGTCCGGCCGGGCCGTTTCCACCGATGGGGGCAATACCGAGTTCGCGGACATGCGCGCAGCCTATGACGCACTGGATCGCCGCACCAAGGCGGAGGTCGAGGATTTGGTATGCGAGCATTCGCTGATCTATTCGCGCGGTTCGCTTGGCTTCGATGACCTGACGGCCGAGGAGCGGGCGGCATTCGCGCCGGTGCGGCAGCGTTTGGTGCGCACCCATCCGGTGACCGGGCGGAGGTCGCTCTATCTGTCGTCGCACGCCGGATCCATCATTGGCTGGCCGGTGCCGGAGGCGCGCGCATTCCTGCGCGACCTGAACGAGCACGCGACGCACGAGCAATTCGTTCATGTGCATCGGTGGCAGCCATTCGACCTGGTGATGTGGGACAACCGGCAGACGATGCACCGCGTGCGCCGGTTCGACGCCAACCAGGTCCGCGACATGCGCCGCACCACGGTGGCTGGCGACGGGCCGACCGTTCAGGCGCAGGCGGCCTGATCCGTCAGGCTCGGCCGGCGCGGGCCTGCCGTCAGTAAACGTGCTCCCTGATCGGCATATTGGCCACGATCCGTTCAAAGGCGAACGGCCGCAGGTCCACCGACCTGGCCTCGCGATGGACAATGATCTCGCTGGCGCCTGTGCCCACCGCGGGCGAGTGCATCATGCCGTGCCCGCTGAACCCGCAGGCCAGCACCAGGTTGCCCACCTCGGGATGCCGCCCGACGATGCCGCTGTGGTCGAAGGTGTTGACCTCATAAAGCCCGGCCCAGGCCCGCAGCATCCGCAGTTGCTCGAAGCCAGGAATCCGGTGGGCCAGCGCAGGCCAGATCGCCTCATCGAACTGCGCGTAGTCCACGTCGAGGCTGAAATCGTCGTCCGCGTTTTCCGTCATGGGCGTCATACCGCAAAGGTACAGGTGCCCCTCGGGCCGGAAGAAGAAGCCTGATGTGTCGAAGACAAATGGGCCGTGCGGGATTTTCTCCGGGCTGTCAAACACGAAAACGCAGCGCTTGCGCGGCACCACGGGCACGTCCAGCCCTGCCATCCGGCCGACCTCGCCACTCCATGGCCCAGCGGCATTGACTACGGTGCCGCTTGCCATCCGGCTGCCATCGGCCAGCAGCACCGCGCCGATCCATCCGCCGCCCGCCATCTCCAGTCCCGTCACAGTCCCGGAAATGTAGTCAACGCCCTGAGCGCGGGCCTTGCGCTTGAACGCCTGCAGCAGTGCCGGGCCGTCGAACCAGCCCTCCTTTTCCGGCCCGTATGAGCCGATCCCCAGGTCGTCCACTCGCAGCCAGGGATGACGCTGCCGCATCTCGGCGGGGCTAAGCAGCTCGGTGTTGATCCCGCAGGCCCGCTGCGCCGCGTTCTTCGCCTTAAACGTCGGTACCTGATCCGGGGCGCCGAGGATGAGGTAGCCGGGTTCGCGGAGGCCGATGCCGGCATCGTGGCCATCCACGCCCAGCAGCTCCCCGACCCGGCGCAGAAAGCCGATGCTGTAATCGGACATGCGGATGTTCGGCTGCGTAGCGAACTGCTGCCGTATGGCGCTGGTCGAGAGCGACGAGGAAGATGCAGCGTAGGTCGGGTCCCGCTCGACCACGGCGATGCGGCCGTTGAAGTCGGGGTTGGCAGACAGGTGATAGGCTACCGAGCTGCCGATAACGCCGCCGCCGATGATCACCACGTCATAAATGCACTGCATTCCGGAACCCCTCATGGCCTGCGCTTGGGCCTGCTGCGAATACGTCAGGGCTGCATTGCTGCCCGGCACGCGCGCCACACCCGCTCCGGCGTGGCCGGCATGTCCAGGTGAGCGATGTCCAGGGCGTCAGTGATGGCGCTCATGATCGTCTGCGGCGCGCCAATGGCACCGGCCTGGCCCGCACCTTTGGCGCCCAGCGGATTGCGGGCAGTAGGGTGCTCATTGAACCGAACCTCGAGCGGGGGCAGGTCAGTGGCTCGCGGCAGGGTATAGTCCTGGAACGAGGCGGTCAGGAGTTGGCCGCCGGCATCGTAATGAACCACCTCCATCAGTGCCTGCCCAATGCCCTGCGCCAGCCCGCCCTGGACCTGGCCCTCCGTCAGCAGCGGGTTCAGCAGGATGCCGTAGTCATCGACCGCGATGTATCGCAGCAGCGCCACCGTCCCAGTCTCCGGATCGACTTCCACCTCCGCGACGTGGGCGCCATTGGGGAAGACGAACTCCCCATTGAGGTTGTGGGCGTCCGCGTCGAGGGCCCCAGCAGGCAGGTCTTGCACCAACTCGATCAGACCGATGCTGCTGCCCTCAGGGGTCTGAAACCTGCAATCGGCGAAACGGACCCGCGCCGGATCGGCCTGCAGCAGGCGTGCAGCTGCCGAATGTGCCTTTCCCAGCGCGGCGTCCATCGCCATGGCCAGGGCGGCGCCGGCCATCGGCAGGGACCGTGCGCCGCCATGGCCGCCTCCGGCCGCAATGCGGTCGCTGTCCGCCTGAACCAGCCGGCACGCCTCCACGGGAAGACCCAGCCGGGTTGCGGCCAGTTGCGCAAAGCTCGTTTCGTGCCCCTGGCCGTTGGACTGCGTGCCCGATAGGAGTTCGACGGTGCCGTCTTTCAGGAAACGGATGGCGCCGTCCTCGCCGGGCTTGCCGCGGGAGGTTTCCAGGAAGCAGGCAATCCCTAGGCCCAGCAGCCGCCCGCGCTGCTTGGCCTCGGCCCGGCGTGCGGCAAACCCGGCGTGATCGGCCGCCAGCAGCGCCACGGCCAGGTTGTCCCGGAACCGCCCGGTATCCATCGTAATGCCCAAGGCGCTCGTATAAGGAAAGTCCCGGATCAGATTGGCCTCGCGCAGCGCCACACGGTCCCGCCCCAGCCGATGCGCGGCGGCGTCCACCAATCGCTCGATGATGTAGTTCGCCTCCGGCTTGCCTGCGCCACGGTAGGCGTCCACCGGCACGGTATTGGTGAAGGCGCCGCGCACATCCATGAGCACGGCTGGGATGGCATACAGCCCGCCCATCGCCGTCGCCGGCGCCACGGTGTGGGCGCCGGGGCCGAGCGCGGACACATAGGCGCCCAGGTTGCCCGTCGTCTCGACATGCAGCGCCAGGAAGCGGCCACGAGCGTCCAGCGCCAGCCGCGCCCGGGTCAGGTTGTCGCGGCCATGTACCCCGGACAGGAAGTCCTCTGTCCGGTCGGCGATCCAGCGCACGGGCCGGCCCAGGCGGCGAGCCGCCCACAGCAGCACGACGTGCTCGGGATACAGCACGTTCTTCATCCCGAACCCGCCGCCCACGTCAGGGCACAGGACCTGTATCATGTCAGGCGCCACGTCGAAGCAGTGGGCCAGGTCACGGCGGATGCCATGCACGTCCTGGCCGCTCAGCAACAGGCGCATCCGTCCGGTTGCCGGGTCATACTCGGCGAGCGCTGTACGAGTTTCCAGGGAGGCGGCGGCGACACGGTTGTTCACCAGGTCCAGATCGACGGTGTGGGTTGCCGCCTTGAAAGCCGCCAGGACCGCCGTCCGGTCGCCGCGCTCGTAGTGGAAGGCCAGGTTGCCCGGCGCCTCCGGCCAAATCTGTGGCGCGCCCTCCGTCAGGGCTTCCCCCAACGCCGTCACGGCGGGGAGGTCGTCGTAGTCCACCACCACGCGTTCCAGCGCATCCCGGGCTGCAGCGGCGGTGTCGGCCACCACCAGGGCGATTGGCTCGCCCACATGGCGCACCCGATCCATGGCCAAGGCATGGCGCGGCGGCACGACCAGCCCTGCCTCCGGCGGCAGCGCCGTGGCGCAGGGAAGCGGGCGAATGTTATCGGCCAGAACGTCGGCCGCGGTGAAGACGCCATGCACCCCCGGCAACGCGGCAGCCGCGGCCGTGTGAATGCCGCTTATGGCCGCATGGCTATGGGGTGACCGCAACACCAGCGCATGGAGGTGCCCGGCGGCTGGCACGTCATCCACATACCGCCCAGCGCCGCGCAGGAACCGGTCGTCCTCCAATCGCCGCAGCGAGCGCGGGTCATCGGCATTAGGGTTCACTGGCGATGGTCCACTGCTCGCTCCCCCGCAACCATTCTATCCCGGCCGCCGGGAGCAGCTAGCCGCTATGGCAATCCATTGGGCTTAATCACACGTTCGCGGGCGAGCTTGGAAGCCGGCACTCGCTTCCAGCTACTGCAGGATGACCGAACAGATGCCTGCCAATTCGATGGGACCGAAGTGGTAACTCGACCGGAGCAGGATCGCAACTTGGAACAAGTTGAACAAATAGCCCGATCAGGCCGTGCCTCCATTGAGGTGCTCGCAACATTTCGAAGCTAAGCAAACCTCTGCAGGTTTGCGCAGGGATGAAAACCTAAGCAGGCTTGTGCGGCTTGGCACGGCCGC
>CAXTFY010000272.1:0-7783 GCA_964243265.1 uncultured Acetobacteraceae bacterium | reverse complement strand
TCGACGAGATCGCCTTTCAAACCAACTTGCTGGCGCTCAATGCCGGGGTTGAGGCAGCGCGGGCAGGCGATGCGGGCCGCGGCTTTGCCGTGGTGGCGTCGGAGGTGCGGGCCCTGGCTCAGCGCTCGGCGCAGGCGGCCAAGGAGATCAAAGCCCTGATCTCCACCTCTGCCCAGCAAGTTGGCGTTGGCGTCAAACTGGTCGGCGAGACTGGCCGGGCATTGAGCCGGATCGTCTCCGAAGTGGGCGAGGTCACGACGGCTGTCTCCGAGATTGCCGCCTCGGCGCAGCAACAGGCCGCAGGGCTGGCCGAGGTGAACACCGCAATCAATCAGATGGACCAAGTGACGCAGCAGAACGCGGCCATGGTCGAGCAGAGCACGGCGGCCAGCCATTCGCTGGCCCAGGAGACGGCTGAACTGGTACGTTTGACTGGGCGCTTCCAGATCGGCGTAGCATCAAGCGGCCTTGCGGCCGGCACGAGCGTCCAGCCACTGCACCGATCGGCCAAGCCCGCACCGCGTGCGACCAAGGCCGCGGCGGTCAAGCTCGTAAGCCGCAGCGGAAGCGCAGCCTTTAAGAAGCCTACCTTGGTGCCGGCGTCAGCCGACGAAGGCTGGACCGAGTTCTAAGCAGGCTTGTGCGGCTTGTCACACAGATGGCCTGCGGCCGTGCCAAGCCGCACAAGCCTGCTTAGGTCTCATCTGTGCGCAAACCTGCAGAGGTTTGCTTAGGGCCTGTTGCACTTGATTGCCCATTCCATATCGGACGGCAAGCAACAACCGTAAGCGCGTGCTGACGGACGCGGTGGGCGGCGTTGGAGCGCTTGGCGCTGATGGTGCGTCCGCGCGGCAAGACGCCGAAGAAGGATCAGCCGCGCACGCTGGAGGCGATCATCCGCCCATCCGGTACGAGAAGACCGCCCCGTCCTTCATGGGCGTCCTCTGCCTCGCTGCCACCACGGATTGAGTCAAGAACCAGCAGGCTCCAGTGCGGTCCTTGCTGCATAGGCGATTGCCCCGGCCAATCCTGGAACCCACCCTGGCCCGAACTTTGCTACGAGGACCGGCAACCCCAAGGAGCGTCCGCATGGAACGCCGGTCCCTGCTATTGTCCGCCGCCGCGCTGCCGTTGCTGCGCGCACTGCCAGCCGGGGCGGCGGACCGGGACACGCTGGTCGTGGCCATCGGCGACACCATCAACAGCCTCGACATCCAGCGCGCCGGCACCAACCGCACCGCCTACCAGGTGGCCGTCAACGCCTATGACCGGCTGATCGGCTTCGGCACCCGCACCCGGCCGGATGGGACCATCGAGTTCGACTACCACACCCTGCACGGCGAGCTGGCTGAAAGCTGGGACGTGGCGGCGGACGGGCTGTCGATCACCTTCAAGCTGAAGCCGAACGCCCGCTTCCACGACGGCACGCCCGTCACCGCCGCCGACGTGAAGTGGTCGTTCGACCGTGCGGTCTCCATCGGCGGCTTCCCAACCGCGCAGATGGCCGCCGGGCGGCTGGAGAAGCCGGCGCAGTTCGAGGCGCTGGACCCCCTCACGGTCCGCGTCACCCTGGCCCGGCCGTCGAAGCTTACGTTGCCGGACCTCGCCGTGCCGGTTCCGGTGATCTACAACAGCGCCCTCGCGCGCCAGCATGCGACCGAGGCCGATCCCTGGGCGGCGGAGTGGCTCAACCGCAACACCGCCGGGTCCGGCGCCTTCAAGGTGGAGCGGTGGGACCCGGGATCGCAGCTCATCTACGTCCGCAACGACGCCTGGGTGGGCGGCCCCTTGCCCCGCACCCGCCGCGTGGTGATCCGGGAGATCCCCAACGGTTCGACCCGCCGCGCCCTGGTGCAGCGCGGCGACGTGCAGGTCAGCTTCGACATCCCCGGCCGGGACGCGGCGGACTTGGTGCGTGAGGGCAAGCTGCGCGTCGTGGGCGCCCCGGTGCCCAACACGCTCGCGGTGCTGATCCCGAACCTGTCGTTCGAGCCGTTCCGCGACAAGCGGGTGCGCCAGGCGATGGCCTACGCGCTGCCATACGAGCAGATGTTTGCCCAGGCCGCCTATGGCCGCGGGGTGAAGATGTGGGGCGGCCAGCCCACCGACAGCATCGCCTGGCCGCAGCCCTCGACCTATGTCACGGACCTCGACCGCGCCCGCGCGCTGCTGGCGGAGACACCCTACAAGGACGGCTTCGACGTGCCGCTGGCCTTCGACATCGGCACCGCCGCCTGGGGCGACCCGGCGGCGCTGCTGGTCCAGGAGGGCCTGGGCCGCATCGGCATCCGCTGCACCATCGACCGCGTGCCCGGCGCCAACTGGCGCACCATCGCCCTGGTGCAGAAGAAGCTGCCGCTGATCCTGGACGGCTTCGGCGGCTGGCTGGACACGCCCGACTACTACTTCTACTGGGCCTACACCAAGGGTCCGCTGTTCAACGCCGGCAACTACGACAACCCCGAAGTAGCGGAACTGGTCGGCCGCACGCTGGACATGGCGGAGGACGACCCGGCCTACGCCCCCGCCATCCGCCGCATGATCGCCATTGCCTGGGACGACATCCCGCGCATCCCGCTGTGGCAGCCGTTCCTGGACTCCGCGATGGCGCCGGGGCTGGAGGGCTACCAGTTCTGGTTCCACCGCGGGGTAGACGCCCGGGCGATGGCCCTGGCTTGAGCATGCTGCCCTGGGCTTGGCGGGCATGACCCGCCTCGGCATGGCCGCCCGTAGGCTGCTGCAGGCGGTGCCGGCGCTGGCAGGGATCGTGGTGGTCACCTTCCTGCTGACCCGCGCGCTGCCCGGCGATCCCGCCGCCTACTTCGCCGGGCCGGCCGCTACGCCGGAGACGGTGGCGCAGGTCCGGCACAACCTGGGCCTGGACCGGCCGCTCCCCGTGCAGTTCCTGGCCTACCTGCGCGACCTCGGGCGCGGCGACCTCGGCCAGTCGATCACCACCGGGCAGGGCGTCGGCGAGTCGCTGCTGTCGCGGCTGCCGGCATCCCTGGAGCTGACGCTTAGCGGGCTGCTGCTGGCGGTGGCGGCGGGGCTGCCGCTGGGCGTTCTGGCGGCGACGCGGCCGGACAGTTGGATCGACCACCTGTGCCGGGTCGTCGCCACGGCGGGGGTGTCGCTGCCGACGTTCTTCACCGGGCTGCTGCTGGTGCATGTGTTCTACAATCTGCTGGGCTGGGCGCCGGCGCCGCTGGGGCGGCTGGATGCTGTGATGACGCCGCCTGATGGTCCCACGGGCTTCTTCGTGCTGGATGCGCTGCTGCATGGGGACCTTGGCCTGGCGCGGGCGGCGGCGGCGCAACTGGTGCTGCCGGCGGTGACGCTGGGGCTGTTCACCCTAGCGCCCATCGTCCGCATGTCCCGCGCGGCGATGCTGCAGGCGCTCGGCAGCGAGTATATCCGCGCCGCACGGGCGGCCGGGCTGGGCCGGGGGCAGGTGCTGGCCTATGCGTTCCGCAATGCCGTGCTGCCGGTGGTGACGACGCTGGGCATGGTGTTCAGCTTCACGCTCGGCGCCAACGTGCTGGTGGAGAAGGTGTTCGCCTGGCCCGGCATTGGCAGCTTCGCCGTGGACGCCCTGACCGCCAGCGACTACGCCGCCGTCCAGGGCTTCGTGCTGGCGATGGCGGTGCTGTTCGTCCTGCTGAACCTGGTGATCGACGTGGCCTACACCCTGATCGACCCGCGCGTGGCTGCGGGATGATCCGGCGCCTAGTTCCGATGCGGTCAGCCCCCGCCCACCCAACCCCCGTCATTGCGAGCCGGCTTCGGCGCGGCAATCCAGCGGGCAAGGACTGCGCCCGCCCGCCTGGATTGCCACGCCGCAAATGCAACTCGCTATGACGCCCTCTCCGTCGAAGCCAGCCGCAGTCGGCATCAGCCTGCCGCAGCCCGGCCGCTGGCGGCAGGTGGCGCACGTCGCGTCGCAGAACCCGGTCACGCTGGCGTCGTTCGGCCTGTTGCTCGCGTTGCTGCTGGTGGCGGCGCTTGGGCCGTCCCTGGTCCCGTTCCCCCCGTTGGCGACCGATCCCGCGCTCGCATTGCAACCCCCGAACGCCCTGCACTGGTTCGGCACGGACGAGCTGGGGCGGGACGTGTTCAGCCGCGTCATCATGGCCGCACGCCTGGACCTCGCCATCAGCGTCTCCGCCGTCGCCCTGTCCTTCGCGGCAGGGACGGCAATGGGCGCGGTGGCCGGGTACTACGGCGGCTGGTTCGACCAAATCAGCGGCCGGCTGATCGACACCATCATGGCGTTCCCGCTGTTCGTGCTTGCCATGGGCATCGTCGCGGCCGCCGGGAACACGGTGCAGAACGTCGTGCTGGCGACGGCGGTGATCAACCTGCCGTTCTACGCCCGGCTCACGCGCACCGAGGTTCTGGTGCGCCGCAACGCCGGCTTCGTGCAGGCGGCACGGCTGTCGGGCAACCGGGACTGGCGGGTGCTGGCGCTGCACATCGTCCCCAACGCGCTGCCGCCGATGATGGTGCAGGTGTCGCTGAACCTGGGCTGGGCGATCCTGAACGCCGCCGGGCTGAGCTTCATCGGCCTCGGCGTGCGCCCGCCCGCGCCGGAGTGGGGCATCATGGTGGCGCAGGGGGCGGAGTTCATCACCGCCGGGCAATGGTGGCTGGCGCTGTTCCCCGGCGCCGCGCTGATGCTGGCGGTGTTCACCTTCAACCTGCTCGGCGACGGCCTGCGCGACCTGGTGGACCCCTTGCGCCGCACATGACGGCCCTGCTGGAGGTCGAGGGCCTGACGGTCGAGTTCAGCAGCCGGCGCGGCACGGTGCAGGCGGTGCGCGGCGTCAGCTTCGAGGTCGGGCGCGGGCGCATCGTCGGCGTCGTCGGCGAAAGCGGCAGCGGCAAGTCGGTGTCCTCCTACGCCGTGCTGCGCATCCTGGACCGTGCGGGCCGGGTGGTGGCGGGCCGGGTGCGATTCGCCGGGATGGACGTGCTGGGCCTGCCGGAGCCGGCGATGGCGGACCTGCGCGGGCGGGAGATCGCGATGGTGTTCCAGAACCCGCGCGCCAGCCTGAACCCGGTGCGCCGCGTTGGCCGGCAGATCGCCGACGTGCTGGTGCGCCATGCCCAGGCGACAAGGGCCACCGCCCGCGCCCAGGCGGTCGAGCTGCTGCGGACCGTCCGAATCGCCGACCCCGAGCGGCGGGTGGACGCCTACCCGTTCGAGCTGTCCGGCGGCATGTGCCAGCGGGTGTCGCTGGCCGTGGCGCTGGCGTGCTCTCCCCGGCTGCTGATCGCCGACGAGCCGACGACGGGGCTGGATGTCACCACGCAGCAGGCCGTCATGGACCTGCTGGTCGGCCTGGCCCGGGCGCGCGGCATGGCGACGGTGCTGATCACGCACGACCTCGGCCTGGCGGCGGCGTACTGCGACGACCTGGTCATCATGCAGGGCGGCCAGGTGGTGGAATCCGCCGCCGCAGCCCAGGTGTTCGCCCATCCCGCGCACGCCTACACGCGCCGCCTGATCCGCGCGACGCCCCGGCCCGGCGCGGGCGTTGCGGACCTGCTGCCCGACGATGCCCAGCGCCCCGAGTGGCCCGTGCCCCAGGCCGCGTTACCGCGGGCGCCGCTGCTCGAAGTGCAGGGCCTGTCGATGCGCTATCCCGGCGGCGTGCAGGCGGTGGACGGCGTGTCGTTCGACGTGCAGGCCGGCGAGAGCGTCGGCCTGGTGGGCGAAAGCGGCAGCGGCAAGTCCACCACCGCGGCGATGGTGATGCGCCTGCTCGACCCCACCGCCGGGCACGTCCTGCTGGACGGGCGCGACATCGCCGCCGTGCCGGCCCGGCATTTCGCCACCGACCCCGACCGCGGCAAGCTGCAACTGGTGTTCCAGGACGCGGCCGACAGCCTGAACCCGCGCTTCACCGCCGCCCGCGCGGTCATGGACCCCCTGCTGCGCCTGGGCGGCCGGTCCAGGGCTTCCGCCCGTGCGGAGGCGGAGGCGCTGGCCGATCAGGTGGGCCTGCCGCGCCCGTTGCTCGACCGCTTCCCGCACCAGCTTTCCGGCGGGCAGAAGGCGCGGGTGGGCATCGCCCGCGCCATCGCCCTGCGCCCCCGGCTGCTGATCCTGGACGAGCCGACGGCGGCGCTGGACGTCTCAGTACAGGCGGTGGTGCTGAACCTGCTGGCGGAGCTGCGGGCGCGGCTGGGGATGGCCTACCTGTTCGTCAGCCATGACCTGCACGTGGTGCGGCTGATGTGCGGGCGCGTGCTGGTGATGCGCGGCGGGCGGATCGTGGAGGCGGGGGATACCGAGCAGGTGCTGCAGGCGCCGGCGCACGAGTACACGCGCACGCTGCTGGCGGCGCTGCCCAAGCCGCCGCAGCCCAGCCGCCAGGACGCTTGATCCAGGTTTGCAGGGCGGAACCGCGCAGCGCCTATGCCAGCAGCCTGCTGCCTCATGGCAATGGCGATCTGCGACGATCCTTATGCCACGGCACCAGGTCTGCCGCCATCGTTGGCCTCCGTCATTGCGGACCGCGCTTGCGGCGTGGGCGATCGCCGAATGGGACCGAGCCTTCCGCTGCGACCCCCAGCGCCAAGCCGAGGGCGCGCCAGGCATCACGCAGCGAGTCGCAGGCGGCGGACTTGGCGAGGAGGTGCGGCCGATACTATGGGGTTCGCCTGGCAGAGCACCCCATCGCGCAACTCGACGCGCCGGAGACCTGCGACGGCTTCCGTCGCCGCAATGGCTTCAAGCTGCCCGGCGGTGGCGTGGAGCACCGGCGTCGATGAACCGGGTGGTATCTGATCGTCGATGCTCGGAGACCACAATCCGCGGCATGACGTCGCAAGCGGATCGCGGCGGCGTCCTGAGCGGCGCGACTCGGCGTTGGCGCAGGTAGCGGCACGGCAGCTTGCCATTGGCGGTAGGCTGGCCCGGCATCGACCGCCGGCAGCGCCCGGCCGCTGACCGGACCCTCCCGCCAGCGTCCCGCCCGTCCGGTCCGCCTGCGGATCGAGCAATCGGTAGCGTTCTAGGTCCACCACGACCACCCCGACGGGCGTGGCACCATGCAGGGTCGGCGTTCCCGCAACCTGGGCAGCGCCCGCCCGGTCCGGTGCCGTGTGCGTTGATTTGGAGAGGGTCCGGACCCTCGGGCATGACCCGTCCGATTAGGCTAGACGCCCGCTATGGCTGCTGCGACCCCCGGCTACCGCCGCCCTGCCACCCGCCGCTCCGTCCGTGTCACGTACCGCGCAACGTCCGGTTGCATCGATGAACCAGGCCAATCGCAATGCCGCGTTGAGGCAGATGCGACGCCTAAACTTGACCGCGCTGGCGGTCAGCGCGGTCTGACGGCGGCGCATGTGGCTTTGGCGCAACATGTTGTGGCAGGAGTGCAGTTGGCGACCCAAGGCTTGTTGCCATCGGTGTCACGCGCTGTAAGGTCCTAGTTGTTTGGAGGCGGGTTGACGCGTTGAGTGTCTTTGGACTGCCTGTTTCATATTAGCATCTGTTTTCGACGGTTGTTCAGGGAAGATAACATGCGAAAGAAGTTACTGGCCTCTGCTACGATATGCTGCGGCTTGCTGCATTCCGGTTTTGCGTTGGCGCAGGCGACGATCATCAATGGCTTGCAGCCTGATGTGCGTTCGCTAGGCGGCGGCGTTAACCCCTCGGATGTTCCCGACCCCGGGACGATCCGCGTGCGGCTGGGCGGCCATGTCAACTTCTACGCCACCGTGGTCGAAGACAGCGGCGATAAGGCTCCGGGCTTCAAGCAGGACAACTACACGT
>CAXTFY010000271.1:0-7815 GCA_964243265.1 uncultured Acetobacteraceae bacterium | reverse complement strand
TCCTCCCGGGTGCCGCCGGGGCTTTGCACGGGCGCCCAGACCTCGACCTTGCCGCCCTGCACGTGGGCGGTGGCGACGGGCGGCTCCATGCTGACATGGGCCAGGTGCGGCAGGTAGTACTCGCCGACCACGGTGGTTGCGGCGCCCTGCAGGCCGGCATCGACATCCCCCGTGTTGCGGACGACCAGGCCGGGCTGGCGGGCGGATGCCTCCAAGTCGGTGCGGTAGGCGGCGCTGTCATAGTGCGCGTTGGCGCCGTCGTCCCACACCACCTTGAGCGCGTCGCGGCCCTTGATGGCGGCCCCGGTGTTGCGAGCGATGACGGCGACGCCGCCCACCGGCTGGAACTTGGATGGCCAGGGCCAGCCTTGCGCCTCCAGCACCTGCTCGACGCCGGGGACCGCGAGGGCGTCCTTGCCGTCGAAGCTGACCAGCTTGCCGCCGGTCACCGGCGGGCGGGCGATCACCGCATACTTCATGCCCGGCAGGCGCACGTCGGCACCATAGGTCGCGCGGCCCATGGTGATGTCGCGCAGGTCGGTGATCCCAACGCGGCCGCGGCCGATGTAGCGGAAGTCCTTCGGGTCCTTCAGCCGCAGGGTCGCGGCGTCCGGCACCGGCTGCGCCGCGGCGGCGGTCGCCAGCTCGCCATAGCCCAGGCGGCGGCCGGTCGGGGTGTGCACGACCTGGTGGTTCGCAGCATGCACCTCGCTGACCGGCACGTTCCAGCGTGCGGCGGCGGCGCCCTCCAGCATGGTACGGGCGGCGGCGCCGACCTCGCGCATCGGCTGCAGGTAGTGCCGGGTGCTGCGGGAGCCGTCGGTATCCTGGTTGCCGTACTTGACCTCGTCGCCGGGCGCCTGCTGGATGCGGACGCGCGCCCAGTCGGCCTCCAGCTCGTCGGCGACGATCATGGGCAGGCTGGTGCGTACGCCGGTGCCCATCTCCGCCCGGGCCGCAACGATGGTCACGCTGCCGTCCGGGGCGATGGCGACGAACACGCGCGGGTCGTTGACGGTGCCGTGCGGCATGGAGGACGCGCCGGACGCATACGGTGCAGCCGCGGCACGGCGCGGCAGCAAGGGGGCGGCCAGCACCAGCGACCCGGCTGCAGCGGCGCCGCGCAACAGGGTCCGGCGGGATACGTTCCTGATCATGGTCTAGGTCCCCGTGGCGGCGAGGCGGATCGCGGCCTCGATGCGCTGGTAGCACCCGCAACGGCAGATGTTGCCCGACATGGTGTCGCGGATCGCGGTGTCGGACGGGTGCGGCGTCTCGTTCAGCAGGGCGGAGGCCTGCATGATCTGCCCGGCCTGGCAGAACCCGCACTGCGGGACGCCGATTTCACGCCAGGCCTTCTGCACCGGGTGGTCCCCGGTGGGATGCAGGCCCTCGATGGTGGTGACAGCGCGGCCATCCACGTCGGCCATGCCGGTGATGCACGACCGGGCAGCCTGGCCATCGACATGCACGGTGCAGGCGCCACACAGGGCCTGGCCGCAGCCGAACTTGGTGCCGGTCATTCCGGCCTCATCGCGCAAGTACCATAGCAACGGCAGGGACGGGTCGCCGTCCCAAGTTTGGTCCTGGCCGTTCACCTGTAGCTTGATCATGGCAGCGCCCTCCGTTTTGGAGAACGCTACTGCCGGTGCCATAAAAGGTGGGATCACAGGTCCGAGAACAAGGGATGCCCACAGCAGCCTAGAGGACGTCCAATGCGATGTGAGGCTGCTTCTCCCTTTCCCTCCGGGAGAGGGCCGGAGTGAAGGAGGCCGAGACCACCCAATCGGCCCAATTGCAGACGATGCCTGCACTCAAACCGCCGGGGTTCAGTCCTCGCAATCCCCTCACCCCGGCCCTTTCCCGGAGGGAGAGGGAGAAGCCAGCTAGGCCACCCTCATGGTGCGCCGAGCAGATGCTGCTTCAGGTCCTGCGACGGCGGTGTCTCGCCGATGAACCCGGCCAGCAAGCGCATCCCCAGGTCGGGGTTGGCGAACTCGCCATCCAGCTTGTTGTTCGACAGCACCCGCACGCCCTTCGACGTGATGACATAGGTCAGCGTGTCCCCAACCGCCGCCGCCGGCGTGGCAACGATCAGGCGCTCGAAATCGGCCGCGTCGGCCGGCGCGCATCCGCCATGGCCGCAGTTGTTCTGCTCGCCTTCGCGGTAATGCTTCTCGATGTCGGACTTCGACGCCGCGTGCAGGAACTGCAGCAGGACCACCTTCGGCTCCGGCGATGCCAGGATCGCGCGCGCGTCGCTGTTGCGCTTGGCCAGGTATAGCCCGGCGACATAGACCTTCACGTTGAACACCGTCACCGTCCGGATGCCCAGGCCGTTCAGCACCAGTTGCTGCCCCGGCACCGGGTAGGTATCGGGCAAGGACGCGCCTCCAGTGGTGGCGGCCCAGCCGGGCTGCGGCACGCCAAGGCCCAACGACGCCACAAGGGACAGCATCGCCACCTGCTTCAACAACATCCGCCTCATCCCAGCCCCCCATTCGATCAAAATGACGCGCCACGGCACAGCCGGGCGGTTGCCGCGCCAGCGCCCGTCGGCATCCTTGGAGACGGGTGGCGCGTGCTGTCACGCTGGACAAAGCGGCACCGCCTCCGAAGTTGCAGGCCGCCCATCGCCCATGCCTAAGGCGAGTGAGGCGGCAGGGGCCAGCCAGCCCGCGCCGGCGATCCCGCATTCCGTCCATGGCCGGTTCCGCAGGCGTTCCTGCCGTTGGTGAAAGCCAAGCGGTTCATGCGCTGCTACTTGACGACGTAGCGGGATGGCTGCCTTAGATTTGGCTGGTAAGGTTCGCTCGACCTGCTGTAGTCCAAACCGATGTTCCCAGGGGTCCGAGGACATGAAGTTCGCCGCAATCATCGAGTACGGCGACGACACGGATGGCTTAAGAGCCAACCATCCCGTCCATCGAACATACCTTAGGACGTTCCTGGAGAACGGCCAGTTGCGAGCCGCCGGACCTTTTGCGGACGATGCCGGGGCGCTTTGGGTGCTGGATGCCGACACCGCGGAGGCGGCGGAGAGGATCGTCAAGGGAGACCCGCTCGTTGATGCCGGTGTCATCACGAGTTGGAGGATACGGCCACTCGCCTACTGGTCGGCCCAGGAGGCGAAGGGCGCACGCTAGGCCGCGGGCGGCCCCTGCTTGAACGGCTGCTTGTCCTGATCCGCCTCGCTGCCCAGGTGCGCCGCGCGCTTCCTCCGACCGGCCCGGATCAGCCGTCCGGGTTGGCCCAGATCAGCATGCGGATCGGCGTCGGGTTGAAGCCGTTGCAGGGATTGTTCACCTGCGGGCAGTTCGACACCAGCACCAGCACGTCCATCTCCGCGCGGAGCTCGACGTAGCTGCCCGGCCCCGACACGCCGTCCACGATCGCCAGCTCGCCATCCGGGCGGACCGGCACGTTCATAAAGAAGTTGACGTTGGCCACGATGTCCCGCTTTTGCAGGCCATACTTCATGCCCTCCAGCACGAAGTTCTCGCGGCAGGCGTGCATGTAGCGGGTGTGGTGGCCGAACCGCACGGTATTGGCCTCGCACGAGCACGCGCCGGCCGAGGTGTCATGCAAGCCGCAGGTGTCGCCCACCACCGTCGCCAGCACCCGGCCCTCGTTCGACAGCAGCCGCGTGCCGGTGGTGACGTAGGCGCTGCCCTGGGCCAGCAGGGTGTCCTGCGCGCTGTAGCGTTCGGCGGTGTCGGCGGCGTTGTACAGCAGGGTGTCCACCGCCTGCTGGCCGTCCTGGTCGATGATGCGCAGCACCTCGCCCCGGCGCAGGATGGCGGACCAAGCGGCGCGGGCGGGCACCACCTCGTCCAGCCGGGTGGCATTGGCGCGGGCGCTCATGCCGCAACCCCGGCACCGCGCAGCCAGTCGGCGGTGTTTTCGAACGCGCGCACCGCCTCCTCGCCGCTTGTGCGGCACGGGTCGTCGGCGGCCGGGGCCAGGTGGGTCCACACCACGGCCTCGATCGCGCCCTCCCGGTCCGGCGCGGGGTCCAGCGGGTGCGGGCAGTTGGACAGCACCGCCAGAAGCGGCATCTCGGCCCGCAGGTCCACGAACTCGCCGGGCGTGCCGGGGCCGGCCCAGACGAAGCGGCCCTCCGCATCGGTCCGCACGCCGGCAAACAGGGTCAGGCAGCCCGGGATATCGCGCCGGTCCAGGCCCAGCTTCGCCGCGGCGATGCGGAAGTTGTCGCGCGTATTCCGGCCGGGTGTCCCGCCAGCCGGGGTGCTGCCGCCCGTCAGCGCATCATGCCGCCCACTGGTGTCCGCCGTAATGGAGGCCAGCACCCGCCCCATGTCCGACAGCAGCAACTGCCCGGCGCCGAGCCGCGCCGACCATTGCAGCTTCAGCGTGTCGGCAGCGTTGAACCGTTCCCCCATCTCCAGCGCATTCCATAGCAGCACCGACACTGCGGACCGGCCAGAGGGGTTAACCACTCGCAGCGTCTGGCCCGGATGCAGCCGCAGCGTGCGGTACCATCCGGCCGGCACCGACTCCCGCAACACCACCGCATCATCCGGCACATCCCCCACCGTGGGCGCCGCACCAGGGCGGCCCATGCGCGCCGCGGCAGCCTGGCGCAGGGCGTCGTAACGGCGGCGGTGCTCCTCCGGCGAGGCGCCGTCCAGCATGGGCGCTAAGCCGCCATCGGCATCGGCGCGGGAACCAGCGGCGACACCGCATCGAACCGCCGCCCCGCCTTCAGCGCGAACACGGGCGTGAGCATCTGCGGCGCCATCACCACCACGCCGCTGTTGTCCCGCAGCTCGAACCGGCCGTCCAGCACGTCCAGCACCGACACGTCCGCCTCCCAGCCCGGCTGTAGCGTGCCGATCTGGTCCTGCAGGCCCAGCATCTCGGCCGGGTTGGAGGTGACGGTCGCCACCACGTCGGCCAGCGGTACGCCAAGCGCCAGCAGCTTGGTCATCGCGTTGGTGAGGTTGAACGGCGCCACGCCAAAGAACGGGTTGCCGCTGACCGCCGCGGCCGACGCATCCGGCACGCGCACGTTATAGCCGTGCATGTCCGCGCCGAGCGTGTAGGGCTTGATCCCCGCCTCCAGGGTGCGCCGGGCCATGTCGAAGCTGAAGTGGCTGCCATGGCCGACATCGACGCGCACGCCGCGGGCCAGCGCCTCCCACACCACGGGGTGAACCTCGCCGGTCTCGGCGGAGATGAAGCCGCCGGGGTGGCGGGTGAACGGGTGGGCCAGGATGTCGCCCGGCTCCATGAGGGGGACCAGGGCGCGCACGACCTCGTCGGCGTCGATGGTGGCGCTGTCCTTGGTGGGCCAGAGCTGCCCCAGGTGGATATACAGGGGCAGCCCGGCGCCGCGGGCGATCTGCTTGCCGAGCTTGATCACTTCCAGGCCCCAGCGCGAGGCGCCGCCGATCTCGGCATGCGCCTTGATGCCGCGCACCAGGTCCGGGTTGTCGCGGGCGGCCTTCACGGTGGCGTCCACGTTCACCTGCTCCGGGCCGTAAAGCTCGGGGTACAGGTGTCCCTCCAGGCCACCGACGAGGTAGGCGGAAATAAAGCACAGCACCCGCGTCTCGGCCGGGGCGGCGATGAAGTTGCGGAAACCCGGCAGGGTCATGCAGCTCGGCCCGCCCTGGTCCACGACGGTGGTGACGCCGCTGCCGACGCCCACCAGGTCCGGTGCCAGGCCGAACCGTCCGGTGACGTGCTGATAGACATGGCCGTGCGTGTCGATCATGCCGGGGAGCACCAGCTTGCCGGCGACGTCGATCACCTCGCGGGCGGCGCCCGGCGGCAGGCCCGGCGCGACGGCGGCGATGCGACCCGCGGTGATGGCGACATCGGCCGGGCCGTCGAAGCCGCGCGCCGGGTCGATCACGTGCCCGCCGCGGAGGAGGGTGTCGAACTGCTGGTCCATCCGTGGTTCTCCTGATCCTGCCCTGAAAACGTGCAACTGGCCGCCGGAGGAGGTCCCGCAGAGGAGGCTTGCCGGCGAGATCATCAGTATGCTGATCTGTTGGGCATGACGCAATCCAGGACCGGGGACCTCAAGGCAATCGCGTTCGACGAAGTGAGGGCGTCTTCTCCCTATCCTCCTTCGGGAGAGGGCCGGGGTGAGGGGGTCTTGCTTGCTGGCGCGGCGCAAGAATTTGGCAGCCTAGGCGGAACCGGGCTGTCGGGGCCGGAGACTGCGCTGCAAGACCCCCTCACCCCAGCCCTCTCCCGAAGGGGGAGAGGGAGTCAGGGCGATCACCCTGCCGGGGACCGGCCCAGGGCGGAGGGCGTCGGCGCGTCCGTGCTGCGGCAGGAGGACGACCGTTACCTGCGCGGACGCGGCGAGTTCATCGCCGACCTGCGGCTGGCGGGCGCGCAGGACCTGGCGTTCGTCCGCAGCCCGCTGGCCCATGCGCGCATCCGCGGCATCCGCAAGCCGCCGGGGCTGGAGGACCGGGTGTTCACCGCGGCCGACCTCGTGGGCGTGCTGCCGATCACCGCCGTTTCGTCGCTGCCGGGCTTCAAGCCGTCGTCACAGCCCGCACTGGCCACCGGCCGGGTGCGCCATGTCGGCGAGGCCATGGCGGTGTGCGTCGCGCCGACGCGGGCGGAGGCGGAGGACCTGGCGGAACTGGTGGAGCTAGACCTGGAGGAGCTGCCGGCCGTGTCCGACATGCTGGCCGGGCGTGCGCCGGACGCGCCGCAGTTGCACGACCACTGGGGCGACAATGTGTTTCTAGAGACCCGGGTCGATCTGGGCCGGCCCGACGCCCGCGTGGGGGCCGAGATCGTCATCCGCCGCACCCTGCGCACCGCCCGGCAGCACATGGCCCCCATCGAGGGCCGCGGCCTGGTCGCCACCTGGGACCGCCGGATGGGCCAGCTCGTGCTGCACACCTCCACCCAGATGCCGCACATCGTCCGCACCGGCCTGGCCGGCTGCCTCGGCCTGACGGAGGAGGCGGTGCGCGTCGTCGCCCCCGACGTGGGCGGCGGCTTCGGCTACAAGGGGATACTGCTGCCGGAGGAGGTCGTGGCCGGCTTCCTCGCCCGCCGCCTCGGCCACCCCGTCCGCTGGATCGAGGACCGGCGCGAGGGCCTGACCGGCAACGCCAACTGCCGCGAGCACCACTATGAGCTGACCGCCTACGCCGACCGCACCGGCCGGCTGCTGGCCTTGGACTGCGAGGCGACGGTGGATGCCGGGGCCTACTCGATCTACCCGTTCTCCGCCTGCCTGGAGGCCGCGCAGGTCGCCAGCATCCTGCCCGGCCCCTACGACTTCGCGGCGTTCCGCTGCACCACCTGGTCGGTGGCGACCAACAAGCCGCCGATCCTGCCATACCGCGGCGTCGCCCGGTCCGGCGTGGCGTATGCGATGGAGACGGTCATGGACGCCATCGCCGTCGAGGCCGGGCTGCAGCCGGACGCCGTGCGCCTGCTGAACCTGGTGCCGCCCGAGGCCATGCCGTTCAACAACATCACCAACAAGCACTTCGACAGCGGAGACTACCCGGAGGCGCTGCGCCGCGCCGCCGCCGCCATCGACCTGCCGGCGGTGCGGCGTCGCCAGGCGGCGGAGAGCGGCCCCGTGCGGACCGGCGTCGGCCTGGCGATCTTCTGCGAGCAGGGCGCGCACGGCACCTCGGTCTATGCCGGATGGGGCATCCCGATGGTGCCCGGCTGGGAGCAGGCGGCGGCGCGCATCACCCCCGATGGCGGGCTGGAACTGCGGGTGGGCGTGCAGTCGCACGGCCAGGGACTGGAAACCACGCTGGCGCAGGTGGCGCATGAGGTGCTGGGTATCCCGGTGGCGCG
>CAXTFY010000270.1:3583-7845 GCA_964243265.1 uncultured Acetobacteraceae bacterium | reverse complement strand
GGCAACGCGCTGTTCGGCAACCTGCAGGTGGTGGCGGCGAACCAGCTTGGCCTGAACCCGGTGCTGATCGCGGCGACCAATTCCTCGGGCGGCGTGATGGGCAAGATGATCTCGCCGCAGAACATTGCTACCGGCGTGTCGGTCACCGCGTTGCGTGGGCAGGAGGGCGTAGTGCTGGCGCGCACGTTCAAGCATAGCGTGGTGCTGACGCTGGTGCTCGGCGTGCTGGTTGTACTGCAGCAATACGTCATGCCCTGGATGATCCCGGGGTGATGCCGCGGGCAAGGACGAGGCTGCTGCCGGGCCGAGGCAGGCGCTCCACCTGACCGGTGGCCAGCATGCTGTATTCCTGTGTGGAACGCGGGCTGGTCGAACTAATTCCGGCTCCCTCTCCCTCCGGGAAAGGGCTGGGGTGAGGGGGGACGCAGGAGCCGAACCTTACCGGATTGAGACCAAACCCCACCTTTAGGCAGGCAAGCCTGGCCCGTGCCGCCTCCCTTGCCCCGGCCCTCTCCCGAAGGGAGAGGAAGCAGACGGCCTTCTCACGCCATCCGTGGTCGCCCTGCGCTGGACAGTCGCGACCTTGGATTGATGACGCATACCCTGCTGCTCATCGGTTAATGCGGCGCAGCACCGGGCCAACGTAGGCGCAGGGAAAGTTCAGCGGCTCAGGACATCATCTTCAGCACATGCACGCTGAACAGGCCGGCAGGATCGGTCCATCCGGCAACGGGATCATAGCCGGCGGAGCGGGCGAGATCGGCAAATCCGGCAAGGCTGTACTTATAAGAGTTTTCGGTATGGATCGACTCGTCCGCCACGAAGCTGATCCGGTCGCCGCCAACCCGGACCGACTGGGCAACGCGGCTTACCAAGTGCATCTCCACCCGGCTTTCCCCCGCGTTCCAGCGCGCCTCATGAGCAAACGTCCCGAGATCGAAATTCGCGCCAAGCTCGCGGTTGATGCGCGTCAACAGGTTGAGGTTGAAGGCTGCGGTGACGCCCGCAGCATCGTCATACGCAGCCTCAAGGACCGCCCGGTCCTTGAGCAGGTCAACACCGACAATCATCATCGAGCCTCGCCCCAGCAGCCGCCCGGCGCGGCGGAGGAAGTCAGCCGCTTCGGATGGAGTGAAGTTGCCGATGGTCGATCCCGGAAAGAACCCGGCGAGCCGGCGGGGATGGCTGCCGGGCAAGTGCGGCAGGGCGAACTGGTTGGTGTAGTCGGCGCAGACCGGCGCGATCCGCAGATCCGGAAAGTCGGCAGCCAGGCTCGCCGCTGCGGCCAGAAGGTGCCCGCGGGAGATATCGACGGGAACATAGGCAGCCGGATAGCGCAGCGCGGCGAGAAGCAGGCGGACCTTGACGCCAGCGCCGGAGCCGAACTCAACCAGGCCGGCGTGCGGGCCGACCAGGGCGGCGACCTCATGCGCGCGGGCCTGCAGCAGGGCGCATTCGGTCCGGGTCGGGTAATACTCCGGCAGCTCGCAGATGCGGTCGAACAGGCGCGACCCCTCGGCGTCGTAGAAAAACTTGCTCGGCAGCGTCTTGGGCGTGCTGCCAAGGCCCTGCAGGACGGCAGAGCGGAACTCCGTGACCGTGGGTTCCAGGTCGTGCAGCTGCTCCAGCGAGTAGGCGTGGCTCATAGGTCCTCCGCCAGCCGGAACCCGGAAAACTGCCAACGTGCATGGGGCGGGAAGAAGTTCCGATAGGTTAGGCGGTCGTGCCCAGCGGCCGTGGCGCAGGAGCGACCGCGCAGGACCATCTGGTTGACCATGAACTTGCCGTTGTACTCACCGAGGGCGCCGGCTTCAGGGCGATAGCCGGGGTAAGGCGTGTAAGGGCTGCAGGTCCACTCCCAGACATCCTGCGCAACGCCGGGGCGGAGCGGCCGCGGATGGGGCTGCAGGCCCTGCTGGAAGCCCGGCCGCACCGCGTCGTCGCCCGCGTGCAAGCGGGCGGCGACCTCCCACTCAAACTCGGTCGGCAGGCGGCGCCCAGCCCACTCGGCGTAGGCGGCGGCCTCATAGAAGCTGACATGGCAGACCGGCTCGTCATCGCGAACGGGCTGCAAGCCGTGCAGCGTGTAGGTGTCCCAAACGCCATCCGCGCCGGGCTGCCAGTAGGCGGGAGCGTCCCAACCCGCAGATTGGGCCAGGGCCCAGCCCTCGGATAGCCACAGGTTGGCACGTTGGTACCCGCCATCGCGCATGAACGCCTTGAACTCGGCGTTGCTGACGGGCCGGTCGGCGATGGCGCAATCACGCAGCAACGCCGGATGGGCCGGACCCTCGTTGTCGAACGCAAAGCCCGCGCCCTGGGGATGGCCGATGCCATGGATGCCGCTGGAAACCCGCCACACCCCGGCGGGAGGCAGGGCGCGCGACGGCGGCTGGGCTGGCGCCGGAGCATAGACGGGATGGATCGGGGAGCAGCCGAAGGCGTGTTTGATGTCGGTCAGCAACAGCTCCTGGTGCTGCTGCTCGTGGTGCAGGCCCATGACGGCGAGGTCGGCAACCTCGGCGCTGCATCCATCGAGCAGGCGGAGCATGGCGTCATCGACATGGCCCCGGTAGGCGGCGATGGCGTCGATGCCGGGGCGGCTGAGGATGCCGCGCGACGGACGCGGGTGACGGGGACCGACCGCCTCATAATACGAGTTGAAGACGTAGTTGAAGGCCGGGTCGAATTCCCGGTAGCCGGGCAGGTACGGCTTCAGCAGAAACGTCTCGAAGAACCAGGTCGTGTGCGCGCGGTGCCACTTCGCCGGGCTGGCGTCGGGCATGGATTGCACGGTCTGGTCCTCCGCGGACAGCGGCGCGGCAAGGGCCTCCGTCTCGCGCCGAACCCGGCGGTATAGGCCGGGCGCGGTGGTCCATGCGACCCCTGATCGTGCTGGTTCGGGCAGCGGCGCCGTTGACGGCAGAGGCTTGGTGTTAGTGTTCGACATGCAGGCCGCCTCTAGGACAACAGCGCCTACGCGGCAACCGGCAGCCAGGTTTCATCAGGCCCGTCTTCGTCAGGCCCGTTTGCATTAGGCATGTCACCGGCCGGTTCCCGCCGGGCATGAACCGCTCTACCGTGAACGCCATGCACGCCGCCGCACTCGCCTGCCAGCGCCACCTGTTCGACCTGCCTGACCACGTCAGCTACCTCGACGCCGCCGCGTGGGCGCCCCTGCCGCACCCGGTACGCGCGGCGGGGGAGGCCGGCATCCTGGCCAAGGCGCAGCCCTGGGCGCATTCCCGGGATGACGCTGCGGCCTGGGCGGAGCGTGCCCGCGCCGCGGCGGCCCGGCTGATTGGCGCCACGGCGGACGACATGGCCATCGTCGGCTCCGTCAGCCATGGCATCGCCACCGCGGCGCGCAACCTGCCGACTGTGCCGGGCGGCCGCATCCTGCGGGTCGCGGACGAGTTCCCGTCGCTGTGCCACGCCTGGGACCGGCTGGCCGCCGAGCGCGGCCTGATCGTCGAGGCCGTGCCGCGCCCAGCCGACGGCGACTGGACGGCGGCGCTGCAGGAGGCGATGGCCCGCCCCGGCGCGCCACCGCTCGCCGTTGCGACGCTGACGCCGCTGCACTGGTCCGACGGCACGGTGATCGACCTGGACCACCTGGCCCCTGCCGTGCGCGCCGCCGGGGCCGCGCTGGTGGTGGACGCCACGCAGGCCGTCGGCGCCGTGCCAGTGGACGTGGCCCGGCTGCAGCCCGACTTCTTGACCTTCCCAACCTATAAGTGGGCGCTGGGTCCGTACAGCCTGGCATTCTTATATGCCGCCCCGCACCGCCAACGCGGCCTGCCGCTGGAGGAGAACACCGGCAACCTGCCACCCGCCAAGGGTGCGCGGCGTTACGACAAGGGCGAGCGCGACGACCCGGTGGCGCTGCCGATGGCCGCCGTGGGGATGGAGCTGGTCGCAGGCTGGGGCGTGCCGGCCGTGGCGGCACGCCTGCGGGGGCTGACCGACCTGCTGGCCGACGGCGCTGCGGCGATGGGTTTGCCGGTGGCGCCCCGCCGGCTGCGCTCCCCGCACATCCTGGGCCTCCGCGTGCCGGGCGGCCTGCCGGAGGGCCTGATCGCGCGGCTGCGCGACGATGGCGTGTTCGCCAGCGACCGGCTGGGCGGCCTGCGCCTCAGTCCGCATGTATGGGCGAACGAGGCCGACGTGACCCGGTGCCTGGCGGCGTTGCAGGCCGCCTTGCCGTAGCCGCCCGAGCCGGCCCAAAAATCCGATCCAGCAGCGTGGCCCAGCAGCGTGGC
>CAXTFY010000270.1:0-3483 GCA_964243265.1 uncultured Acetobacteraceae bacterium | reverse complement strand
AGCGTGGCGTGGACCTTGCATCCCCTGGCCACCATCCGGTGCAGGTCGTCAGCACCGCCAGGAGATTTGAGGATGAACACCGTCACCCGTCGTTCCCTTTTGGCTGGCGCCGGCGCGGCCTTGGCGATGCCGGCGATCCTCCGCCCCGCCTGGGCCGCCGACACGGTGAAGCTGGGCTGCCTGTTCTCCTCCTCCGGCACGATGGCCAACCTGGAGGGCCGCATGAACTACGTTGCCCGCATGGCCGCCGACGAGCTGAACGCCGCCGGCGGCGTCCTCGGCCGCCAGGTGGAGGTCATCGTGACCAACCCGGCCTCCGACTGGCCGACCTACGCCCAGATGGGCCGCCAACTGCTGCAGGAGCAGAAGGTCGCGGCCCTCCTGGGCTGCTGGACCTCGGTATCCCGCAAGTCCGTGCTGCCCGTCGTCGAGCAGAACGACGCGTTGCTGTTCTACCCCCTGCACTTCGAGGGCGAGGAGAACTCGAAGAACGTGGTTTACATGAACTCGCCGCCGTCCAGCTCGGTGCTCCCCGCGGTGGACTACCTGATGGGCGCCGACGGCGGCAACGCCAAGCGCTTCTTCATGCTGGGCAGCGACTACGTATGGCCCCGCACCATCAACAAGATCCTGAAGGCCTACTGGTCCAGCAAGGGCATCCCGGAAACTGCCTGGCGCGAGGAATACGTCCCCTTCGGCTTCAGCAACTTCCAGAACTTGGTGAACCAAATCCGCAGCTTCGCCAGCGCCGGCGGCGAGCAGCCCATCGTGGTGCTGACGGTGGTGGGCAACTCGATCCCGGACTTCCTGCGCGAGTACGTGAACCAGGGCTTGAAGCCGACCGACATCCCCGTGCTGGGCCTGGACATGGTAGAGGCCGACCTGGAGGGCCTGAACACCGCCGGGCTGGTCGGCAACCTGAACTGCTGGGCCTACCTGCAGAACGCCCCGGGGCCGCGCAACCAGAAGTGGCTGGCGGATTGGGCGGCCTACGTGAAGAAGTCCGGTGCCCCGTACCGCCCGGATGTCGCCATCGACCCGATGGTGTCCACCTACGACAGCGTCCACCTCTGGGCGCTGGCGGCGAAGAAGGCCGGGTCGTTCGACGTGCCGGCGGTGCGGGCGGCGTTCGGCGGCCTGTCGTTCGACGACCCCTCCGGCTACACGCTGACCATGACCGGCGAGAACAACTACGTCGGACGCGGGGTGTTCATCGGGTCCGTGAACGACAAGCAGGGCTTCGACGTGCTGTGGCAGTCGAAGGGCACGCCGAAGCCGATCCCGTTCAGCCCCGCCTGACCCGCATGCGGGCTTGGCTGCGGCCCGGCCTGGCGGCGCTGCTATGCCTGGCTACCAGCGCCGCGCAAGGGCAGGCGCTGTCGGACCGTGCCATGGTTTTGACCATGCTGTGCAGCGAAGGCGGGCAGGACGTGCCGACAGCCGTGCGTGCGCTGCTGTCGGGTGCCGCCGCCGCATCCCCGGCGGAGCGGGACTGGGCGCTGCGGATCGTGCAGGCGTTCTCGGCCAAGGGATTGCAGTGCGCGCCGGACGGCGGCGCGTTCCTGGCCGGCGGCACAAGCGCCCTGACCCTGGCCCCCGCAGCGCCGCCCTCCGAGCTTCGCGCGCCGCTGCCGAGCCTGCGGAGCCGCGGATTGCTGGAGCAGGCCGGCGCCGCACTGACGCTGTTCGGGGCTGCGCCGACCGACCGGCTGGCGTCCGGGGCTGCGGCAGCCGCTCGGCTGGCCGCGGTCCGCACCTTGGAGCGCCGCAACGACGGCTTGCCGCCTGACCTGCTGCCGGCCGCCCTGGCGCAGGAAACCGACCCCGGCGTGCGGGACGCGCTGCAGGCGCTGGTAGTTGCGGCCGGGCTGCGCTCGCCGGACCCCGGCCGGCGCATCGCCGCCATCGAGGGCCTGGGCGCCGACCCCACCTCCCGTGCCGCCGCACAGCTGGCGGCGCTGCGGGCGGACCCTGCCTATGCCGCCGACCCGGCCATTCGCGCCGTGCTGGACCAGCAGATCACCCACGTCGGCCGCTGGGTGCGCGCGGGCGATGCGCTGGCGCTGCTTTATAACGGCGTCAGCGTCGGCAGCGTGCTGTTCATGGCGTCGGTCGGGTTGGCGATCATCTTCGGGCTAATGGGCGTCATCAACCTCGCCCAGGGCGAGTTCATCATGATCGGCGCCTACGTCACTTTCTGCACGCAGGAGGCGCTGCGGGCCTGGGCGCCGGCCCTGGTGGACTGGTACCCCGTCCTGGCGATCCCCGTGGTCTTCGCCGTCACCGCCCTGGCCGGCATAGCCATCGAGGCCACGGTGATCCGCCGCCTGTACACCCGCCCCCTGATGACCCTGCTGGCGACCTGGGCGATCAGCCTGCTGCTGGTCAACCTGGTCCGCGTCGGCTTCGGCACGCAGAACCTGCAATTCCGCACCCCGCCCTACCTGGCGGGCGGCCAGCGGGTGGTGGGCGACTTCCTCGTCACCTGGAACCACCTGGGCGCCATCGCCTTCGCCGCGGCGGCGTTCCTGGCGACCTGGGCGCTGCTGCGCTTCACCGACCTGGGGCTGTTCATCCGCGCCGTGACGCAGAACCGCGGCATGGCCGGCTGCGTCGGCGTCTCCACCCGGCGCATCGACATGCTGGCCTTCGGCTTCGGCGCCGGCCTGGCCGGGCTGGGCGGCCTGGCGCTGTCGCCGATCTACAACGTGAACCCGACCATGGGCAGCGGCTTCATCATCGACAGCTTCATGGTGGTGGTGCTGGGCGGCGTCGGCAGCCTGTGGGGCACTGCGCTGGCCGCGCTGGGCATCGGCCTGGTGAACGTCGGGATCGAGCCGTTCTATGGTGCCGTCGCCGCCAAGGTGATCGCGTTGCTGCTGGTGATCCTGCTGATCCAGTGGCGTCCGGAGGGGCTGATCGCCGCCCGGGGCCGCCGGTGACGGGACTCGGAATGACAAGCCTGGGCATGACGCGCCTGGGAACAAGCCTGGGCATGACGCGTGGCGCCGGCCTATGCGCGGGGCTGCTGGGCCTGCTCCTGGTGGCGCTGCCCGTGCTGGGTTCCGGTGGGACGCTGCCGGTCTATGCCGTGAACGCCGCCGGGCAGGTGATGTGCTTCGCGCTGCTGGCGATGTCGGTCGATCTGATGTGGGGCGGCGCCGGGGTGCTTAGCCTGGGGCACGGGCTGTTCTTCGCGCTTGGGGGCTACATCGCCGCGATGCACCTGCTGCGGACCGCGTTTGCGGCGACGCATGTGCTGCCGGACTTCCTGCTGTTCATGGGCCAGGCCGGGTTTCCCGCGTGGTGGGCGTTCGCCGACTCGCCTTGGCTGTCGGCGCTTGCGGTGCTGGCCGTGCCGGCGCTGCTGGCGTTCGGCTTCGGCTACGTGTCGTTCCGGTCGCGGGTGAACGGCGTTTACTTCTCCATCATCACCCAGGCGCTGACCTACACGGCGATGCTGCTGATGTTCCGCAACGACAC
>CAXTFY010000269.1:0-7856 GCA_964243265.1 uncultured Acetobacteraceae bacterium | reverse complement strand
TGGGCGGGGGGGGTGGGGGGCGGGGGGGCGCGGGGGTGGGGGGGGCCGGTTGGGGGGGGGGGGGCGCGGGCGCAGAGGCGCTGGATGTCTGCCGGGGTGCGGCGCTTCCAGGGGGGAGGGCCGGGGCGGGCTGCAAGGCCGAGGTCGCGGCAGATTTCGGTGATGATGTCAGGGATGGGGCGGGTGGCGAGGTCGTCGTCTAGGTCGGGGGCGTCCAGGCGGTCGTGCAGTTCGGCGGTGAGGTCGGCGGTG
The DNA here is from genome assembly GCA_964243265.1 of uncultured Acetobacteraceae bacterium. GTDB lineage: Bacteria > Pseudomonadota > Alphaproteobacteria > Acetobacterales > Acetobacteraceae > DASWOJ01. Next base: position 7,604 of record CAXTFY010000269.1, on the reverse strand, counting down.
CGGCCGGCGTCGGGGGGCGCGGCGTCGTTGGCGGTGCGCTGGATGGCGTCCTCGACTTCGCGGAGGATGCGCCTGCGGGCGGCGGCGCGGGGCTGGGCCAGGTCCGGGGCGGGCTGGATGGGGTCGGCGAGGGTGCGGGCCAGGGTGATGCTGCGGCGGATGGCGCGGGCGATGCGGTCGAAGGCGGCGGTGAGGCTGATCAGGGGTTCTGGGGATAGGGCGGGCGCGGGAGGCGCCGGGGGCTGGGCGTGGGCGGTGGCTTGGTGGTGCACGAGGCGGGCTAGGTCGGCACCCATGGTGATGAGGTCTTGCAGGACTTGGATGTAGGCTTGCGCGTCTGCGGCGTGCGGGCTGGGGGCTGCTTGCGGGCCGGCCTGGGTTGGGTGGGCCTGGGTTGGGTGGAGGGACATGAACGGAACAAGAACATTCTTGGGGTTGGGGTGTCAAGGATCGGGTGGTTCAGGGCCACCGCTTGGGGTTTGGCCTGGCCGTGGGCGTGGGTTTCTGGGTTGGGGCAAGGTGTGGCCTGGAGGGGGCTCCTGGAGTGTGGAGCCTGTCCATAGCCTTGCCTGCCATGCCGTGGCGGCTCTCCCGCACCTTGCGTGGAGCCACCCCTCCTGGCTTGAACGGTAGAGTAGGTGGCATTGCTGCAGCAGAAGCGGTTGCCGGTCCGGCTGTGCAAGGTATGATGCTCGACGCCACCCCAACCTAAAATCCGCCTCGGACATAGGTGTCTTGTCCGTAGCAGACGACCGTTCGCCTCCACGCAAAGGGCGGGAGAGCCATCAGGGGTCAACCTGGCGGGAGTGGTGCTCTACCCGTCCGGTTGCGACCAAGCGAAGGCCGGGACGATGGTGAGCCTGGCCCGGCGCCGTGCCATCCAGGCGGTGAAGTCGGCTACGCTCATCGGCGCGCCGAACAGGTAACCCTGGACCTCGTTGCAGCCGTTGCGGTTAAGCAGCTCGGCCTGGGTGCGGGTCTCGACACCCTCGGCGATGACCTCCAGATCGAAGGCGCGCGCCATGCTGATGATTGCCCGGACGATCGCGTTGTCCGAGGCGCTCTCGCACATCGAGACCGTGAAGCTCTGGTCGATCTTGAGGCGAGAGAGCGGGTAGCGTTTCAGCAGGCTGAGCGAAGCGTAGCCGGTGCCGTAATCGTCGAACGCGACCCCGACGCCATGGGCGCGGAGCTCGCGCAGCGGCGCCACCATCTCGTCCTCATGCCGGAGGATGACGTTCTCGGTGATCTCCAACTCGAGGGCGTGTGGCGGCAACGATGCCATCGAGAGTGCCTTGACGACCTTGTCGGCCAGGTTGCCGGAGCGGAACTGCGCCCCGAACAGGTTGACCCCGACGCGGAAGTCCGGCGCTGCGTGCTGCCGCCATGTCGCGGCCTGGAGGCAGGCGGTCTCCACGACCCAGTCGCCGACTTGCGCCGCCAGCCGGCCGCTCTCGAGTTCGAGGAGGAAGGTGCCGGGCAAGAGCAGGCCGCGTTCTGGATGGCGCCAGCGCAGCAGGGCCTCGGCGCCGACGACCGCACCGTCGCGGAGGCGGATCTGCGGTTGGTAGAACAGCTCGAACTCGTGGCCCTCGATCGCTGCGACGAACTCGTTGTCGCGCGACAGCTTGCGGCGGGCCTCGACCCGAAGGCCGGGATTGTAGAAGCGGCTGCAGTGGCGACCGTCCGCCTTGGCCTTGTACAGTGCGAGGTCGGCGTTCGAGAGCAGCTCCTCGGCGTTGGCGCCGTCACTCGGATACATCGCGATCCCGACGCTGGCGCCGATGTTGACGGGTTGCCCGCCGACCACGACCGGCACCGAGAGGGACGAGATGATCCGGTCCGCCACCTGCGCGGCCATGGCGGAGCCCGGCACCTCGTGCAGCAAGACCGCGAACTCGTCACCGCCGAGCCGGGTGACGGAGTCGCTGTCCCGTGCCGACCCGCCGATCCGGACCGCGACCTCCTGAAGCACCTGGTCCCCAGCCGAATGGCCGAGTGTGTCGTTGACGTATTTGAAGCCGTCGAGATCGACCATCAACAACGCCCCGATGCGGGAAGCGCCGACCAACTCGGCCAGTTTGGACTGCAGCGCGACCCGGTTGCCGAGGCCGGTCAGGGTGTCCACATGCGCGAGGTGGAACAGACGCTGCTCGTTGGCTTGGCGCTCGGCGATGTCCCGGGCGATGGCGGTAAATTCGGCTGCCTTGGCCTGGCTCCATTCCTTCCACAGCTTGATGCCGCCGAGCGCCAGCAATATGCCAGCGGTGCCAATACCCAACAGGATCAGGCCAGGCGGCCGCTCGGCCATGCAGAAGGTGCGCAGCGGGACCAGCATGATGTAGCCGACAAACGGCAGCAGCGAGGCGGTGAAGGCCTGGCGGCAGCCGATCGTGGTCAGTACGGTGTTGAGGATCGATCCTGCGAGAAGATATGAGGCGGTCACCTCGCCCCACAGACCCAGCGAGATCGATTCGATCAGGGCGAAGGCACCGAACACCGTGCTGTTCAAGGACAGCAACGTCAGCGCCGCTGCCTGGCCTCCCCGTTCGAATCTCGGGAACCATGGTCGCTGCCCGTGGAGGCATAGATCCTCGATCGCTTGCAGGAGGGCGTAGACCGTGGCCCAGCCCAACGTGCCGGGCCAGCCGACCAGCGGTCCGTAGAGGAGCGCCGTGACCGCGCAAACGCCGAGCCGGAACACGACCTGCTTGCGTCGGTTCGCCATTACCGTTCTGAGCGCTGAGTCTCCAAAATGTACCAACGATGTTGAACCTCGAGCCACGCCCGACTTTACCGCGATACTCGTTAGCGGATAGCAAAGAATGGTCAGCGCCGCCGCGAGCCGGCGGTGGACTCGACGATCCCTGCTTAGCCGCCCTGACCCGTGTAAGCGTTGTCGCTCCGACCTGGTCGACTTCTGCCTGAAAGCCTGGTCCGGGTTTGGAACCCTAGGTGGCGATCGCAGGAGCGTCGATGCGGCCGTGCATCCGGGGGCGGGAGTGTGGATGCTGGGTGGCCGAAGCGTGCGCCGGCCCTTGAGGACAGCGGCATTCCGCATGCCGTACAAACCCGGTGGGGGCGGCGTACTCCGCAACCTGGCCGCGCGGCATGCTTGCCTGCAGCTTGGCCAGCCGCGCCTTGGTCTTGTCGAGCATGAGGCCGATCTCCGCGAGCGTGCCGAGCATCGCCGGCCGGCTGAACGCCATCGGCTCCGTCGTCCTCACCTCCCCCGCGCTCATCTTTGCTTGCGGTCGAACCGTCCACTGCATTGCGCCCGCCGCCCTCGTGGCCAGACGTCGGCAAGGCCGAACAGCCCGAGACAGGCAAGCAAGCTGCCCGAGGTTTTCACATTCCCGACCCGGCCTTGCGAAGCTCCACGTGTAACCTGGCTTCGAACCACGCCGTTCGCTGCATGAAGACTTGGCGAGGGCCGGCGCCCTGGTCCGTTCTGCTGGCACACCGCCAGTTCACGCTTTGCACCGGGCACCTGGTATATTGGCCGACCTCGGCCATGTCTCTGGGCTGATTACCCCGGATGTTTCCACATAGGCAGCAGGCTCCGCCTCGTGCCGGTGGCTTGGCTTTGCTGAAGGATGCGATGCGATGGAGCTTGTCAAATACGCGCTGAAATTCCGCGTCACGTTCTACGTGCTGGCGATCCTGATCCTGGCCCTGGGCGGCGCGGCCATCGTCGCCGCGCCCAAGGATGTGCTGCCGGATGTCAACATCCCCGTCGTCACGGTGATCTGGACCTACACCGGCCTGTCCACCACCGAGACGGCCAGCCGCATCACCACGTACTCCGAGTTCTCGATCAGCAACAACGTCAACGGCATCAAGGATATCCAGAGCACGACGCTGCAGGGCGTCTCGGTCGAGAAGATCCTGTTCCAGCCTGACGTGAACATAGACCTGGCCATCGCCCAGGTGGTGTCGGCGACCAACAGCATCCGGGCAGTGCTGCCGCCGGGCATCAACCCGCCCATCGTCGTGCGCTATAGCGCGTCGTCGGTTCCGGTCATCCAGCTTGCGCTGTCGTCGGACCAACTGAACGAGCAGCAGCTTTACGACTACGGCCAGTACCGCGTGCGCCAGGCGCTGGTGACGGCGCCCGGCGCCACCCTGCCGGCGCCGTTCGGCGGCAAGAGCCGGCAGGTCATGGTGGACCTGGACCTGAAGGCACTGCAGGGCTACGGCCTGACGCCGCAGGATGTCACCAACGCCGTGGTGGCGCAGAACGTCACGGTCCCGTCCGGCCTGGCGAAGTTCGGCAACCTGCAATACGTCATTCAGCCGAATGGCTCGCCGACCTCGGTGGCGGAGTTGAACACCATCCCGCTCAAGGTGGTGAACGGCGTGCCGGTGCTGATGCGCGACGTGGCGCAGGTACGCGACGGCAGCCAGGTGCAGCAGAACATCGTCCGGGCTGATGGCAAGCGGTCGGTCCTGCTGACGATCCTCAAGAACGGCAATGCCTCGACGCTGACGGTGGTGAACAACGTCAAGCGCCTGCTGGCCGGCATCCAGGCGGCGGCGCCGCCGGGCCTGAAGATCACGCCGCTGTTCGACCAGTCGGTGTTCGTGTCCGGCGCCATCAACGACGTGGCGCGGGAGGGTGCGATCGCCGCCGGGCTGACGGGCTTGATGATCCTGCTGTTCCTGGGGTCCTGGCGTTCGACGCTGATCGTGCTGGTGTCGATCCCGCTGGCGATCCTGACCTCGCTGGCGGTGCTGACGGTGCTTGGCTACACTATCAACGTCATGACTCTGGGCGGCCTGGCGCTGGCGGTCGGCATCCTGGTGGACGACGCGACGGTGGCCATCGAGAACACCTACCGCCTGCTGGAGAGCGGCAAGGACTTCCGCAACGCCGTGGTCGAGGGGGCGGCCGGGATCGCCAAGCCGGCGCTGATCTCGACGCTGGCGATCTGCACGGCATTCGTCTCCGTGCTGTTCCTGACGGACTCGGCCAAGTACATCTTCACGCCGCAGGCCCTGGCCGTGGTGTTCGCGATGCTGGCGTCCTATGGCCTGTCGCGTACGCTGGTGCCGATCCTGGCGGACGTGCTGATCGCCGGAGAGAAGCACGGCGAGCCGGAAGGGCCGCCCAAGGGCGTGTTCGGCCGCTTCCATGCCGGGTTCGAGCGGCGGTTCCGCCAGTTCCAGACCGGCTACCTCACGCTGCTCGCCGCCATCCTGCGCCACTCCTGGGTGACCCTGGGGGTCGCCGCGGGCACCGTGGCGGTGGGCGGCGGGCTGTTCCTGTTCGTCGGGCGCGACTACTTCCCGCAGATCGACGCCGGGCAGATGCAGCTGCATGTCCGCGCCCACTCGGGCCTGCGGATCGAGGAGGCGGAGATGTTCTTCCAGAAGGTCGAGGACACCATCCGCGAGGTCGTGCCCGAGAGCGAGCGTTCCAGCATCCTCGACAACATCGGCCTGCCCAACAACAACTATAACCTGGCCTTCTCCGACGGCTCCACCGTGGCCTACTACGACGGCCAGGTGCTGGTGTCGCTCAAGCCTGGCCACGCACCCACCGCCGGATACATGCGGACCCTGCGCACCGTCCTGCGGGAACGCTTCCCGGATGGCATCTTCTACTTCCAGCCGGCCGATATCATCACGCAGGTGCTGAACTTCGGCCTGCCTGCGCCGATCGACGTGCAGGTGGCCGGGCGGGACGACGCCAAGAACCGGGAGGTGGCACAGGCGTTGCTTGCCAAGTTGAAGGGCGTACGCGGGGTGGTGGACGCGCACATGCAGCAGATCGTGGACGCCCCGGAGTACACCCTGACGGTGGACAGGGCGCGGGCGCTGGAACTGGGCCTTTCGGAGCAGCAAGTGGCCAACAACCTCAACATCTCCCTGTCGTCCAGCACCCAGGTCACGCCCAACTTCTGGGCCGATCCGGCGACCGGCATCCCCTATCCGGTGGCGGTGCAGACGCCGGAGTACCGCATCGCCTCCATCGGCGACCTGGAGAACACGCCGCTTGCCCTGACCGGCCCTGGCAGCACGCAGCCGCTGTCCAACGTCGGCACCCTGAAGCGCCAGGGTACGCAGACCGTCATCACGCACAGCAACACCCAGCCGACCTACGACATCCTCGCCAACGTGCAGGACCGCGACCTCGCCTCGGTCGCGGGCGACATCCAGGGCATCGTGGGCGACGCCTCCAAGAGCCTCAAGCCGGGCAACACCATCCGGGTGCTGGGGCAGATCGCCAGCATGAACTCGGCGTTCCAGAACATCGGCCTTGGCCTGGCTGCCGCGGTGATCTTCGTTTATTTGCTGATGGCGGTGAACTTCCAAAGCTGGGGGGACCCGTTCGTGATCCTGGCCGCGCTGCCCATCGCGTTCTGCGGCATCATGGTCAGCCTGTTCGCCACCGGCACGGCGCTCAGCATCCCCTCGCTGATGGGCGCGATCATGTCGGTCGGCGTGGCCTCGGCGAACTCCATCCTGCTGGTGACGTTTGCGCGCGAGCACCGGGAGGAGACCGGGGCCAGCGCCCCGGATGCGGCGATGGAGGCCGGCCGCGAGCGGCTGCGCCCGGTGCTGATGACGGCGCTGGCGATGTTCGTCGGCCTGATCCCGATGGCGCTTGGCCTGGGCGACGGCTCCGAGCAGAACGCGGCGCTGGCGCGGGCGGTGATGGGCGGGGTGGCCTTCGCGACGTGCTCGACCCTGCTGTTCGTGCCGTTCCTGTATGCAACCCTGCGCCGTGGTGAGGCCAAGGCCCCCGCGGACTACGTTTGAGGCCCAGCATGGACCAGAACACCGCGATCGATGAGATGCGCCGGCTGGCGACGCGCAACCGGGTGCCCGCCTCGGCCCAAAATCCAGAGGGCCAGAATCCAGAGGGCCAGAGTCCAGAGGGGGCGACCGTGGATGCGGCGCAGCCTGCGCCGCCGGACGCCCTGCGGCAGCCGCAGCCAGACGGCCCCGATGTGCAGCCGCCAGGGGACAAGCCCGGGAGCACCGAGCCGCCGCGGCGGGTGTCCCGCCTGGTTTACGCCGTTCCGGCCGTGCTGGTCCTGGGCCTGGTGGGATGGGGCGCCTGGACGCACTGGAGCACCAGCCAACGCGCTGCCGAGACGCAGCAGCAGGCGGTGGACTTCGCGCCGACGCTCCGCACCGTCATCGCCAAGCGGGAGGACGGCCCGGTGGCCCTCACCCTGCCCGGCACCACCGCGCCGTTCGACGTGGCCCGGCTGTATGCCCGCGCCAGCGGGTTCATTGCCGAGCGCCAGGTGGATATCGGCTCGCGGGTCAAGAAGGGGGACCTGTTGCTGCGGATCGCCGCCCCGGACCTGAACGCGCAACTGGGCCAGGCGGCGGCGCAGTTGGGCCAGACCCAGGCGGCGCTGGTGCAGTCGCGGGCCAACGTCGCGTCGGCGCAGAGCAACGTGCACCTGGCGCAGGTCACCGACTCCCGCACCAGCACGCTGGCCGCGCAGGGGTGGGAGACCCGGCAGAACGCCGACAACACCAAGGCCGGCGTGCAAAGCGGCACGGCGGCCGTGGACGCCGCCCAAGCCGCGGTCACGGTCGCCGAGGCCAACGTCGCCGCCCAGCTTGCCGCGGTGCAGCGGCTG
>CAXTFY010000268.1:0-7858 GCA_964243265.1 uncultured Acetobacteraceae bacterium | reverse complement strand
GAGACGTGCAATCCCGAGGCCCGCAACGTCTTGCCGCCATGGCGACGCTGCGGACCCGGATGATTACATCGCAGACCCCAACAACCCGCTTGGGGTCGTTTGCAGGAAGGCGAGGACAAGATGGATCTGGAACTGGGCGGAAAGAGGGTCCTGATAACCGGGGCATCGCAGGGCATCGGCGAGGGCCTGGCGCACGCCTTCGCCGGGGAAGGCTGCGACTTGCACCTGACGGCGCGTTCCGCGGCGAAACTCGACGCGCTGCAGTCGGAAATCCAGTCCGCGCATGCCGTGGCGGTGACGGTGACGGCGATCGACATGACCGAGACCGGCGCGCCGGAGCGGATCGTGGAAGAGGCCGGTGACATCGACATCCTCATCAACAATGCCGGCGTGATCCCGAGCGGCACCCTGTTCGACATCGGCCCCGATCAGTGGCGGCAAGGCTGGGCGCTGAAGGGGTTCGGCTACGCCGACATGACCCGGCTCGCCTATCCCGGGATGAAGGCGCGGGGCGGCGGGGTGATCCTGAACAACATCGGCAATGGCGGGGAGATCTGCGATCCGCAATACATCGAGGGCGCCGCCGGGAACGCCTCCATCATGGCCATGACCCGGGCGCTCGGCGGGAACAGCCTCAAGGACAACATCCGCGTGGTCGGCGTAAACCCCGGTCCGGTCGATACCTCTCGCATCTACAACATGCTGCGCAAGTTCGCCGAGAACACGCTTGGAGACGCGGCGCGCTATCCCGAGTTGCTCGAAAGATATCCGCTCGGGCGACCGGCCAGGCTGCACGAGGTGACCGACCTGTTCCTGTTCCTGGCTTCGTTCCGCTCGGGATACACGTCCGGCACCATCGTGACCGTCGATGGCGGCATCGCCTCCCGCCGCTCCGTCGTCTGAGGACCGCCATGCCATTCGCGCAAACGACGGACGGGTTCCGCCTGCACTACGAGCTGGCCGGATCGGGTTCGCCGGTCGTCTTCGTGCACGAGTTCGGCGGCAACCACTGGAGCTGGGAGCCGCAGATGAACTTCTTTGCGCGGCGGCATCTGTGCGTCACCTATGCCGCGCGCGGCTATCCCCCGTCCGACATTCCCCCGGACGCCGCGTCCTATTCCCAGCACCGCGCGGCGGACGACGTTTTCGACGTCATGGACGCCGCCGGACTGCAAAAGGCCCATCTCGTTGGCCTGTCGATGGGCGGCTTCGCAGTCCTGCACGCCGGGCTGCGTCGGCCGGACCGGGTCCTGTCCGTCTGTGCGGCCGGTGCGGGCTATGGCGCCGAGAAGGCTTTCGAGCAGTACTTCCGCGACATCTCGGAGAGGGTGGCCGCGAACTTCGAGGCACAAGGCTCCGAGCGCTTTGGGGCGACCTATGCCGAGGGCGCCTCGCGGGTCCAATTCCAGGAAAAGGACCCCCGTGGGTGGGCGCTGTTCGCCGAACGCTTGCAGCGTCACTCCGAGCTGGGCGCGGCCAACACCATGCGGGGGGTGCAGATGCGCCGTCCCTCCCTGTATGACCTTGAGGTGGAGTTCAGCCGGATGACTGCTCCGGTCCTCATCATGGTCGGGGACGAGGACGATCACTGCCTGCAGCCAGGACTCTTCCTCAAGCGGACCATACCAGCCTGCGGCCTCGCCGTGTTCCCCAAGAGCGGCCACACCTTGAACCTCGAGGAGCCCGCGCTGTTCAACCAGCTCCTCGCAGAATTCCTGGCGCAGGTTGAAGCCGGGCGGTGGCGGCCGCGCGACCCGCGCGCCGTGCCTGCGCAGATCATGCGGACGGATTAGGCATCCGGCCTGCGGAGCACGTTGATGGAGCAGGAGCGGTCGCTGATCGGCCGCCGGGTGAGGCGGACGGAAGACCTGCGCTTCCTGACCGGCGCCGGCCAGTTTACGGATGACCTGCAGCCTGAGGGCATGCTGCACGGCCTGGCCGTGCGCTCGCCGTGGGCGCATGGGACCGGCCTGCGCATCGGCACGACCGAGGCCGAGCGCATGCCCGGCATCCGGCTTGTCCTGACCGCCGCAAGGCTGGCCGAGGCCGGCCTCGACAGGGTTCCCGTCGACCTGCCGCCGCCGGGGCAGAGTTTCGAGACCTGGTCCCCGCATGCACAGCCGGTCCTCGCCGCCGGGGAGGTGCGATATGTGGGTGACCTTCTCGCCTTCATCGTGGCGGATACGCTGGCTCAGGCACGCGATGCCGCCGAGGCCCTGCAGATCGAGCTGACCGAGCTGCCGCCGGCGCTGGACTTCGCACAGGCGGTGCCGGACTTTTCCTATGAGGAGGGCGACGAAGCCGGGGTCGGCCTGGCCCTCGCACGGGCGGACCGGATCGTCGAGGCTACGGTGTCGGTCAACCGGGTCGATGCCATGCCGATCGAGCCGCGCGGCTGCGTCGGCGCCTGGGAGAACGGCCAGTTTACGCTGCACGTCTCGACGCAGCGCGTGCAGATCATCCATCGCGCCCTCGCCGACCGGGTGTTCCGGGTGCCGCGCGACCGGGTCCGCGTCGTCGCGTCAGATACCGGGGGTGGGTTCGGCCAGAAGAACGGCCTCTACCCGGAATACGTCCTCTGCTTGGAAGCGGCACGGCGCCTCGGCCGGCCTGTCAAGTGGGTTCCGGAGCGCAGCGATGCGCTGGCTGCTGGCTGCCATGCGCGCGACAACCTGTTCCGCGTTGCGGCCGGGCTCGACACGCGCGGGCGGATCACCGCGATCCGGGCGACGCGGCTGATGAACATGGGCGCCTACACGTCGTCGCGCTCCATGGTGCCGGTGCAGAACGGCATTACCCATCTGACTGGGGTTTACGGCATTCCGGTCGCCCATGTACGTGTCCAGGGTGTCCTGACCAACACTGCGCCGACCTGCTCGTTCCGCGGCGCCGGGCGGCCCGAGAACGTGTTCTGCTGCGAGCGGCTTATCGACCTGATCGCCCGGAGCCTCGGGCGTGATCCGATCGAGTTCCGTCGAGCCAACCTGGTCGGGCAAGGCAGCATGCCCTGGACCTCGCCACTCGGCACGCGGTTCGACACGCAGGACTTCGCGCGCCTGCTCGACCGTGCGCTGGAGGTGCTCGACCATGCGGGCTTCGCGGCGCGGCGGCAGGGTTCCAAGAAGGCGGGACGCCTCAGGGGTTTCGGCGTCGCGCTGTTCGCGGAGGACCTGCACGGTTCGCATGAACCGATCCCGGCCCGGCTCGAATGGACCGGCGACCGCTTCGACCTCGTTGTCGGCACCGGGTCGGCGGGCCATGGTCACGAGACCACGTTCCTGCAGCTTGCAGCCGAGGTCATGGGCCTGCCGATGGAAAGCTTCGGCTTCCGCCAGTCCGATACCCTGCACATGGCGGAGGGCGTGGGGACTGCCGCTTCCTGGTCGATGACGCTCGGCGGCTCCTCTGTCTGGCTTGCGGCTGAGGCGGCAGTCGAGAAGGCGCGCGGGATCGCGGCCTCCCTGCTTGAGGCGGCGGTCGCCGACATCGAGGCCGAGAAGGGTCTCTTTCGCATCGCCGGAACCGACCGGTGCCTCGGGTGGGATTCGATTCTGGCAACGGCGCCCGAATTCGCGGCTGACGGGCGGTTCAACGGTATGGGCCAGAACGTTCCGTCCGGCTGCCATGCCTGCGAAGTGGAGGTCGATCCCGAGACGGGCGCGGTCGCGGTCCTGGCCCATGCCGTCGTCCAGGAGTCCGGAACGGTGGTCAATCCCATGATCTTCGAAGGCCAACTGCACGGCGGCACGGCCCAGGGCATCGGCCAGGGCTGGCTTGAGCAGATCGTCTATGATCCGGACAGCGGCCAGCTTCTGTCGGGGTCCCTGACGGATTATGCGCTGCTGCGTGCCGCGGACCTCCCGTCCATCGCCGTGTCGAGCCTGGGGCGGCAGGCGACCGACAACCCAATCGGCGTGAAGGGCGTGGGAGAAGCAGCTGCGACTGGTGCGCCGGCAGCCTTTGCGAACTCCGTCTTGGACGCGCTCTGGCCTCTGGGAATCCTCCACCTCGATCCGCCCTTCACGCCGATGCGCATCTGGGAGGCTGTACAGGCCTTCAGGCGACCACCCGCATCGCCTGACCCCTGAGCGAGCGGGGCTGGGGCAACTGCGCCTGCATTCCTGGTCCGCGCAAGGCCGCTACCGTGCTGCGGCGGCCTGTGGCCCATGCACGTACCCCAACTGCACGTCGCGCGCCCGGTGCTCAGCCGCACGTGCTGCCGGGTCGCCGAAGCCGCCCCCGCCTGCCGTTTCCAGCCGGATCACGTCGCCTTGGCGCAGCCGCAGGTTGCCCACCTTGGAGGCGAGGGGAATGGCCGCGCCATCCCGGAGCAGGGTGAGGCGCCCAGGCTGGGCAGGCTCGCCGCCAGCGAGGCCGTATGGCCGATGCTTGAAGCGTTCCAAGTTGGCGGTGAACACGGCCTCCGGGCAGTCCACGCGCCACTCGCGCACCAGCCCGAGGCCGCCGCGGAACTGCCCGGCGCCCCCGCTGCCGGGCAGCAGCTCGTAGCGCGCGATCGAAAGCGGCAGCTCGCCCTCGATCATCTCGACAGGGATGTTGGCATTGTTGTGCATGCCGCAGGAGTAGGCGTTCGGTCCGTCCCCCTCTGGGTGGCCGCCGCCGCCGCCGACCTCGATCTCGACCAGGACGTCGCGGCGGCCATCGGCTCCGATGGTCTGGAAGGTGCAGACATAGGAGACGCCATAATAGGAAGCGGGGATGCGGTCGGGCACGGCCTGGTGCAGTGCTCCCAACAGGGTGGTGGCGAGGCGGTGGCTCACGACGATGCGGTTGGCGACCGGGGCGGGATGGCGGGCGTTGACGATGCTGCCCTCCGGGGCGATCACCCGGACGGGGCGGTAGCAGCCGGCATTGGCGGGGATCGGCTCGTCGGCGCAGGCCATGACGGCGTACGACACCGCCGAACCTGACGAGGCCAAGGTCGCATTGATCGGGCCGAGCGCCTGCGGGCCGCAGCCGGACAGGTCCACGGTCATCTCCTGCCCTGCGATGGTGATGGCGGCGTGGATGCGGATGGGCGTATCCGTCAGGCCATCGTCGTCGATCCAGTCCTCAAACTCGTAGCGCCCGTCCGCCATGCGCCCGATCATGGCGCGCATGGCAGCCTCCGACCCATCCAGGATTTGCGTGCAGGCCTGCACGAGCGTTGCAGCGCCGTAGCGGGCGGCGACGCGGCGCAGGTTGGCCTCGCCGACGGCGAGCGAGGCGAACTGCGCCTGCAGGTCGCCCCACAGCATGTCGGGGCGTCGGACGTTCTGGCGCATCATCGCCGCCACCTCCGCGTTCAGCATGCCGCGCTTGAACAGCTTGAGCGGCGGGATGCGCAGCCCCTCCTGGAACACCTCGGTCGCCGTGGCGCCGTAGCTGCCGGCGGAGATGCCGCCCATGTCCAGGTGGTGGCAGCAGGTGCCCACGATGGCGATCCGCATCCCGTCCGCGAACACCGGGCGGAACGCCAGGATGTCCGGGATGTGCTGGCCGCCGCAGTAGGGGTCGTTGGTGATGACCACGTCGCCGTCCTCCCAGGCCTCGATGGGCAGGAAGGACCCGAGCACCGTCAGCAGCCCGGCGCCCATGGAGTTCAGGTGCTGCGGGATGCGGGCGGACTGCGCGACGTTGCAGCCGGCCGCGTCGAACACTGCGGTGGAGTAGTCCAGCAGCTCCCGCACGATGGTCGAGCGGCTGGTGCGCCAGACGGTGACGTCCATCTCGGCCGTCGCGGCGGTCAGGGCGTTGCGGAGGATTTCAAGCTCTATCGGGCCGAGGGTGCGGGCGGTGTCCGTCATGCCGGGCTCCTTGCGGCGATCAGGTCGCCTTGCGGCCCCGGCGCGCAACGCCATCCCGGGGCGATATAGATGGTCGTGTAGGCCTCCTGGATCAGCGCAGGGCCGTCGATCGCGCCGCCAAGGCTGGAGCGGTCGAACACCTCCACCTCTGCCCAGCCCGACGCGCCGTAGATGCGGCGGTGGCCCATGGGCGTGGCGGCGCCAACCGTGAAGGGCGCCGGACTGGCCTCGCACCGGGGCAGGCGTCCGATGGCGGCCAGGCGAAGGGTGACGATGTCAACGGCGTCGCCGGGGTTGGAGTAGGAGAAGCGCTGTTGGTGCAGGGCATGGAAGTCCGTCGCCAGCGTCGCCAGCGTGTCCGCCGACGGCGTCGCGTCGCCTCCCTGCGCCATCAGCCAGGGCACGACAAGCTCGAACGCCTGGCCGCGGTAGCGCAGGTCGGCCGAAAAGCTCAGCGTCCAGCTCCCCGGCGGCAGTCCGTCCTGGCGCAGGAGGGCCTCGCCCTGGCGGCGCAAGCTGGTGCAGGCGGCGGCGATGTCCGGCAGGCTGGCCGGGGTGGCGGGCATGACCCGGCTGCGCGCCAGGTCGTGCACGATGTCGGAGTTGAGGATGCCGAAGGCCGAGAAGGTGCTGGCGTCCGGTGGAAAGATCACCTCGGCGATGCCAAGCTCCTCCGCGACCGGGATCGCGTGCAGGCCGCCCGCGCCCCCGAAGGACAGCAGGCTGAAATCCCTGGGGTCGAGGCCCTTTTCGAACAGGCTCAGCCGGATGGCGCCGGCCAGGCTCACGTCGGTGACGGCCAGCAGGCCCTGTGCGGCCTGCTCGACCCCCAGGCCGAGCGGCCTGGCAATCCTTGTGGCCACGGCGGCCCGGGCGCCCTCCACGTCCAGCGTCATGGCGCTGCTGAGGAACGAACCGGCGTCAAGCCGTCCGAGCACGGCGTTGGCGTCGGTCACGGTCGGCTCGGACCCGCCGCGGCGGTAGCAGACCGGGCCGGGCACGGCACCGGCGCTGCGCGGGCCGACCGTGAGGCGCCCGCCAGCGTCAACCGCGGCGATGGAGCCGCCGCCGGCACCGATGGTGCGGATCTCCAGCATCGGCAGCCGGACCGGCAGGCCGTCGATGTCGCCCTGGGTCATGAGCGTGACCTGGTTGCCGCGCACGACCGACACGTCGAAGCTGGTGCCGCCCATGTCGATACCCACCAGGTCCGGGCGGCCCAGGCGGACGGCCGAGCGCTGCGCCGCCAGCGCGCCGCCGCTGGGGCCGGACAGCAGCAGCCGCACAGGCTGTGCCGCGGCAATGTCCGCCGTGCACACGCCGCCGTTGGACTGCACCAGCAGCAGCCGCGCGGTCATCGCCGCTGTCGCCATGCGCGCGGCCAGCCGGTCCAGGTAGGCGCGCACGACCGGCATCAGCAGCGCGTTCAGCACGGTGGTGGAGGTGCGCTCGTATTCGCGGATTTCTGGGCTGACCTCGGAGGAGATGCAGACGGGCAGGCCCGGAAAGGCGGCGGAGACGTGTTCGCGCAGACGCTGCTCATGCTCCGGGTTGATGCTGGCATTCAGCAGCGCGATGGCAACGCACTCGGCGCCGAGGGCACCCAGGGCGGCGTGCAGGCCAGCCAGGTCCAGGGGGCGTTCCACGCCTCCGTCGGCGCGGATGCGCCCAGGCACGCCGATGCGGCGGTCCCGCGGGATCAGCGTGGGCTCGCGATGCGGGCGCAGGCCGTAGATGTCCCGCCGGACGTGGCGCCCGATCTCCAGCACGTCGCGGAACCCCTCGGTCGTCAGCAGCACGCCGCGGGGCAGCTTGCGCTCCAGCACGGCATTGGTGGCAATGGTTGTACCGTGCAGCAGCAGGCTAACGTCGGTGAGGGTGAAGCCGAAACGTCGCCCGGCCTCGGCCATGCCGTCGATCAGCCCGGCGGAGGGGTCGTCGGGCGTGGTGGGCGTCTTGAAGCTATGGAGCGCACCGGTGCGGCCGTCGAAGATCTGCAGGTCGGTGAAGGTGCCGCCGATGTCGATGCCGATCCGGATGCTGGGAGCGGC
>CAXTFY010000267.1:0-7859 GCA_964243265.1 uncultured Acetobacteraceae bacterium | reverse complement strand
CGGCCTGGGATGAAGGATCGCGGTTCGGAGTCACTCGTTGGCCAGCGCCCTCAGCCGCTCCCACGTCGTCTTATCCTGCTGGCTGCGCCGCTTCAGCGTGCAATGCCAGCGGGCTTTGACGTGTTCGCGAACCGCCCGGAGCGCGCGGCCATTGGTCGGCACCGCGTGGCTGGCGTTGAGGCCGTTGACCACCGGCTTCAGCCAGCCTCCCTGTGCTGGGATGGGCTGATGCATGGGCCGTCGCAGTTCCTCCTTGATCTCCCCGAGCTTGGCCCGCACGCGGTCGCACCGGGTCGTCCCGCACAGCAGGACCTTGCCCCGGCTGTTGCGGCCGCAGAGACGCCGCGCCGGATGGTGCCGCGGAGGAACATGAACGCCTTTGTGCCTCGATTACCATCTCCTGCGTCTCACGCAGACAGACCCGGCACGAACAGTCTCCGGCTGTGGCACAGCCGCGCCTGCGCCGTCTTGATTTCGGTCTTCGCGTCGCCCAGGCCGGCGATCTCGTGCGACCAGTCGCACTGATACGCCTCGCCCGGCGCAAAGGTCAGCGGCGCGAAGGCGTCACTGGACCCCATGCCCTGACGCCGCCGCCGCGCCCGGTCATAGCGCCGCACGGCGTCATAGCCGCCCTGCTAGCCCAGGCTCCGCAGGTCCTCAAACACCCGGATCAAACCCAGCCGCTCGCGCCGCGACAGCCGGTCGTTGGCCAGGAGCCGCCGCTCCAGCTCCTCCGTCCACAGACCCAGCTTGGGCCGCGGCTGCACCTCGCGCTGATAGGCAAAGCTCGTCTTACCCGAGTGCAGCACCTTGCGCACCGCGTTGCGCGAGATCCCAGTTTCCCGGGACATCGCCTTGATCGTCCTGCCCTGGACGAGATGTGCCCGCCTAATCCGAGCGACCGTTTGCACAACCAGCATGCCCCAACACTCAAACCGGCCTTGCGGAGTGTCGCCCTCGGCGGTCCCGCCAAAACCCTCCTCCGTCCCACGCATAGGAAAGACCGGCGTCCAGCGCCGAGGCGCTGCCCGGCTGACCGGCCATGACGGCCAGCCAGGCTCGGGGCATGCTGCTAAAGCATGACCGCATCAGGTTGCTTGACCTGAGCGACAACATGCTCGCTGAAACAATGGCTGGAGCGTGATTGGTTCATCCACCTGAACCAATCACGCTCTAGGCCGCCGTCTTCGCCTCGCTCAGCGAGCCGTCGCTGGCGCGGCTGAGCCCGCCTGCCGCGGCATCGGACAGGACGCGCGGGTCCCACTCGACCTTGCCTGCATTCGGGCCGCCGATGATGGTGAGCAGCGTGCCACGCCCTTCTCCCACGTAGCGGAAGCCGCGGAACACGCCCACGGGCACATGCACGGTGTCGAACGGCTGCAGCACCAGTTCCTTCTCGCCGTCGGCTGTCCGCCACACGACGGCCCAAGGCCCAATCAGCGGCATGAAGACTTCTTCGGTCTGATGGGCGTGCAGTGAAGCACCGTTGCCATGCTCCGCCTGGATCATGCCGAGGTTGAAGCCTTTCGCCGGCAGCGGAATGTTGGGGCGGAGGTCTGCAAGGCCTTCACGCTCCACAACGCCCATGCCGATCAGGTTGATCTTGAACCGTCGGGCGCCGGGCAGCCGGCTGTCCACGAACGCCTCTTCCGACCCGCGAAGCGTGGCGAACCGGGCGACGAAGCCCTCCATCTCATCGATGCTCAAGTTGTCTGTGTCCATGATGCGTCACCCTCTTCGATTTATGCGAGATTTTGCACCGGCTCCGGCCGGGTCGAAGCGATCGATCTGACAATCGCTTCCAATACGGCGACGGCATGGATCATCTGCTCGTCTCCGTATGGGTTGGCACCGCGGCCAGCCACGGCTGCGGCGAACGCCTCGATGTTGGCGCGGACGGTGTCTATGGGCGGCCAAGTCTCCGTGGAGGGCGGTCCGTCGCCCTGGGACAGCATCAACTCCGTGCCGCCTGCCGCCTGCATGTGTTGCCGCGCCCGCGACTCCGCCCAGCCATGGGAGCCATAGGCGGTGATCCGGCCGTAAAATGGCGAGGCCGACGTGTTGCCCAGATACCCGAACGCGCCGCTGGCGAACTGGAATTGCACGCTCAACACGTCGCCGCCGGCACGCTGCGTCGCGCGCCGGGCAGACAGTGCGCGCACCTCCGCGACTGGGCCGAAGATGTCGGTGTAGGCGTCGATCACGTGGCTGCCGATGCCGGTCAGCCCGGCGCCTGGGCTTTCGGCGGCCGACGCGCGCCAGTGCCCGGGGTCCACGGCAGCCAGCATGTTGTGGCCGTAGTTCGCCTCCACCTGCAGCACCGTGCCGAGCGCGCCGGTGGTGACCAGCCGCTTCAATGCGATCAGCGGCGGTTCGAAGCGCCGCTCATGCCCAACGGCAAGCACGACTCCCGCCTTGCGGCACGCCTGCACCGCGCGGGCTGCGCTTGCTTTGGTGAGTGTCAGCGGCTTCTCGCAGCATACGTGCCGCCCGGCCGCGGCGGCGAGCAGGATTTGTGCCTCGTGCTGGCTATGCGGCGTGGCCAGTATGACCGCCTGAACCGCTGGGTTGGCGAGCGCATCGTCCAAACGTGGGGATAGCGGGAAGCCGTGCTCAAACGCGAAGGGCGCGGCAGCGTCCATCAAGGGATCGACGCCGTGCACCACCCGCACGACGCCGCTGCCGCGCAGGCTGCCGCAGATGTGCCGCCCCCACCAACCAAGGCCGGCCACGGCGACGTTCAGCATGGCGTGCCCAGCAGGGTCTCCAACGCCCGGTGATACCCGGCGGGTGCCAAGATCGAAGGATAATGCCCACCGCCACGGATACGCTCGTGCCGGCTGGCGGCGTAGCTGCGGCGCAGGTCCGCTCGCGTCGCCGGCGTGATCACCGGGTCATCGTCGTCGTCGATCAACGCGACCTGCTCCGGAGGCAAGCCGACCGCCGGCAGCGTCGTCGCACGCAGCACGGTCATGCGCTGCGCCTTGACCCGTTCCGCATCCTGTCCGGTTCCGACCAGGGACAGCAATATGGCTTGCAACTCGGCCTCAGGCACGGTGGTGGCGGGCGAACGTTCCAGGCGCCGGCGCGCGTCTTGCAGCACCGTCTCGGCTGACATGCGTGCGAAGATACCGGGCGCGGGCCAGCGCGCCTGCTGGTCGCCGGGATCGCGGAACGTATTGCCAAGGATCAGCGAGCGGATCCGGCCGGGTTGGGCCAGCGCCAGGCATTGCGCAAGGTAGCCGCCAAGGGACGACCCGACGATGACGGCCTGATCCATCCCGAGATGGTCGATCAGCGCCGTCAAGCCATTCGTCAATGCCGCTGGGTCGCCGATCGCGGGATAGGTGACGGTCACGACGTCGAACCGGCCGGAGAAGGCGGCCGCGGTGCGGAAGAACACGTCGCCGGTGCCCAAGGCGCCCGGCAGGGTCAGCAGCACCGGTGCGCCCGGCGTGGTGCGGCGAACCCGCCATTGCTGCCCGGCTGCTGTCACCTGCTCAAGCGCATGGCGGGCCTGGAATGCCACGAACTCGGGCGGGAGCGCGTTGCCGACCGGGGCGCTGGCGACCGGCGCGTTGGCCACGCCGCTCACGCGCGTACCTGCGCCGGCAGCGCCTGTGCCAAAGGACGGTCCAGTTGCGCGTCGATCTCCTCGAAGGTGAGTCCTTTGGTCTCGATCCCTATTAGGCCATAGGCGACGCCCGCGAGCACGTACCAGCCGGCAAGGAACAGAAAGGCCGGCATCACGGCGGGCAGCATGGCGGCCGGAGCGATGAAGTTGCTCGACCCTACGATCATCGCCAGGCCGAGCGGACCGATGATCTTGCCCAAGCTGCCGAAGCCGTAGGCCGACCCCATCCCGGTCGCGCGCAGCCGCGAGGGCCACAGCTCGGCCGAGTAGGGGCCGTTGATGGAGAAGCCGCCATCGGCGAAGAAGAACGTCAGCATCAGCATCAGCCAGAACAACGACACGTCGCCAACCCTTAACTGTGTCGTCATCGCGGTCAGCGGCAGCAGGATTGCCGAGCCGAAGCCAAAGATCGCGCCGCAAGGCTTCCGGCCAATCCGGTCGGATAGCCAGCCGAAGGCGAGCCGCCCGGCCACCCCGACCAGGCTGACGCCGATCATCAGGGTCGAGGCATGCGCCGGCGTCGTGTTTAGCACCAGCACCAGCAGCGTCGGTCCCCACAGGATGATGCCGTATTCGCCTGTAACGGCGCCGATGTTGCCCAGCCACGACGCGACCAGGCTCCGCGGGTAGCGAAGCAGCTCCCTGAACTTCGGCTGCGACCAGGGTTCCGCCATGGCCAGGGGGCTCAGCTCCACCTCGTCCGGGCGGCACATCAGAGCCCAGGCCAGCGAGCGGCGCGCCTGCTCCGTATTGCCCCGGCGCATCGCCCACATCGGCGATTCCGGGATGGTTGACCGGATGAACAGCGTCAGTATCGCGGGCACCGCACCCACCATGAACAGGCCGCGCCAGCCGATCGTCGGGACCAGGAACGCGCCCAGGAACGAACCGATGAGCAGGCCGATCGGGACGAACACGGAGACCAGCGAGCTGACGAAGCCGCGCATGCGCGATGGCAGGAACTCCTGCACGTAGGGCATGTCCACCACGAACCCACCGACGCCAAAACCCACGACGAAGCGGAACACGCAGATGTACAGCCAACTACCCTCCGGCGTGAACGCGAGCAGCAAGCTGGCGACCGAGAAGGTGAGTATCGTGGCAATGAAGGTCGGCCGCCGTCCGATCCGGTCGGCGATGCTGCCCCAGGTAAACGCGCCGATGATCGATCCGATGCCGGCTGCCAGCAGGATGGCGGCGGAGTTGCCGAACGTCAGGTTCCAGGGCTTGGTGATGAAGGCCAGGACGAAGGCGATGATGAAGTAGTCGAAGAACTCCAGGCACGCGGCTGTGATGATCACCGCGACCATGATCTTCTGGTTGCGGGTCAGCGCCGTCTGGCGGTCGATCTGCTGCATGGCAAGCATGCGGTGCTCCCGAGGTTGGCGTCGGCGCCGCAATGCCGCCGCGCTGCTTAGGCCGGTCCGATCGGTCAGGCGGCGACCGTGATGGTGCCGTCTGCCCGCCGCTCGATGCCGGTCCGTGCCGCTGCTGCTTCGTGGCCGGGGAGGTAGGTGACCTTGCCCGCCGGGCCGCCGATGATGGTCAGCAATCGTCCTTTGCCCTCGCCCATGTAGCGGAACCAGCGGAAGCAGCCGACCGGCCACATGACGGAGTCGAAGGGGGCAAGGTCGACGTGGCGTTCCGTTCCGCCGTCCAGCCAGAAGATCCGCCACGGCCCGGTCAGCGGCATGAAGAACTCCTCCGTCTCGTGCGAGTGCGGTGCGGTCCCTTGCCCGGTTTCGCACTCCAGCATGCCGACGTTGAAACCCGCTGCGGGCAGCGCGATGTTCGGCAGCAGGTCCGGATGCGTCTCGTTCTCCGTGACGCCGAAGCCGACGATGTTGAACTTCTTGCGGTGGCAGTTCGGCATACGGCTATCGACATACGCCTCTGCGCTGCCGCGCAGGCCGTCGAACCGCGCGACATTCTTCAGGATCACCTCGGGCGGAAATGCGTCGGACATCGTATTCTCCCTTGCCTCTATCGCCACCGTGAATTATTCCATTGAGTGGAATTTACTCTCGGCTGGTGGAAAGGTTAGAAGCGGGTGGTGAACTGGTCAAGCAGGAGTCATGAGCAAACAGCAGCGCCGGGCACCGGGAGCGAGGGCACGGTGGCCCGTGCGCTTCACCTGCTCGCGGTGTTCGCGGAGTGCGAGGAGTGGACGCTCGGCGCCATGGCGCAGCGACTCGCGCTGCCGCTCAGCACCACGCACCGGCTGCTCAACCTGTGCCGGGCCGAGGGCTTCGTGACCGTAGCCGGGCGAGGTTCGTACCGTCCCGGACTCGCCTTGTACCGTCTCGGCAGCGCCCTGGCGCACCAATTCCCCTTGCGCCGGATCGCGATGCCGTTGCTCGACCAGTTAGCGGCCGAGTTCGATGAGACGGGGCTGCTGACGCTGCTTGATCGCCCGGCTCTGAAAATGTTCTTCGCAGCGAAGGCGGAGCCGTCCACCCCCATGCGCTACACGCCGCAGATCAACCTGCTGGGCTCGCTGTGCTGGGGTGCCACGGGATTGAGCCTGCTCGCGTTCCTGTCCGAACACGACATCGCGACGGTGATCGCGCGCGCGGAGGTCTCCCCGGTGCATGGCGGCGTTGCCGACGAGGGTGACTTACGGTCCAAGCTGGCGGCGATCCGCGGATCCGGTTACGCCACGTCACGTGGCCAACGTTCGCCCGAGGGTGTGGCGGTCGCCGTACCGTTCTTCGATGCTGCTGCCGAGGTCATCGGCAACGTTGCCGTCACCGTGCCGGCGTTCCGCTTTACCGAGACGAAGGGCGCCCGACTGCTCGTCGTCTTGCGTGGGATGGCCGCAGACATGTCGCATGCGTTGGGTGGTGTTCCACGCATTGAACAAGGCCAGGATATGAAGCAATGAGCGAGATCGTCCCGGAACGCTTCCCCACGATCGCGAACGAGGCGATGACGGCGGAACAGCGCGAGGTGCTGGCAGAGGTGCTCGCTGGGCCGCGTAAAGGCGCACCCGGACCGTTCAAGGCGATGCTGCGCAGCCCGGGCCTGATGCGCCACGCACACAAGCTTGGGGCTTACGTGCGGTTCGAAAGCATCATCCCGCCCCGCCTGAACGAACTCGCGATCCTGCTCACCGCACGCAAGTGGACGGCGCAGTTCGAATGGTTTGCCCATTCACGCCTGGCGCGGGAGGCCGGGTTGGATGAGGACATCATCGCAGCCATCCGCGAGGGCCGCCGGCCTGCGGCAATGCAGGACGACGAGGCGGCCGTGCACGATTTCGCGCATGCCATGCTGCACACGGGCTCGGTCGATGATGGGCTGCATGAGGCGGTGAAGCGGTTGTTTGGCGAGCGTGGCGTGATCGATCTCGTCGGCGCCATCGGTTATTACAGCCTCGTTTCCATGGTGCTGAACGTCGATCGTACGCCATTGCCGGCGGGAGAGCTGCTGCCGCTTGCTTAAGGAGGCATCCGGACTCAACCGCTCTGTCTGACATCGTTGAGGGTTGGGTTATGTGGTTTCATTTTCCACGGAACGCGTCGCGGGTGATGCTGAGGCTGGCCATGTCGTGGTCGGACACGACGACGCCCCCTGGGACCCTGTTGATAGATGGCGCTGTCGAGTTTGCACCGGACTGTCAGCCCGGGGCGGGTGGTCGTGGCGCCGATCGGGTCGATGGTAACCGGGTCGCTGACCAGAGGCTGCGCCTCCCAGTTCGTCGAGACGAACGAGAATAGGCAGTGCCGTCGAGTCGCGCGGGGGAGTCTCACCCCCGCGCGCTCCTAGAACCGTACCTGAACCTCTCGACTCACACGGCTTCCGGTGTCCGGCCGCCGACATGCGGAAACTTCCAATGGGCGAAGAGTTTCGAAGTGGTGCGTTTCACCCGCGCCAACCACTCTCGCGCACCCTCTTGCCACGGGCGCAAACGCTTGCACTTGTTGCGCGCCCACCGGATCAAGAAGGCATCCACCCGGCGCAGCGTCTAGGCCAGTGCCGATTTGTGGTAGTGGCTGTGGTAGTTGATCCAGCCGCGGAGGAATGGATTGTACTTCCGCGCCAGATCATCCAGGGCCATGTCGCTCCGATGGTGGAGTTCCCAGCTTTAGCCGACGCGCCGTGCACCTGGTGGCCCAGCACCCGGTGCCGCTCGACAGTGGCGGCTTCGTCGCCGCCGTGCGCTATCGCGGTAATTGCTCACCCCACCCGCTTGGCGCACTGATCGCTTGACGGTGTGGCAAGC
>CAXTFY010000266.1:0-7865 GCA_964243265.1 uncultured Acetobacteraceae bacterium | reverse complement strand
CGAGCGGTTTCCTTGTGACTGCGCCGAGTCGGCGAGCCCCGGCCAGATGCCACACTGAAATCCGTTGCGGAATGGCCGCCTGGCTGCGGGTTGCGCCGTATCTTTACTTGTTGAACCATGTCAATTGCTTTGTGGCGCGTTCTACGGAGATGGCGATGACCGAGTGGCAGCATCAGGTGCGGCTCTATGTGGACGAGACCGGGCGCGCGTGTCTGGACGACAAGGAACATGCGCTGCATGCCGTCCTACGCGCGCACGACGCTACGCTGGTCAGCCAGCTCGACGCGTTCGAGGCCTACCTCGCCGACCCGGCACAGGCGGCAACGCCGCTCGGCCGCTGGACCACGGCGGCGCTTGCCGACCCGGCCAAGCGCGAGAAGCATCGGTTCGCGCTCGCCGTGCGGGTCGGTGGCGCCGAGGTGTATGACCGTGACGCGGCCGATGCCGTCGAGGCCGCGCTGCGCCCGTTCGTGGCGGATGGGACGGTGCTGCGCCTGTCGCGGCACGACACCAACCCCGAAGGCAACCTGCCGATCCCCGCCGAATATCGCGGCTGAGCGGATTCGGCTTTCTGTGCGCCCGAGAACAAGGCCCAGAATGCGGCGACGAGATCACTGACCTCGACCCGGTAGGCAGGCATCACCCACTGAGCGGCAGCGCCGGCGGGTCCTCGAAAAAGCGAGGTTGGATCTGTTTGGCCGCGCGCTGCTCCACCTACAGGTCGGGTGTGTCATGCCAAGCGTCGCGCAACCGGTTCATCGCGGGATCCCGGTAAACGGAACTCGATAGGCCATAGCGTACGCCCGGCGTGCCATATTGACTGGGATTGATGGTGGACAGCCATGCCAGGCGCCGGTCTTGGTCTGCTGGCGGCGGCCGACCTCTACACTACGAGCGAACGGCGGTGGAGTATCGCGGCCACCGGCTGGAGTGGATGGTCAAGTCCGGCGGGATCGAGGCGGTGCTGGCCGGTCCGCGCGACGGCGATGTCCGGTTCCCCCGGCCGAATGCCTCGTAACCCGGCCGGAGAAGGCCATTTGGCCGCGGTCGCACCGACGGATGCCGGACCGCAGCCATTGCAACTCGCCCTAAGCAGGGGTTTGCGGAGGACAGGCTCTGCCTATGAACAGGGCGGGGTCAAGCTTCCGAAACCAGCGGCACGCCCGCGGATGATCCGGCCACGTTGCCCATGCGCGGCCGCGCCGGCCGGGTCAGATGACCTTGGTTTCCACCTCGATGTTGCCGCGCGTCGCCCGGGAATAAGGACATACCTCCTCGTGGGCAGTGCGGACCATCTCCTCCACCTCCGCCCTGTCGCGGCCGGGGACCGACACCTCGAGTGCGACGGTGAGCTGAAAATAGCCGCTCTCCTCCCGGCCGATGCCGACGCGGGCGGTGACGAAGGACTCACGGATCGGCGTCTTGCGCTCCCGCGCCACACGCAGCAGGGCGTTTTCAAAGCAGGCGGCGTAGCCGGCCGCAAAGAGCTGCTCCGGGTTTGTCGCCGCGCCGCCCATGCCTCCGAGCTCCTTCGGCAGCGCGAGCGCGAGGTCGAGGACGCCGTCCGGCGAACGGACATGGCCTTGCCGTCCCCCAGTCGCCGTTGCCGTCGCGGTATAGAGAACATCCATTTCGTCTTCTCCCCTATGTGGCGGACCAAGCCTTGAGCACAGGCGACTGGCGGGATGCAACACCCTGTCCCGCCGATCGCAGCGGCGTGCAGCCTATCGCAACAAGACGGTGAGTTGCCGAACAGGTAGGCAATCTACGCTGGCGAACCCGCGCGGTCACGCTACTCGGGTGGGGGCAGGTTTCCAGTCCGGCCGTAGCGTTCCGGCCCTGGAGGGCAATGCATCCAGAACGGCTGCGTAGGCGCTATCTCGTCAGTGCGCGCCATGGGCCGTCGCCGTCTGTTCCAACCAGGTAGCCGGGCGCTGACGACCGGGGCGCCGGGCGTCAAGACCTGCCCGGCACCTACGCCGAAACGGCGCTGCGCTCCTTCGCCCGGTCTTGCAAGTCCAACGACAGCAACTCCTCCCGTCCCTCGGGCCGCACCTCGGGCCAGCCGATGCTGGGGGCATGGCCGCGGAAGTTTTCCAGCCACCAGCGCCAGTCCTGCTGCACCAGGGAGAACGGCGAAGCGTGGCCAAGCTCGCGTGCCGCCCAAACCGGCCAGTGCGGGTTGGCCAACGCCGGCCGGCCCAGCATCACCAGGTCGATAAGTTCTTCGCGGATGACCCAGTCGGCATTCTGCGGCACGCCGAGGTTCCAACTCGTTGCGACGGGGATGCCGACCTCAGTGCGTACCCGGTGGGCACGCCCAATCATGAAGCCAACGTCGTTCAACGGCGGATCGACCATCTCGTCGGTGTTGAAGCCGAGCGACAGGTCGGCAAGGTCGAGCCCGTGCTCCTTCATCATGGCGATGGCGGCGACGGAGTCCTCGAACTGCGTCCCGTCCGGATGCAGGTCGTCCGAGCCGAGCCGCATCGTCAGCGGATACTTCTCCGGCCACACGGCCCGCACGGCGTCCAGCGCCTCGAGATGGAAGCGGGCGCGGTTCGCCACGCTGCCGCCGTATTGGTCGGTGCGCTGGTTGGCGAGCGGCGAAAAGAAACTCGCGCCCAGGTAGCCGTGCGCGTAGTGCATCTCGAGCCACTTATAGCCGGCGGCGAGCGCACGCACGGCCGCATCGGCATAGGCCTGGTGCAGGCCCTTGATCTGCTCGACGGTCAGTTCCTCGACCGGGTAGATGTGGCCGCCGCCGCCGTAGGGAATGGCGGACGGCGCGACGCAGGTCCAGCCGTCCGGGTGGTCCGGCGGGAGCTGCTTCCAGGTGCCTTCGGAATTGGTGCCGCGGTGGGGCGGCAGCTCGCTGCCCTTGCGGCCGGTGTGGCCGAGCTGGATGGCGGGCACGGCGCCCATCCGCTCGATGATCGCAGCGACCCGGGCATGGCCCTCGATCTGCTCATCGTTCCAGATGCCGGCGCAGGACGTCGTGGTCCGGCCGTCGGGGGTAATGGCCATCTGCTCGCCGAACACCAGGGCGAAGCCGCCGGCCGCACGAGCGCCGAGGTAGCTCACGTGGTAGTCGTCCAGCTTGCCATCGACCGAGTTGTACATGGTCATCGGCGACATTACGGTACGGTTGCGCAGGGTCACGCCCTTGAGCGTGTAGGGGCTGAACAGGTCAGGCATGAACGAAGCGCCTCTGCTTGGGGACGGAACGGCAGCCTGCATCACTTAGCAATATCCGTGCCAATTTACCCGGGTTCAAGCGCCCCCTAGAGCAGAACCCGTGCCAGATCAGGTCCAACACCCCGGACGCGGCGGAAGCTTCACAGGCAACACCCTCACGCCACTTGCGACTGCTTCTTCCATGCGCGCGTCGGTCGTCACCGCTGGAACCGGCTCCGGACGGCTATTCGGACCACAGTCCCCGCTGCTTCTCGCGGGCGGTCCGTTGCGCGTCGGCGTAGTAGGCTGGCGCCCCGTTGCCCACCACGGCGGCGCCGTTGAGCACATACAGCTCGGCAACGTCACGCCCCTCCAGCGTCTTGCACTGGAAGCTTGCGGCATCGCGCGGGACGCACCGGACCTGCACCCCTTTCATCATCTCGTCGAGACGGGCCGTCACCCGGGCCAGCCCCGTCGCGGAGAAGCCCCGGTCCGGCATCTGCACGCCAGACAGCGGATAGGCGTTGGCGGCCACCACCACCCGAAGGTTGGACGTCACGAAGTCCACCGCCCCGGCGGCTGCATTGCGCTGCGCCCAGGCGTCCCATGGCTCCACCGCGCCCCCCCGCACGAAGCCCTGCCGGCTGTTGGCGCGGACTTGCAACCAGGTCTCGTCCGCCACCACCTGCCCCAGCACCTGGACCTCCGATGCCGCCGGCAGCGTCGCCAGCGTTTCCGCGTTCGGGGCCGGACCCGCCTGCAGCGGGGTGGCGGTGGTCACCACGCCGCGGTCGAACGGGGACGGCAGGAACCGGGGTGACGGCGCGGCCGGCGGCGCCACCCCTGCCAGATCGACGCTGACGGTGCGCGTCTCGCCATGCGCCAGGGTGACGGGCAGGATCTTGGTGGCATAGCCGGGCATGGCCACCGAGACCTCGTAGGCGCCCGCATTCAGGTTCACGTCCAGCGGCGACTGCCCATACAGCCGGCCGAGGATGCGGATCGCGGCACCGGACGGGTTAGTGGTCAACAGCAAATGACCCGGCAGTTCCTGCGTGAACAGGTTGACGGTCACGCTCGCATTCTTCCCGACAGCGACTGACTGGGCCTCGGGGCGCCAGCCCGGCTCCTCAAAGGCGACGCGCAACTCGCCAGGGGCCACGGCCAGAACCTGGCCCGGCGCGCCAGCCTCCCGCCCGTTGACCAGGATGCGCCCGGTCAGGATGTTGGACCTGCCCGCCGCATGAACCCACACCACCAGCGTCGCCTTCGCGGGCGCGACGTTGCCCCGCAGGACAGCGGCGCCCACGAACAGGGCAGCCGCAACCAGGACCACACGCCGCCAAGGGAGGCCAGCCCTGCGGGGCCTTGGCTCGGGCGGCACTGGCTCAGGGAGCGCCGGCTCGGGAGGCGACACAGCCGAGGGCGCCCAAGGGTTCAGCCCCGGCGTGACGCCAGGCGGGACGGCGGCTGCGTCCTGCACGGGCATCACAACAGCGCTTGCGACGGTTGGCGCGGGGGTGGGCGGCGCGGGGTTGTGCGGGGCGCGGCCAAATGCTGCGGGGCTGGGCGGCGGCGCTGCGGCCACTTGCTGGGCAGCGCCGCAGAACGGGCAGAACGCCACCGTGCTGCCCAGTGCCCTCGCGCAGGACGCGCATCCCAGGGACGCCGGAACGCCGGGCCGCGACGCCGTGCCAGCCTCGGCGGTCATTCGTCGTCCGGCAGGGCAGCGGCGTCCGGCAAGGTGGCGGGGTCGTCCTCGTCGTCCGGCAGCTCCTCCGGGCGCAGCAGCGTCAGCAGAAGTGGCACGTCGCGCACCTTGGTCCAGGCGGTGCCGCCGACCGGCTTGACGTTGGTGCCCTCCAGCAGCTCGCCGCCCGCCGCCATCGCGCGGAGCTGGCCCAGCTCATAGGGACCGAGCAGCGTCTTGCGGACGGACAGGAACCACGACGTCGCGACCGGCGGGGCAGGGGCCTGAGTGACCGGCGCCTGGTTGACAGCGGGCGCGCGCGGCCGATGACCCGCCAGCTCTGTCAGGCTCTCGGAGGTGAAGCGCCCGGGCAGGATGGCACGCTTGTCGGCCGCACGCAGGTGCGCGGCGTCGTCGGGGTTCTTGTTCGAGTCGAAGGGGTCGATGTCATCGACGCTGCCCGCCACCTCAGCCGTCCAGGCGGGCAGGGCGGCCAGCAGGGCCTTCTGCAAATCCTCCACCCGGCCCAGCGCCGCCGCCCCCTCCATCTGCTTGAACCGGGTCAGGTAGGACTCCGACGCCTCGATGGCGACGCGCTGCAGCATGCCGGGCCGCCGCTCGTTGCGGTTCAGGTCGATCTGCACCCGCCGGGCGGCGTAGGCGTGCTGGCCCGTCCAGCGCAGCAGCACCGAGGCCGCCAGCACCTGGATCGGCGCCAGCGTGCGCTCGAACCGGTCCAGCGCGCCCGCCACTTCCAGCCGGTGGCTCTCCAGCAGCCCGTCAGCGCGGATGTCGCGCTCGGAGCCGACGTCCTCCCAGTCGTTGTGGCCGAGGTCCAGCTTGTATGCTGCCTCCAGCCCGGCCCCGCGCTGCAGCAGCCCGAAGCACACCGCGCAGACGAACAGCCGCATCAGCCGCCGCATGTCCTCGATCTCCTGCGAGGTCGGGACCACCGGGTTGGCGAATCGCACGGCAGACTTGTGGTTGTGCAGCGGCAGCGGGCCGCGCCGCTCCACCCGGTAATCCCGCCGCCAGGTGTCGCCCAGCGGCACGATGCTGTCGAGCGGGATGCCGCTCAGCTCGCAGTAGATCACCAGCCGGTCGCGCAGGCCGGAGCTGACGACCTCGCAGCTTTGGAACCCCAATGCCGCCGGGATTGCCTGCTTGATCTCGGCCTGTAGCGACTGGCCGAAGGTGTGGCCGTCCTCGACCGCGACATACAGCTTGTAGCGGTCGCTCATCGGCAGGTTCTCGCCCAGGCGGTCGAACTTGGCGTTAACCCACGGCATCGCCCGGCGCATCGCCCCACGCAGGATGTCCCGGCGCTGCTCCGGCTCCAGCGCCACCAGGATCTCGCGCACCGAGCGCAGGCGGTCCGCCCGGGGCGCCAACTGCTGCCGGGCATAGCCGCGCAGCTTGGCCAGCAGGTCGGCAAGCTGCGCCGGGTTGTCCAGCCGCGGGAACAGCGCGCGGGAGCCGCCCTCGCCCTTGAACACGTCGGTCGCCCAGGCATCGATCTCGGCGGGGGACAGCTCCAGCAGGCTGTCTGCCTCGGCGTTGGCGTCGGGCAGCACGATGTAGGTGCCGGCGTTCTGCCGCCCGACCGCGTCGTTCAGCAGCGCCACCTCGTCGTCCAGCACGCGGATGACGTGCTCCACCTGGCGGCGGCCCTGCACCAGCTCGGCGATGGCGCCGTCCCACATCTCGCGGCCCTCGCCGTCCAGGCCGCGCTGCACGCCCAGGTCGCGCGACACGTCGGCGAGGAACTCCACCGCCTCGGCGCAGGCGACGGCGCGCAGGCGCAGCTTCACGTAGTACGCCGTCTCCTCCCGCAGGTGCTCCAGGAAGCGTTCGGCGGCCTTGCGGTCGGGTCCGAGCAGCAGGCGATGCCGCCCGGCTTCCTCCAGGTTCTTCAGGGAGCGGTTGAAACGTTCGCGGACCATCTCCGCCCGGGCGTCGTACTTGTCCTGCGCGTCGCCGATCAGCCGGCTTTCCACGTCCAGGCGCAGCTTGACCTCGTTGACCAGCTTGATCGTGTAGTCCAGGCCGCCGCGCGCCCGGTTGTCCAGGTAGCGGAACAGCAGGGCGCGCACCGCCCCCTCGTCGTCCGAGCGCAGGGAGCGGACCAGCCGCTGCCGGTTCGCCTTGACCGTCGCGCCGGAGGGACCGTACTCCGCCGAGTGGTCCATGCGGCCAACCACGTCATCCCGGCTGTCCTCGAACACCCGGCGCGCCTGGATGGGCCAGTTGCGGACATCGCCGGAGGTGAGGATTTCCTCCTGGTAGCGGCGGTGGATCTGGTCGGCCAGCCGGGTTTCCACGGTGTCCCCGGTGTCCTGCTTCATCAGCTCGCCGATCAGCGCGGGCTCGTTGATGGTCTCGTCGTCCTCGACGCCCTGCAAGGTTTCCTCGAACGTGGTGGCGCGCAGGAAGAAGGTCGCCTCGACGAAGGCCTGCCGCTCGTCCGGCGTGGGCAGCCGGCCGGAGCCTTGCAGGGCGACGTTGAAGAACGACTGGATCATCCGCTTGGACGCCGTGACGGACGCGGCCTCCAGCGCCGCTAGGCCCTTGGTGACGATGGTGGCTTGGCCGAACGAGGAGTACGCGCAGCTGTACGACAGCGACTGCTGGCCGAACCGCTCGGGCAGCGCGGGCAGGTAGTTCACCAGCTTGTACTGCCCGGTGTTGACCGAGATCGACCGCTTGCGCGACGAGAACTCGCTGTTGCCGAAGTCCTCGAACAGTACGTCGGCCACCATGTCATACAGGTGGTTGATGTCGCCGGTTTGGTCGCGCGACACGTTGGTGGTGTCGATCAGGTAAACCTCGCTGTACGGCATCAGGTTGGTCGGCCGCGCGCCGTCGCTGGTCCAGCGGTCCACGTAGGCCGGCGCCGATCCTGGGCGCATGACGTGCTCCAGCTCCATCAGCGCGGCGAAGCTGTTGGCGTTGACCCGCTGCAGCCCGGCGCCACGGAAGCCGCCGGGCAGCAGCAGCA
>CAXTFY010000265.1:0-7875 GCA_964243265.1 uncultured Acetobacteraceae bacterium | reverse complement strand
CATCGAGGGCCTCGGCTGACGCGGCGTGCTTGGCGGGGCGTCCAACCCTCGCCAAAACCGCCCCTTATTCCGCCGCAGCCCCCACCCCGCCCCGCACCGCCACCCGCGCCGGCGCCGTCCGCACATGCGTCGCGTAGAGCATCAGCCCCACGAAGGCCAACCCGCCCACCAGGTTGCCCAGCACCGTGGGGATCTCATTCCAAACGATGTAGTCCGCCACCGAGAACTTGCCCCCCATCAGCAGCGCCGAGGGGAACAGGAACATGTTCACCACCGAGTGCTCGAACGTCATGCCGAAGAACACCATGATCGGCATCCACATGGCGATCACCTTGCCGCTCACCGAGTTGGACAGCATCGCCCCGACCACCCCGGTCGAGACCATCCAGTTGCACAGCACCCCGCGGATGAACAGCGTCAGCATCCCCGCCGCCCCATAGTGCTTATATCCCAGGGTGCGCGCCTCGCCGATCCCGGCGATGACCTTGCCAACCGGGCTGGGCTCGGTCTGGAAGCCGAAGGTGAACACCACCGCCATCATCAGCGCCACCGTCAGCGCCCCGGCGAAGTTGCCGACGAACACCAGCCCCCAGTTGCGCAGCACGCCGCCCGCGTTGACGCCGGGCCGCCGGTCGATCAGCGCCAGCGGCGCCAGGGTGAACACCCCGGTCAGCAGGTCGAACCCGAGCAGGTAGATCATGCAGAACCCGACCGGGAACAGGATGGCGCCGATGATCGGGTATCCCGTCTGCTGCGCCACGGTAACGGCGAACACTGCGGCCAGCGCCAACAGGGCGCCGGCCATGTAGGCGCGGATCAGGGTGTCCCGGGTGGACATGAAGATCTTGGACTCCCCGGAATCGACCATTTTGACGGCGAACTCGGCGGGTGTCAGGTAGGACAATTGCACGACCTTCTGCTGCTGTTATGGGCAGGTCCCGTCTGGGACAAACACTGCTGGCAAGTCCCGGCGATGCGGCCAGGCTGCTTAAGTGGGACAGTGCAAAAGGTGTGCCGTCGTGATGCGAGGCTGGCGGAGAGGGTGGGATTCGAACCCACGGTAGCTGTTACACTACAACGGTTTTCGAGACCGCCACCTTAAGCCGCTCGGCCACCTCTCCGTGCCGCGCGTTATACGAAGGCTGCCGGGCCGTCGCAAGCAGTCCGCACGGCGCTGCGGCGGACCAGCAAGAAAGCCTGCCTGTTCCCTCTCCTCGCTTCGGGAGAGGGTGCAGGCCGCGAACAGCCCGTTGCAACGTTGACTTTACCCGCCATGCGAATACAAGCCGCATCGACCTCGACGGCCACCCCTGACCAAGCAGGAGCGGCCCGGTGTCCCATGTCCACAAAAAGGGCCGCCCGGCACGCCGGGACGACCGATCCAGGAACCCATCATGTTCGCAGTCATCCGCACCGGCGGAAAGCAGTACCGCGTCACGCCCAACGACGTGCTGAAGATCGAGAAGCTGCCCGGCGAGGCCGGTGAGACTATCACCTTCACCGACGTGCTCGCCGTCGGCAGCACGGCAGGCACCACCCTCGGCGCTCCCCTCGTGCCCGGCGCCACCGTGACCGCCACCGTCATCGCGCAGGACCGGCTTGACAAGATCGTCATCTTCAAGAAGCGCCGCCGGCAGAACAGCCGCCGGAAGAACGGCCATCGCCAGCATGTCACCGTGCTGCGCGTCGCCGGCATCAACGCCGAGGGCCATGTGATGCCTGCAGCCGCGGCAGAAACAGCCGTCACCGGGCCAGGCGTCACTGAGCCGGGCGTCACCGAACTAGCCGTCACCGAGCCAGCACTGGCTGAGACGGCATCCGAAGCCACCGAAGCCTAGAGAGGACCCCCAGAATGGCACACAAGAAGGCAGGCGGCTCGTCCCGCAACGGCCGCGACACCGCCGGGCGCCGCCTCGGCGTCAAGAAGTTCGGCGGCGAGGCCGTCATTGCCGGCAACATCATCATCCGCCAGCGCGGCACCAAGGTGAAGCCCGGCCTGAACGTCGGCGTCGGCAAGGACCACACCCTCTGGGCGCTGGTGGACGGCCACGTGAAGTTCCAGCGCAAGACCGAGGGCCGCGTGCACGTCTCGGTCGAACCCGCCGCCGCTACCCAGATCGCCGCCGAGTAGCAGCCCCTCTAACCGCGCACCATCTCAAGGGGGTTGGCGCAGGCCGGCCCCCTTCTGCATTTCCGGACGCACCATGAAGTTCCTCGACCAGGCCAAGATCTACACCCGCTCCGGCGACGGCGGGAACGGCGTGATCGCTTTCCGGCGCGAGAAGTTCATGGAGTTCGGCGGCCCCGACGGCGGCGACGGCGGCAAGGGCGGGGACGTGATCTTCGTCGCCGCGCAGAATCTGAACACGCTGATCGACTTCCGCTACACCCAGCACTTCCGCGCCCCCAAGGGCGGCAACGGCGCCGGCAGCGACCGCACCGGCGCCGGGGCGCCCGACGTGGTGATCCAGGTCCCGGTCGGCACGCAGATCATGGCCGACGACAAGGAAATTCTGCTCGCCGACCTCGACGAGCCCGGCAAGCGCATCGTGCTATGCCGCGGCGGCGACGGCGGCCACGGCAACGCCCACTTCAAGTCCAGCACCAACCGCGCCCCTCGCAAGGCCACGCCGGGCTATCCCGGCGAGGAACGCTGGGTATGGCTGCGCTTGAAGCTGATCGCCGACGTGGGCCTGGTCGGGCTGCCGAATGCGGGCAAGAGCACCTTCCTGTCCGTGGTGTCCGCCGCCCGGCCGAAGATCGCCGACTACCCCTTCACCACCCTGCACCCGCAGCTCGGCGTGGTGCGCCTGTCGCACTCCGAGGAGTTCGTCATTGCCGACATCCCCGGCCTGATCCGCGGCGCGCATGAGGGCGCCGGGCTGGGCGACCGCTTCCTGGGCCATGTCGAGCGCTGCGCCGTGCTGCTGCACCTGATCGACGGCGCCGCCGGCAACGTGGTCCGCGCCTGGCGCACCATCCGGGAGGAGCTGCAAGCCTACGGTGGCGGCCTCGCGGAGAAGCCGGAGCTGCTGGTCCTGAACAAGTCCGACGCCATGACCGCCACCGAGGCCCGCACCCGCCGGGCCGCCTTGCAAAAGGCGTCGGGCCAACCGGTCATGCTGCTGTCGGGCGTCACCGGCGACAACCTGCCCGAGGTGCTGCGCGAGCTGATGGACCGCGTCCACGCCGCACGCCTGGTGCGTCCGCCGCAGCTCGAACTCGCGTGACGCCGCGGCCGCCGGTGCCCCAGCTTTCCGGGGCACGGCTGCTGGTCGTGAAGATCGGCAGCGCCCTGGTGGTGGACGGGGCAGAGCCGCGCACCGCCTGGCTGCACGGCGTTGCCGCCGACATCGCCGCCGCACGGGCACGCGGCACCCTGGTGATCGTGGTGTCCTCGGGCGCCATTGCCCTCGCCCGGTCGCACCTCGGCCTGACGCAGCCGCGTCTGCGGCTGGAGGAGAAGCAGGCTGCCGCCGCCGTGGGGCAAATCCGCCTGGCGCAGGCCTGGACGGCGGCGCTGTCGCTGCATGGCCTGACCGCCGCGCAACTGCTGCTGACGCTGGAGGACACCGAGGACCGCCGCCGCTACCTCAACGCGCGGGCGACGCTGACCACCTTGCTGAGCCTGGGCTGCATCCCTGTCATCAACGAGAACGACAGCGTCGCGACCGCAGAAATCCGCTTTGGCGACAACGACCGCCTGGCCGCCCGCGTGGCCGAGATGGTGCAGGCCGACCAGTTGCTGCTGCTGTCGGACATCGACGGCCTTTACACCGCCGACCCCAAGCGCGACCCGGCCGCCCGGCACCTTCCCGTGGTCGCGGCGCTCACCCCCGAGATCGAGGCCATGGGCGGCGACCCGCCGCCGGGCTACAGCAGCGGCGGGATGCGGACCAAGCTGGCCGCCGCCCGCATCGCAACCCAGGCCGGCTGCGCCATGGCGATTGCGGTCGGCGCCGTGCCGCACCCGTTGCAGGCCATGGCAGAGGGCGCACGCTGCACCTGGTTCCTGCCGGCGCCAGACGGCCGCTCGGCGCGCAAGCGCTGGATCGCCGGCAGCCTGCACCCTGCAGGCCGCCTGGTGGTCGATCCCGGCGCGGCCCGCGCGTTGCAGGCCGGGCGCTCGCTGCTGCCGGCTGGGGTGCGGGGCGTGGTGGGCGAGTTCGAGCGCGGCGACCCCGTGCTGGTGCAGGACGCGGCGGGCGACGTGCTGGCGCGCGGGCTGTCGGCCTATGCCAGCGCCGACGCCCGCCGCATCGCCGGCCATCGGTCGGACGACATCGAGGCGATCCTCGGCTGGCGCGGCCGAGACGAGATGGTGCACCGCGACGACCTGGCGCTGGCGTAGCGACCTAAGCCGCGCCAGTCGCCCCCAAATCTGCCTGCTCCCTCTCCCTCCAGGAGAGGGCCGGGGTGAGAGGGTCTTGCGGCGCAGACCTCCCGGCCCAGGCAGCCCGGTTCCGGCGGCACCGTCGGGCGGCGCGAGGAAAGACCCCCTCACCCTAGCCCCCTTCCAAAGCGGGAGAAGGAGCCAGCAGCACCACCCTCGCACATCCGCCCTGGCGCACACGTCCCCAGACCGGCAAGATCACCGCGCCATGAACCAGCACACCGACCCCGCCACCGCCTGGCTCCGCTCCGCGGCCCACCGCGCCCGCGCCGCCTCCGCTGTCCTGGCCAGCACGCCGGACGCGCACCGGGCCGCCGGCCTAGCCGCCGCCGCCGCCGAGATGCGCGCCCACGCCCCCGCCATCCTGGCCGCCAACGAGGCCGACCTGCTGGCCCACCACGGCACTCCGGCCTTCCGCGACCGCCTCGCCCTGACCCCGGCCCGTGTCGAGGCCATGGCGCAGGGCCTAAACGACATTGCCGCCCTACCCGACCCCCTCGCCCGCACCCTGGCCGACTGGACCCGACCCAACGGCCTGCACATCCAACGCATCGCCCAGCCCCTGGGCGTGATCGGCATGATCTACGAAAGCCGCCCCAACGTAGGAGCCGACGCCGCCGGCCTCTGCGTAAAGTCCGGCAACGCCGTCATCCTACGCGGCGGATCGGATAGCGCCCGCTCCGCCCAGGCCATTCACGCCGCCATCGCCGAGGGCCTGCACGCCGCCGGCCTGCCGCGCGACGCCGTCCAAGTCGCGCCGGACGCCGACCGCGCCTACGTCGCCGCCATGCTCGCCGGCAGCGGCCTGATCGACTTGGTGATCCCGCGCGGCGGACGCTCCCTGGTGGACCGGGTGCAGCGCGACGCCCGGGTGCCCGTCCTCGCCCACGCCGAGGGCCTATGCCACACCTACGTCCACGCCGCCGCCGACCCGGCGATGGCGCGCGCCGTGCTGGCCAACGCCAAGATGCGCCGCACCGGCGTCTGCGGCGCCACCGAGACCCTGCTGATCGACGCCGCCTGCGCCCCCACCCTGCTGCCCCTGCTGACCGCGGACCTGGCCGCCCTGGGCTGCCGCTTCCGCGCCGACACCCGCGCCTGCGCCATCCTGCCCGGCCTCCCCCCGGCGACCGAGGCCGACTTCGCGACGGAATGGCTCGACGCCATCCTGTCCATCGCCGTGGTGGACGGCGTGGACGACGCCCTGGCCCACATCGCCCGCTACGGCAGCGAGCACACCGAGGCCATCATCACCGCAGACGCCATCGCCGCGGACCACTTCCTGCGCGGCGTCGGCAGCGCGGTCGCGCTATGGAACGCCTCCACCCAGTTCTGCGACGGCGGCGAGTTCGGCTTCGGCGCAGAGATCGGCATCGCCACCGGCCGCCTCCACGCCCGCGGCCCCGTCGGGGTCGAGCAGTTGACCACCTTCCGCTACGTCATCACCGGCACTGGCCAGGTGCGCCCCTGACCAAGCGCCGCCGCGCCCCCCCGCCGGACCGCCTGCCGCCCGACCCCTTGCGACGGTGGGGCGACAACCGGCAGACCCGTGTTGGCCTGCTCGGCGGCTCGTTCAACCCGGCGCATGGCGGCCACCTGCACATCGCCCGCCTGGCGCTGCAGCGGCTGCGGCTGGATCAGGTGTGGCTGCTGGTGTCGCCGGGCAATCCGCTGAAGGCGGCGCGCGGCATGGCGCCCCTGGCCGACCGCCTGGCCAGCGCCCGCGGGATCGCCGACGGCCGGCGCATCGTGGCGACGGCCATCGAGGCGCGGCTGCACACGCGCTACACCTACGACACCCTCCGCGCGCTGCAGCAGCGCTTTCCGCGGGTGCAGTTCGTCTGGCTGATGGGCGCCGACAACCTGGTGCAGTTGCCGCGCTGGCAGGGCTGGCTCGGCATCGCCGCCGCCATGCCGTTCGCCGTGCTGCCGCGGCCGACCTACAACAGCCGCGCCCTGGCCAGCCAGGCGGCGCACCGTCTGCGGCCCGCCCTGTTGCCGTCCCGGGCGGCGCCGTCCCTGGCCGGGCGTCCAGGGCCAGCCTGGACCTTCTTGCCGGCCCGGCAGAACGCCGCCTCCGCCACGGCGCTGCGCGCGGGCTGGCCGCAGGTCTGGCCGCCGCTGCCACCGGCGCACTCTCCGCTCCCACAATCCCCGCTGGCACACCCCCCACTGGCACACCCCCCGTTGTCACACCTGGGCGAAGAACCTGCTATAGCGGCGGCACCCGCCCACGAAGGAACACGGACATAGCCAGGAAATCCTCCGAGCCGCCCGCCAAGCGCCGCCCGTCCCAGCCCGCCCCGGCGCTGGCCGAGGCCGCAAAGGCGCCCGGCACCCCGCGAAAGAAGGCCGCCGCCGCCGGCCCGCGCGTCCGCAAGCCGAAAACGCCCGCCTCCGCGCCCGACCACCGCGAGCGCCTGGACCAGATGCAGGCGGTGATCGTCGAAAGTCTGGAGGCCGACAAGGCCGAGGAGGTCGTCGCCATGGACCTGGCCGGCCGCGCCGCCTTCACCGACCGCATGGTGATCGCCACCGGCCTGGCCGACCGGCAGATCAGCGCCATGGCCACCCACCTGGAGGAAAAGCTGTCTGAGATCGGCATCAAGCGCGTGCAGATCGAGGGGTCAGGCGGCTCCGACTGGGTGCTGATCGACGCCGGGGACATTGTCATTCACCTGTTCAAGCCGGAGGCGCGGACCCTCTATGCGCTGGAACGCATGTGGGGCGCCGAACTGGACGAACCCGCCGAGATACCGCAGGGAGAGGATTAGCCGGATAGGGACACCTTTGGTCAGGCACGAGGCGCTTTGACCGGGCATGTCCGGGACCGTCATTGCGAGCCGGCTTCGGCGCGGCAATCCAGGGGCGGCGGGCCCGACCCTTGCAGTTCTGGATTGCCGCGTCGCAAGCGCTCCTCGCAATGACGGCGGCACCCAGAGCACGTGCTTGCCAGCCTAAGTTAACGCACCCGAGGATTAGCCGCCTGGTGCGCCCGGCGGTGCGGCCGGGGCCGCAGGTCAACGGCCGGCGCCGGGAGCGTGTCGGCATAGACCTTGCCGTTCCAAGCATAGGTATCGCTGCCGGCCTGCAGGTCGGCCATCCCGGCGTGCCGCGTGCCCGCGACGGCCATCCGGCCGGCAACGCCGTCCAGCACCTTCTGGTAACGCCCGCC
This sequence comes from uncultured Acetobacteraceae bacterium, assembly GCA_964243265.1. GTDB lineage: Bacteria > Pseudomonadota > Alphaproteobacteria > Acetobacterales > Acetobacteraceae > DASWOJ01. The sequence goes on along the minus strand of CAXTFY010000265.1, from coordinate 307 downwards.
CGTCCAGGCGAACACGCTGGTGCTGCATCCCGCCGAGCCGCACTCCCGCGGCGACTGCAGTTGCACGAACAGCGCCGGGCGATCCGCAGCCGCGCCCAGCCGCGCCGTTCCGACCAGCACCAGCGGCCGTTCCCCCGCGCGCACGCCCTCCGCCAGGTCCTGCGCAACCAAGCCGCGTGCGGCGCGGTCGAGCGCGGTGCCCGGCTGCGGCGCGAGCACGACGGGCACGGCGGGCGCCGGCGCAGCAGCCAGCAGCGGCGGCAGGGCAAGGACGATGAGCCACCGGTGAATCGTTCTCATAACGCAG
>CAXTFY010000264.1:0-7887 GCA_964243265.1 uncultured Acetobacteraceae bacterium | reverse complement strand
CAAGGTCGTGGACGTGCAGGCCCTGATGGGCGACAGCGTGGACAACGTCCCCGGCGTCCCCGGCATCGGCCCCAAGGGCGCGGCGCAACTGATCCAGGAGTTCGGCGACGTCGAGGGCGTGCTCGCCGCTGCCCCTACCATGAAGCCCGGCAAGCGCCGCGACATGCTGATCCAGCACGCCGACAGCGCCCGCATCAGCCGCAAGCTGGTCACGCTGTGCCGCGACGTGCCCCTGCCGCTGCCCTTGGAGGGCCTGCGCGCCAAGGACCCCGACCGCCCCGTGCTGGCCGCCTGGCTGCAGGCCCAGGGCTTCAAGACGGCGCTGAACCGGCTGGGGCTGGAGGGCGTGGTCCGCATGTCCGCCCCGGCCATGCCGGCTCTCCCGGTGAAGCTGCCGGGCGAAGGGCAGCCGGCTTATGGCCCCTACGAGTGCGTCACGACGCTAGACCAACTGCATGCCTGGATCGCCGAGGCGCAGGCCGCGGGGGTCTTCGCGCTGGACACCGAGACGGACAACCTGGACGCCCTGCGCGCCAACCTGGTCGGCCTGTCCCTGGCGACCGCGCCCGGCCGCGCCTGCTACGTGCCGGTTGGCCACCGCTCGCCGCAGCCCACGGCGCAACTGGCGCTGGACGGCCCGGCGCCCGAGGCCGCCCCGCCAGCCCTCGTGCAGGTCACCCCCGCCGACGCCCTGGCCGCCCTGGCGCCGCTGCTGCGGGATGCGACGGTGCTGAAGGTGCTGCAGAACGCCAAGTACGACCAAATGGTGCTGGAACGCGCCGGCCTGCCCGGCATCACCCCCATCGACGACACCATGCTGATCTCCTACGCGCAGGAGGCCGGGCGGCACGGCCACGGCATGGACGAGCTGTCCCGGATGCACCTCGGCCACAACCCGATCAGCTACGACTCCGTCACCGGCACCGGCCGGGGCCGCATCCCGTTCGCCGACGTGCCGCTGGACCGTGCAACGGCCTATGCCGCCGAGGACGCGGACGTGACGCTGCGCCTGTGGCACCGCCTGCGCCCGGACCTGCGGACGACGCAAAGCCTGGTCATCTACGAGGGGATGGAGCGCCGCCTGGTCCCTGTGCTGATGCGGATGGAGCAGGCCGGCGTGAAGGTGGACGAGGCCGAACTGCGCCGCATGTCCGCCGACTTCGCCGCCCGCATGGCGGTGATGGAGGCCGAGATCCACAAGATGGCCGGCCGCCCGTTCAGCCTGGGCAGCGCCAAGCAACTGGGCGAGATCCTGTTCGACGAGCAGGCCCTGCCCGGCGGCAAGCGCCTGGCCAGCGGCGCCTGGGGCACCGACGTCGTCGTGCTGCAGACCCTGGCCGACCAGGGGCACGAGTTGCCCGCCCGCATCATCGAGTGGCGGCAGCTATCCAAGCTGCGCTCCACCTACACCGAGGCCCTGGTCGAGCAAATCAACCCCGACACTGGCCGCGTCCACACCAGCTTCGCCCAGGCCATCACCAGCACCGGGCGCCTGTCTTCCACCGACCCCAACCTGCAAAACATCCCGATCCGCACGGAGGAGGGCGCGCGCATCCGCCGGGCCTTCGTGGCGGAGGACGGGCATGTGCTGGTGAGCTGCGACTACTCGCAGATCGAGCTGCGGTTGATGGCGCACGTGGCCGACATCGCGCCGCTGAAGGAGGCGTTCGCCACCGGGCAGGACATCCACACCCGCACGGCGTCCGAGGTGTTCGGCGTGCCGATGGAGGGCATGGACCCCAGCACGCGTCGCCGGGCCAAAGCGATCAACTTCGGCATCATCTACGGTATCAGCGCCTTCGGCCTGGCCCGGCAGCTCAGCATCGAGCCTGGCGAGGCACGCAGCTACATCCAGGCGTACTTCGAGCGCTACCCCGGCATCCGCGCCTACATGGACCGCACCAAGGTCGAGGCGCGGGAGCATGGCTACGTACTGACGCCATTCGGGCGGCGCTGCTGGGTGCCGGGCATCAACGACAAGATGGCGCAGCGCCGGGCCTATGCCGAGCGGCAGGCGATGAACGCTCCGCTGCAGGGCGGAGCGGCAGACATCATCAAGCGGGCAATGGTGCGCCTGCCCGCCGCGCTGGACGCCGCCGGTCTGCGGGCGCGGCTACTGCTGCAGGTGCACGACGAGCTGCTGTTCGAAGCACGCGCCGAGGAGGCCGACGAGACAGCAGCAGTGGCAAAGCGGGTCATGGAGGCTGCGGCGACCATCTCCGTGCCGTTGGTGGTGGAGACCGGGCAAGGCCATAGCTGGGCAGCGGCGCATTAGCTGGCCCAGCCGAGCCAAACAGAAACTGGTGAGCTACTCCCTGCTTCTCCCTCTCCCTTCGGGAGAGGGCCGGGGTGAGAGAGGCCGCAAACGCCAAGCCCGGCACATCTGTCGGCAAGCCTCACCCTTAAAACCGGCAAGCCTGAACCCTACCCAACCCCTGGCCCGGCCCTCTCCCCAAGGGAGAAGCAGGCCATGTCTCGGCACACCAGATGCCCAAACGAAGACGGGGAAGGCAATGCCCTCCCCGTCCCTTGAACGCCTGGATGCCTAGATCGACTCAGACGCCCGGCATACGCTTGGTTCCGTCAATGCCACCAGTCACGCTTGTCGTGCCGGTGTTACCAACGTTCTCGACGTCAACCTTGGTCTCGCGCACGCTATCGCGCACAGTCTCGGTGCGATCGGCGGCTTCCTTCCTCAGACCGATCTCCTCGACGACGCGCACGTCCTTGCCGACCACGGCCTCCTCGGCCGTCCCGCGAGCCTCGATGGTCTGGTCGCGGAACGCGTCGGCGCTGCTGACGCGCTCGTTCATCGGGCGACGCTCGATGCTGACGTGCTCCTCATGCAGGGTAACCTGCTCCTGCACGGGCGTCTCGACGACATGGGATGTAACGCGCATGCCACCAGCCTCGACCTCGCGCTTGCCGACGACCAGGTCTTCCTTCATCACCTTGATTGTGTCAGGGCTGCTCATCGTCGTAGTACCGGACGCCATGGACGTGGGGCCGGACGGCTTCGGCATGGTCGTGCCCATCGGAGCGGTCGTGCCCATCGGAGCAGTCGTGCCCGTGCCCATCGTGCCCATACCCGTCGCATCCGCACCCATCGCTGCATCACGGCCGGCTGACGACTCATAGCCGCCACCAGCCAAGCCAGCCGTGCCAGCAGCCCCCAGGGCGCCCGTTGTCGCCGTATCAGCATATCCGGTCGTCATGCCCATCATCTGCTCGACATGCGCGGCCTGCGCGTCATCGGCGCGGACCGTAACCAGGGTGCCGCCGCTGTTGACGCCCTCCTGATAAGTCTGGGCGTCGGCCTCGCTGACCCCCGCACCCGTCAGGCTGCCCAGCAGGCCACCCGCCGCCGCACCGACGCCAGCGCCGGTCAGCGCCGCCACCAACCAGCCGGCCGCCACGATCGGGCCAATGCCAGGGATGGCGAGCGAGCCGATGCCGGCCAACAAGCCCGCGCCGCCGCCTAGCACGGTGCCGATCGTGGCGCCGGTGCCGCCGCCGGTTGCCGCACCCTGCTCCGGATCGCCGCTGGTCATGCCAGTGTTCGTGCCGGACGTGCCCATGCTGTCGTAGCCGGTGCTGCTGACGGTCTTGTCGCCGGACACGATGCTGATGTCGCTGTGCGGGATGCCAGCACTCTCAAGCGACTGCACGACGCGGGTTGCCTCGGCGTAGGTCTGATAAACATGAGCGATAGTACGCATTACGATATTCCTTTAAGAATGCAGCCGCGGTTACGAAGCCGGGCCGACGTTGCCTTGGTAGTCACAGTAGACATCGACCGCCGAGCCAGATTTCATGGCCTTGCCGCGCCAAATGCCATCCGCGTCCTTCTTCAACGCGGTGACTTGGGTGAAGCCGCCCTTCTCAATACGGCGACGGGCCTCACCCATCGTGAAACTGTTGCGGCCCTTCACCGGCGCGGCGGAGGTCTTGTTATTGGCATTCGAGGTGGTCACCGCCGGTGGCGTGGCAGAGTTGTTGTTGGTCGTGCTCAACTGCGCCGGCGTGTTGGTCGTCGTGCCCGGCATCCGTGGGGCCGATGTTCCCGTCGTGCCCATGGTGGAGCCTGTCGTACCCATGGTGGAGCCAGTCGTGCCGGGCGTCGTGGTCGTCTGCGCGACGGCTGCCGTGCAAAGCAGCGCCGCGGCAAATCCAAGTGTGGTTGCTTTCATGGCCAAAATCCTCCGTTGTGGATGGCGGAGCAACGCAGGCCCCCGGTGAATGGTTGCGCCCGGGTAGCGGACGAACGGTGCGGATGCATGCATCAATGGGCAACCATCTCCCGCACCAGCCGGGCCAGCGCGCTGCCCTCGAACGGCTTCGGCAGCACCGCCTCACGCGGGCCGAGGGACCGGCCGGCGAGCGACGCCATACGCCCAGTGATGAAGATGATCACCAGGTTGGGCGACAACGCGCGCAACTGATCCGCCAGCTCCATGCCGTTCCAGCCGGCGCCTAGGTCCACGTCCGTCACCATCACCGGGGCATTCAGCCCACTGCGCATCAGGCCCAACGCCTCCTCGGCCGTCGCCGCCTCGACCACGCCAAACCCGTCGTCCTCCAGCATGAGTGCCACGGTCATCCTGACGAGCGCATCGTCCTCGACCAGCAACAGGCAGTTGTGTTTATCGGACATGGTTGAGCCGCCACAGATTGGGTCTCTTCGCCGCTAACGGGGCGGGGCTGCGTTCGTTCATCCCGTACGGCACCGTACGCGAAGTTGATGCAAGTAAACGCCGCTTAACCCAGCGGGCGGCTTATCCCAGCAGGCGCCCGATCACCCGGGCGGTGTAGTCCACCACCGGGATGATACGGCCATAGTTGATGCGCGTCGGGCCGATCACGCCGATGGCGCCGACGATGCGGTCGGCGCCGTTGCGCGCCGGGGCGACCACCATCGAGACGCCGCTGGCGCCGAACAGCCCGCTTTCGGCGCCAATGAAGATTCGCACCCCGTCCGACGCCTCCGCCAGGTCCAGCAGACGCAGCATGGTCTCCTGGTGCTCCAGCCGCTCGAACAGGGTCTGGATCGCGGCGAGGCTCTCAATCTGCGTCACCTCCTGCAGCAGCCGGGCCTGGCCGCGCACGATCAGGGCGCCGCCGCGGCCCTCGCCGGTCCAGGTGGCCAGCCCGGCCTCCACCACCTGCGACGTCAGCCCGTCCAACTGCGACCGGTCCTGCGCCATGTCGGCGCCGACCACCCGGCGCAGTTCGGCCAGGCTGCGCTCGGACAGGCTGCGGCCGGCCAGTTGCGCGTTGAGGTAGTTCGTCGCCTCGGTCAGCGCCGAGGGCGGCAGGCCCGGCGGGGTCTCGATCACCCGGTTCTCCACCTGGCCGTCGGCGGACACCAGGATCACCAGGGCGCGGCCGGCGCCGAGCGGCACGAATTCGATATGGCGCACTGCCCCGTCCGACTTCGGCGCCAGCACCAGCCCGGCGGCGCCCGCCAGGCCCGCCAGCATGGTGCTCGCCTCGGCCAGGGTGTCCTCCAGGCTGCGGCCCCGGGCCTCCAGCGCGCGGGAGATTGCCTCGCGCTCATCCTCCGCCAGGCCGCCCGATTGCAGCAGGCCATCGACGAACAGCCGCAGCCCGCGGTCGGTCGGCAGCCGCCCGGCGCTGGTGTGCGGGGAGAACAGCAGGCCGGCGTCGGTCAGGTCGGCCATCACGTTGCGGATCGTCGCCGGGGACAGCGCCATCGGCAGCCGGCGCGACAGGGTACGGCTGCCGACCGGCTCCCCGGTGGCCACGTACTGCTCGACGATCTCCCGCAGCACGCTGGCGGCGCGCGGGTCCAGGCCCGGCGGGGACCGCCCGTTGCCGCGGGGCGGCGGACGCGGGGCGCCGGGGCGATCGGTGTCCATGCCCGTCAGGCGCGCCGGGTGATGTTCGGCAGGGCGGCGCCGGCCAGGATGGCCTCGACGACCTCCTGCACCTCGAACGCCTCGGTGACGGTCGCCAAGTGGTGCGGCTCCCCCCGGGTCATGCGGGCGACCTGCTGCAACTGCAGGTGCAGCACCAGGGGGCGCAGGCGCTCGTTGGACAGGGCGTCGGGATCGGGCGCCCAGGTGCCATTGGGCCGCTGGCGCTCGGCGAGCGACCAATCGCGCAGGCGGATGTCGGCGACGCCGCGCACCGTCCAGGTGTTGGTGTCGTGCTCCGGCGTCGAGCCGACCGCGCCCTGCACCTGGCCCGGCAGGCCGCCGGCGTCCAGGCGCGCGATGATCGAGCTTTCGGTGTGGCCCCGCGCCGGATATTCGGCATTGCTGGACAGCAGCGACAGCGGCCCCAGCAGGCGGCGGGACAGGAACAGGAAGTGCGACACGACCTCACGGGTGAAGCCGCCCTCGGCCGGGCCGTCGAGCCACGGGGCGGCCTGCTCCTGCCAGGGCCGCGGCCAGGCGGCGAAGCCGACGTCGATGCTGAAGCCGCGCGGAGCGCCGGTCACGCCGTCGCGCAGCCACTCCGCCAGCCGGGCGACGGCGGGGGAGGACGTGAACGGGAAGTTGACGGCCACCCGCGCCCCGCCGGCCTGCGTCTCCCCCAGGAAGCGCCGGCTGTCGAGCAGGTCCACGGCCAGCGGCTTTTCCAGGAACACCGCGCGCCCGGCCTGCCGCGCCATGCGGGCATAGGCGAGGTGGGTGGCCGGGGGCGTGGCGATATAGACGCAGTCCGCCCCCTCGATGACCGCCTCGGCCGACGCGGCCCGGTTCAGCCCGGGGATGGCGGCGCCGAGCCGGTCCAAGGCGGCCGGCGCCTGGTCCCAGATGCCCGAGACGTGCACGGCGTCGGAGTCCAACGCGGCGCGCAGCAGGCGCTCCCCCATGATCCCCGCACCGATAATGCCAACGCCGACCGTCATGCCGTCATCCCTATTCCATTCCGCCAGCCCGGTTCACGCCATGTTTTGTGGCCTGCTTTTGTGGCCTGCCAGAACCGTGCCACTTGCGCTATATGGCCCGCCGCACGAACAGGACACCATCATGCGCCCTTCCGGCCGCGCCGCGGATGAAATGCGGGACGTTTCCATCCAAACCGGGTTCGCCCGCCACGCCGAAGGCTCGTGCCTGATCCGCCTGGGCGGCACGGAGGTGCTGTGCACAGCCAGCGTCGAGGGCCGCACGCCGGGCTTCCTGCGCGGCACCGGGCTGGGCTGGGTGACGGCGGAGTACGGCATGCTGCCGCGCGCCACCCACAAGCGCGGCGACCGCGAAGCGGCGCGCGGCAAGCAGTCCGGCCGCACCCAGGAAATCCAGCGCCTGATCGGCCGCAGCCTGCGCGCGGTGGTCGATCGCTCCGCCATGGGGGAGTGCAGCATCACCCTGGACTGCGACGTGCTGAACGCCGACGGCGGCACCCGCTGCGCCAGCGTGACCGGGGCCTGGGTGGCCTTGAGCCTGGCGTTCCGGCACCTGGAGCGCAACCGGGTGATCGCCCGCTCGCCGATGACGGGCCAGGTGGCGGCGGTCAGTTGCGGCCTGGTCCGCGCTGGCGAGGCGGGTGGTGCGGCGGTGCTGGACCTGGACTACGCCGAGGACAGCGGGGCGCAGGCCGACGCCAACTTCGTGCTGACCGCGGCCGGCGGGATCGTCGAAGTGCAGGGCACGGCGGAGGCGGCGCCGTTCACCGAGGCGCAATTCATGGAGCTGATGCGCCTGGCCCGCCACGGCACGGCCCGGCTGTTCGTGGCGCAGCAGGCTGCGCTGGAGGCGGCTTGACGCCCCGCCGCCTGCTGCCCGGCAGCCGGTTGGTGCTGGCCACCCACAATGCGGGCAAGCTGCGGGAGATCATCGAGCTGTTGTCGCCGTTGGGCGTCGAGGTCGTCTCGGCCGGGGCGCTGGGCCTGCCGGCCCCGGCGGAGGACGCCCCGGA
>CAXTFY010000263.1:0-7898 GCA_964243265.1 uncultured Acetobacteraceae bacterium | reverse complement strand
ACCTGGGCCGGGCGCACCCGACCTTCCTGACCCACTGGCCCGCCGCCCAGGCCGCCCTCGCCCGGCGCGACCCGGCCGACCCGCGGGTGGCGCTGCGCTTCGAGCTGTTCCTGTGCGGCATGGAGCTGGCCAACGCCTTCGAAGAGCTGACCGATCCCGCGGAGCAGCGGGTGCGCTTCGTGGAGGATCGTGCGCGCCGCCATGCCCTGTATGGGCAGGATTGGCCGCTGGACGAGGACTTCCTGGCCGCCCTGGCGCATGGGATGCCGCCGGCGTCCGGCATCGCCCTCGGGTTCGACCGGCTGGCCATGGCGGCATCCGGTGCGGACCGTATCGGCCAGGTGCAGTGGCTGCCCGGTGGCTGACCCCACTGGTTGACAGGGCCTGGCGCGTGGACGACCTCTGCCGGATGCGACTGCGCGCTGTCATCGTCTGGCTGCCTCTTGCCGCCGCGGCCTGCGCGACCGGGCCGGATCGCCGGGTGGTGCTGGCCAGCCTGGTCGGCCAGCCGGAGGCCGAGGCGGTGCGGCAACTGGGCGTCCCGACCCGGACCTACGAGACCGGCGGGCGCAAGTTCATCGCCTATGACGACCGCCGCGCCGACCTGCTGCCCGGCACGCCGTTCCTGGCCGGCTATGGCGGCTTCGGCTATTTCGGCGCGGGCTACGGCTACTTTGGCGGTTTTCCGCCGCAGGTCATCGAGCGCGGCTGCGAGACGACGCTGGAGGTTGCCAGCGGCCGGGTCGTGTCCTGGGCGCTGCGTGGCGCGGCCTGCAGCTAGGCCGGCTCGGCCTGGGTGTCGGGTAGATCAACGAAGGCGTAGATTTCAGCCAGGGGCAGCGCCAGCCCAAGGCTTTCCAGGCGCAACGTGGCATCCCGGCCGCCGAGGGCCTCGAACGACCAGGCCCCACCGGGCAAGTGCCGGTAGATATGGATGGCGTAATCATCCTGATAAACCTCGACCAGCTCCTCGATGCCTTCGACGGCCTGCATGTGCATGCGCTTCAGGTCACGGTCTCGCCAGCCGCGGATTTCCGAGGGCGATACGACCTCGAACGCCACACGCGGGTGCTGGCCGCAGCGGACCATGACATCGGGGATGCGGGCCGTGTTGCGATAAACCGACCGCGGCGTGGCCGCGCTGCCGACTTCGGGGCGGCACCCCTTGGGCAGATTGGAGTGCCGGCTGCCAAGCGCAGTGGTCAGGCCAGCCATGATGGCGCCATGGTCGGACGCTGGCGCTGCATGTTCAATGATCTCACCGTCCACAAGCTCGTAGCGCCATGCGTCGCCGAACCGGTGCTGATCGGTGCTGATGAATTTCTCAGCAGTCCACGGGTGGTCCAGCTTTAGCACAACTGACATGCAACCGCTCCTTGCCGCATCGTGCTGTTCCCGCCTTCCTTCTGATTCAGCCCAGCCGAGACAGCCTGCCTACACCCTATCACAACGGCGGCGAACGGAATGCCTGGCCTTGCATCTGCATTGCCCAGGACATGACGCCTGCCCGTCTCCGCCGCATCGCCGCCTCGGCCGAACCAGCCTTGCTTAGGCAAGCGCCGCCGCGATCGCCGCATTCATCGCCTGCACCCCCGCCGCCGGCCCGTCCGGGTGTGCCCACACCGCGCCGACAACCGCCAGGAACCCGGCCCCTGCCTGCACCAGCGGCGCGCAGTTCGCCGGCGTGATGCCGCCGATGGCGACGCAGGGCAGCTCCATCAGCTCGCTCCACCAGGCGATGATCTCGGGGTCCGCCCGCGTCGGCGCGTCCTTCGTGCTCGTCGAGAAGAAGGCGCCGAAGGCCACATAGTCCGCGCCGGCCTCCCCGGCCAGCATCGCCAGGTCTCGGCTGTCATGGCACGTCACGCCCAACGTCCGGTCCGGGCCAATCAGGCGGCGCGCCTCCGCCGCCGGGGTGTCGGTCTGGCCAACATGTACGCCGTCGCACCCGGTTGCCGCCACCAGGTCCGCCCGGTCGTTCAGCAGGAACGCCACCCCGCGGGATTGCGCCACCGGCCGCAGCGCGTCGATGGCCCGGCGCCAAGCTGCGTCGCCGGCCGGCGTGTCGTCCGGCCCCTTCAGGCGGAGCTGCACCGCCGCCACGTCCCCTGCATCTAGCGCACGGGCCAATGTATCAGCGAACTCCGGCCCAATCGAGGCCGGCGTGACCAGGTAAAGCCGGCAGGGATCGGCCGCAGGCTCCGCCCCGCTCATTCGGGCCTTCCTAAATCAGCTCCTGGCCGGGTAGACGGCGAAACCCCGCGGCGGCAACGCCGGCACGTCCGCCCCGGCTTGCTGGAAGGTGTTGCGGCCCCTCGGGGCAGCCATGGCGCCAACCTCGACGTTCTGCGTGGCATAGATCCTCTTCGCCGCCTCCGGGCTTACGATGTTGGCCAGCAGGCTCATCTTGGCGGCGTGCGCCCCCATCGGCACCGCAATGTGCGTGACGCCAGCCCGCATGTCGACCGCAGTCCTCCTGACCTCGTCCAGCATAGCGCCGTGCGGGCACCCTGACACGTCGCCTTGAAGTGATGCCGCGGGTCGCAGACGGCCGGCTTGAGCGCGAAGCTGTGGGCCAGGCTGTGCAAGGCCCTGGTTCACCGGAGGGGATCACCGGCTTGCCGTGGCGCCCAGCTTGCCCCGGAGCAGGATGCGGGCGAGGTTGGCGCTCTCGGAACTGTCAAGTACGGCCTTCAGTGCTGGCCTGACGTGCCGTGTGCTCCCTGGCGGGTGCCGCTGCGTTGCCCGCGGCTTGGCCGATGGAGGTGCGGATGTCGCCGTCAGGTGAGAAAGCGATGCCAGAGGACTACGACGTTGAACTCGAGCAAAGGATGCAGAAGGACGCGGCTTTTTGGGTCGAGACCTCCCGTGGCCTCGACGCCAGGATGGATTTCTCACCTGACAGCATTCAGGCGGCCGAAGATCTCATCCCGCGCCTTCTCGTGATAGGGGAACGGCAGTTTGGCCATGCCCCCGACCGCAAGGCGGCGTTCATCCAGGGAGTGACGAACAGCCTGGGCGCCTACCTCGGCGAGACGATGCGCCGGCTTGGCGGCGGGCGCTGGACGCGGACGGAATACGGCCCCGGCGTCGTGCTGCCGAATGGGGTCACTGGCTTTCCCCTCAACAAGGTGGGCAAGCGCCTGGAAGGGGACGGGGCCGACGACATACGGTCATTCTTCGACGTCACGATGAACGTCAATCTGCGGAGCCATACCAGCAGCCCCTAACCTTGATACCAGCAGTCTTTGACTGTGACCGATGCCGGCCAGGCCAGCGCCGGCATTGCGAGCCGCACCTGCGGCGTGACTATCCAGGGCTTCGGGTCCAGCCTAGCCGCTTCTGGTCTGCCAAGCCGGCGGCTCGCAATGACGGCGAACCTGTCAGGCCAGACCCGACGGCGGTTGATGTCACACATCGCCGCGCTCGGCGAAGACTAGCGCGGTCGGAGCCAGTCCGCCAATCGGCAGCCTGCGCCTGCCTTCGCCAGATCGAGGGCAGGAGGCGCCCCGGCCAGCAGTCGCGCCCCCTGCGCTGCCGCCCTCGCGGCGACGTCCTCCCATGCCGGGCCGGGGCCAAGCACCAGCAGGCGGCACCCCAGGCTAAGCGCCTCCAAGGCCCGCCCCGGCGCATCGCCGCAGTCCAGCACGTCAGGCACCTCCCTGCCGGGATACTCTGCCAAGGCCGCCGCGACCAGCGCGCGCCACCATCCGCACCCTGCATAGGATGCCGCACCAACACCGGAGAGTAGCGTGACCGGACGGCCCGCCGCCAGGGCCAGGCGCGCATGGGGCAGACCGTGAATCATGGTGGCTGGCGGCAGGCTCATGCTTGACCCTCAAACGGTTACAGGCGAAACGTGCAACACGGAATCAGGAACGTTGCAGAGAATCGGGATGAGTGGATCGCCAGAGGACCCCGATGTCCAAGACCCCGCCCAACGCCTGCAAGCGGCGCTGGACCGCATCGCCCAATCGATGGAGGCCCGGTCGATGAACCCGCCGGTTGCACCCCCGGCTCCCACTGATCCCGCCGTACTGCAACGCCTGGACAGCTTGATCCTGCAGTTGCGCGGGGCCTTGGACGAATGACGCACTGGATGAACAAGGAGGCGCGGCAATGGCGCAACTGAGCCTGAAGCTCAACGGGTATGCCTACACGGTCGGCTGCGAGGACGGCCAGGAGGGCCACCTCCGTGCCATGGCCGCCGAGGTCGAGTCGCGCATCGCCCGGATCAAGGCGCTTGGCGGTCAGAGCGGGGAGACCCGGCTGCTAATGCTGGCCGCCCTGCTGATGGCGGACGAGCTGCACGACCTGACGCTCGACCTCGCCGAGGCCCAGACGGGGGAACGCGCCTTGCCCACTCCGCCGCCGCCCGCCGAGCCGGCCATCGACCACGATATGCTGGTTCGTCTGGCCAGCCGCGCCGAAGAGATTGCGGCGGCGATGGAGCGGCCCTAGATAGGTGCCGGAGCTGCCCGGTTCGTCAGGTAATTCACCCCCAGGGCCAATAAGCACTCTCCCGGGAGCTGGCGCTGCCATGATCGTGGTCATGGTACCCGGCGCCCACCTGCGCAAGCAGGCCTTGGGAGGGTGAGACGCCAACGGCCAGGGCGGCTCCACCCCCGATTAGAAAACTGGAGGCCGGGACGGAACCTATGTGCTCGGCGCATGGTGCCGCTGGGATCGGTGCGCTGTCATGGCCCTGTGCCACGGCCGCAGCTGGGCTAGTCCGCGTGTCCCGGGAACGCCCGGCCGAAGCAACCCATCCTTGACGGACCCGAAGCGCACCCTCCGCATCGCCATGCTGGCCGCCCGCAGCGCCTGCGATCCTGCCCTTGGCGCCTGCCTGGCCGCCCATCTCCTGGAATGGCTGCCGGCCAACCCCGCGCAGGCCATCGCGGGGTTCTGGCCAATGGGCACCGAGATCGACCTCCGCCCCTTGCTGCACGCCTTGGCCAGCCGCGGCCACCGCCTCCTGCTGCCCGCCACCCCGCCCCGCGGCCAGCCGTTGGCCTTCCGCCGCTGGCGTCCGGGCGATGCGCTGCTCCCGGACCGCTTCGGCACGGTTGCGCCGCAGGGTGAGCCCGGCGTGCCCGACATGCTGCTGGTGCCGCTGCTGGCCTGGGATGCAGCGGGCAACCGGCTTGGCTATGGCGGCGGCTATTACGACCGCACGCTGGCGGCGCTGCCGGGCAGGCGGGCGATCGGCTGCGCCTATGCGATGCAGCAGGTGGACCGGCTGCCTGCCGGCCCGCACGACGTGCCGCTCGATGCGGTGGCAACGGAGTGCGGCGTGACCGTGTTCAGGCCGTGACCTAAATGCTGATGACGGGGCTGCCGACGACGGGGCCGCCGATGACGGGGATGATGCCGAGCTGCGGCGCGAGGTCGGTGTTGTAGCCGCTGGCGTTGCGTGCCCCGGCGGCCTGGGCCATCAGGTCGATGTGCTCCTGGCTGTCGGAGAACGAGGCGAGCAGGCCCGCCCGGCTGAGCTGGCCCGACGCCAACCCGTTGACATACAGTGCTTCCCCGGCCGCATCCGGGGCGCGCTGCAGGGTGTTCTGATACAGCTCATCGACCAGCCCTTGGTTGGTCGGCGCGGCGCCGTAGCGGTTGGCGAACTCCGGCGAGGCCAGGAAGGACAGCGCCGCCTGCTGCAGGCTAGTGCCGTCGGTGATCGCGGTGGTGAACAGGTCGAAGCCGGCCGGGTCGGCACCGCGGTCGAATGCGGTGTCGTACAGCCGCGCCACCTGCGCCTCGGCGGTGGCGGCGTAGGTCACGTTCGGATTATTGTTCAAGTAGCCCCGGGCCTCGTCGCTGTCGGCGAACCCGGCCAGCAGCACGCTGCGGCTGTTGCCGGCGTCCAGCACGGCCACGAAGTTCTGCACGCCTGCGGCGTCGCCAGCCCGGCCCAGGACGTTCTGATACAGGGCGCTGACAAAGGCAGCGTTGGACAAGTTGCCATAAATTTTGGCGTACTCGGCCGATGAGGTAAAGCCGGCGGCGACCTGCACGAGCGACTCTCCGCTTCTCAGGGCGGCGTACTGCTGGATCAGCCCGGCGCTGTCGGCATCCCGGCCGAGAGCGGCGACATACAGCCGGGCCACTTGGTGCTCGGCCAACTCCTGGTCGGACAGCGCGGCCACCCCGGCGTCGCGCAGCAGGGCGACGTCGAGCGGCTGGATCGTGCCGGCGCCCTGGGTGGTGGTGTCCACGGCCTGACCGTTGCCGACCGTGGTGGTGCCGGGGTCCGCACCGAGCACCGGCACCGGACCGCCATAGGCAGCCTCGGCGTTTGGGCCGTTGAACGTCGTCAGGAAGTCGGGCGGATACGTGACGAACTTGACGCTGCTGTCGTACACCGAAGTACGCAGGCCAGTCTGCACGGCTGCACCGCCGCTGAAATCGGCAAAGTTGTTGGGCCGCAGGGATTGGATGCCGAACTGGTGGCCCAGTTCCCGCTCGATGGGCGCCACCGCATTCGCGAGGGACTGTGACCCGTTGAGGTAGCCGGGGCTGAGGTAGAGGGTGCCCGGATCAGCCGGACCAGCGCCGCGCCCCGTCAGCGCAAGGCCGAGCAGCTCGCCATACTGCGACACTTCGTTGGGGCCGGCACTGCCGACAACCACATCATTGGTTGTAACACGGAAGCCCTCAAAGGCTGGGGGAGCCGGATACTGAAGGGATGCGTCCGCCGGCTGGGACGCCGCCCGGAATGACACGTTGATGGTGTAGGTGCCGGTTGTGTAGTCGAAGTGCTGAAGCCACCCGGCGAACGCCTGTTGCACAACGGCCTGAACCGCCCCAGCCAATGCACCGGCATCGCCCGGATTGGCGAACTGCACGTTCAGCGTTGCGGCCATGATGGCTTCTCCCGGATTTGTTCGTGACAGGCTTGCAGCTGAGACGCTTGCCCGGCATGGGGCTGCATATCGCGGTCACGCTGGTTGGGTGCATGCTGGCGCACCAGCCTGGCTAACATGCCCCTATGCCGTATTCAGGAAACGCGCGGCAGCTGCCTGGGCTGAGAGGGATGATGGCATGCGGCCTGGAACAAGGCATGTGTATTCACTGTCCATGCTTCTCACGAATTGTGACAAGACCTCCGGCTCGAATTGGGCGGCCTGAACAAACTCATCTGCGGCCCAGGATGCTGCCGCGCCGCAAGTTCGGAGGTCCAACTATGGGCCGACCGCACCGGCTCCCTCTCTCTACGGGAGAGGGTTGGGGTCAGGGAGGCCGCAAGCGCCAAACAGGGCGTGTTTGGAAGCGGATTTCGTCCTTGAACGGACAGGTTTAGGCCCTTGCCGGTTCCCTCACCCCGGCCCTCTCCCGAAGGGAGAGGGAACAGGCGGCGTACCCAAGCCAAATGCGGTCGCCCTGCGTCCAGGCTTGCGCTCGACCCAGCCCGGCGGCACATGCGCGGAAGCCGAGGCCGGGCGGCCTTCGCCAAGCCCGCCCTCCTCCGCCCTTGATGGAAAGCAGCCCAACGATGCGCATCCTGTTCCTCGGCGATGTCGTCGGCCGCGCCGGCCGTGACGCCGTCGCCGCCGGCCTGCCCAAGCTCCGCGCCGACCTGCGCGCCGACCTCGTAGTGGTGAACGGCGAGAACGCCAGCCACGGCTTCGGCTTGGCGCCCGACATGGCCGAGGCCATCCTGGCCGCCGGCGCCGACGCCATCACGCTCGGCAACCACGCCTGGGACCGCAAGGAGCTGATCCCCTACATCGCCCAGCAGCCCCGCGTGGTGCGCCCGCTGAACTTCCCGCCGGGGACGCCCGGGGCCGGGTCGGTGGTGGTCGATCTGCAGGACGGCCGCAAGGCGCTGGTGCTGAACGCCATGGGCCGGCTGTTCATGGACGCGCTGGACTGCCCGTTCCGCGGCACGGCGGAGC
>CAXTFY010000262.1:0-7933 GCA_964243265.1 uncultured Acetobacteraceae bacterium | reverse complement strand
GCGCATAGGAGACGAAGCTGCCGGAGGTCGGGCGATACATCACCAGCTCGCCCAGCGCGCGCAGGATCAGGAAGGAGAACACGCCGCAAGCGAGATAGACGATGGCGAGCGCCGGTCCGGCCAGCTCCAGCCGGGCGCCTGCGCCGAGGAACAGGCCGGTGCCGATGGCGCCGCCGATGGCGATCATCTGGATTTGCCGGGGCTTCAGGCTTTTCTCGTATCCCTCCTCATGGGAGTTGAGCCAGCCTTGCTTATCGAGCGCAGGCGAGGAGCCGGTTGTGTTCTGCTCGCTGGCGACGGTCATGGGAACCCTCCTACTTTGTTGGGCGGGGACGAGAGAGGCGTGGTGGATGGAAAGGCACGGCTCGTTCCTGACGATGCCCGGCTTCAACGGAACAGGGGGCATTGAAGTCATGCCGAAGGGTGGCCGTCATGGTCAGTCTTGGATGCTTTGCAGGAAACGGGCCAGGCTGCGGCAGTACCAGACTGCGGCGGTAAGCGTCCAGCACGACCGGCCACTTGCGGCGCGGCTTCGTCGGCCCTGCCCCGCAATCCGTGGCGGCGTCCGACCGGGGTTCGATGTCACGCTCAAGTTTGGGAGGCTGAGCCGTCCGGCAGCGACAGCATCTGCGGGGCCGGGTCAACCGAGGACAGCGAATATGTCATGATCACCTGGCAACAGCCAGGATCGCTCCGGCCTTGCGCAGGTTCAGGCTGAAGCAGGGATGCAGTCGAACCCTGTGGCTCGCCGAGCGCGGCCGGGAAGCGGGAACCATGATGGCAGCCGGCCTTCGCCGAAAACATGCGGAGGCGTTGAGGCGTCTGCTGACGGGGTTGGATGTCGCGCCGCAACTGGGTGGACGACACTCTCCCCGGCATGTCCACCCTACACTTCCTTATGGTCCCCAGCGCCGGGCGGATCGACGCCATCGCATCGCCGGGTGCGCGCCGATGCCGCATTCCTTCCCACCGGCAGTCTCAACGCAAGCGGCTTCGGGGCACGACACAGGCTGAGGCCCACGGTCCCTGGCTGGCGATGAGCAGGTTATCGCTGCTGTATCGCCAACACCTGCGTGATGACCAGTGCGGCCCCAATCTCAATCGGCGAAGCACCGGTCGCCGGCGCATCAAGAGCGTAGAGCACCGGCGAAGTCATTGCCCTAATGCTCGACACGCTACGATGGCCTTACCTTGGCCATCAACCAGCCAAGACCCTGGAGCGAGCAGTAGGGCGGCGGGGGGAGCCCCGCCGCCTGCATGTTCGTGACTGGAGCTTTCAGACCCGGTTGGCGCACCGGCGGCGGAATGCGCCAAGGCCGACCACGCCGGTGCCGAGCAGCGCCAGGGTGGCCGGCTCGGGAACTGTGGTCGGGGTCGGGGTCGGTGTTGGGGTAGGAGTCGCAGTCACTGCAGCCGAGACGGTGCCCGACACGCTGGAGGTGAAGCCCTGCAACGTGGTGCCGACGATGGCAGCCGGGTTGACCACGTTGGCAAAGCTGAAGCTGAGCGCATCCGGCTCGCCAAGGTCGCTGCTCGGCAGCACGTCCGAAGTAAAGCTTACGGTCCCTGGCGGCGCGGACGCTGCGAGGGTGAGCGATGAGCCGCCGTCGATGCCGAACACGGTGTCGGTGAAGCTGGCGCTGAGATAGTTGGTCCCGGTGTCATTCGCCCCCGAGGTGAAGCTGGCCGTTCCGCTGAAGGACTGCAGGATTTGGCCTTCAACGGTGGTGGCAGCCCCGTCGTTGGCCAAGTTGAGGGTGAGGAACGCGCTGATTGGGGCGCCCGCGCCGGCATACTGCGAGATAAGGATCGGGATCGAGGCGCCGGTGATGGTGGTCGTGGTGTCGGCGGTGTTGTTGGTCGCGGTGATGGTCGAGGTGTTGGACGTCTGTCCAAACGTGAGGATGACGTCCGCCTGGGCCAACGGGGCCGTTCCGACACCTGCGACGAGGACGGCGGCGGCGGAGATCTTGGTCAGCGAAGTGCTGTGCTGGAATGACATGTGCGGTCTAAGCCCAACTTCTGTTTAGTCGAAATGGGACGATCTGCGCCTGACTGTCAACAGTTGTTAGGAATTGTATGTAGCGTTCGCACGGCCGTTGCTGGCGGGTAACACGGGCCTGCTGGGCCGCGAGCCGCGCTGCCTGATCTGACGGGGTTGGATCCCGCGCGGCGACTGGGCGGGCGACACTCTGCCCGGCACGTCCACTTCGCACAGCCTCATGGTCCCCCGGTCCGGCTTATGGCTCCCAGCCCTGGGCGTATCGACGCCGACGCACTGACGGGCGCGCCCCGGTCCCGCGTCTCTCTCCACCGATGATCCCAACGCAAGCGGCTTCGGGGCATGGCGCATGCTGGAACCTGCGCTCCCCGGGCGGCGATCAGCGGGTCATCGCCGCTGCACCGCCAACGCCCGCATGATGGCCAGTGCGGCCCCGATCGCGATCAGCGAGACACCGGTCGTCGCCGCCCCAAGGGCATAGAGCACCGGCGAGGTCACATTCGTCGTCATGCCGAAGATCTCGAGCGGCAGGGTGTTGTCGCTGCCCGCGGTCAGCAAGGTGCGGGGAAACTCGTCCCAACTCAGCGAGAAGCCGAACAGGGCGATGCCGACGATGCCGGGCAGCAGGATCGGCAGCACCACGAGTCGGAAGCTCTGCCAGGGCGTTGCGCCGAGGTCGCGGGCCGCCTCTTCCCACGAACGGTCGAAGCGGTTGAGCACGGCGAACATGATCAGCAGGCCGAACGGCAGGGTCCACGTCAACTGCGCCCCGAACGCCGAGCTATACCAGGCCGTGTCGAGCCCGGCCTGGCTGAACACCAGGCCCACGCCGAGGCTGACAAGGATCGACGGCACAATCAGACCCGCGAGCGCCAGCGAGAACAGCGCCGAGCTGCCGAGGAACCGCCGCCGGAACGCCAGGCCGGCTGCGACCGAAACGGCCACGGTCACCAGGCTGACCATCGCCGCCAAGGCGGCCGTGCGGCCGAGTGCCGCCCCGAGATCGCCGACCGACTGCCGCGCGAACAGCTCGGAGAACCAATGCAGGGACACGCCGCGCATCGGAAAGGTGAGACCACTGTCCGGCCCGCCGAACGCCAGCACCATGATCGTGATGATCGGGCCATATAGGAACAGCACAAAGGCCGCGAACAGCAGCCCGAGCAGGATGCGGCCCACCTACAGCTCCCGCCGGATGTTCGCCAGGCGCAGCAGGCTACCGACCCCGAGCAGCACGACGGCGAGCAGCACGACCGCGTTGGCGCAGGCGGCCGGGTACTGCAGCAGGCTGATCTGGTTCGAGATCATCAGCCCGACCGACGCGCGCTGACCGCCGCCCATCAGGCGCACGGTGATGAAGTCGCCCATGACCAGGGTGACCACGAAGGTGCTGCCGATGGCGAGGCCCGGCGTGCACAGCGGCACGACGACGTTCCAGGCGATCTGCGCCGCGTTGGCCCCGGCATCGCGCGCCGCCTCGATCAGCCGCCGGTCGATCCGGGTCATGGAGTTGAAGATGGGCACCACCATGAACAGCGAGTACAGGTGCACGAAGGCCAGCACGATCGCGAAGTCGGAGAACAGCAACTGCTCCAGCGGCCGGTCGATCAGCCCCACGCCGAGCAGCGCGCCGTTCACCAGCCCGTTGCGGCCCAGGAACGGCACCCATGAGATCATCCGAATGATGTTGCTGGTCAGGAACGGCACCGTGCACACCAGGAACAGCGCCGTCTGCAGCGCGGCGGAGCGGACCTGGAAGGCGAGGAACCACGCGACCCCGAAGCCAAGCGGCAAGGTGATCGCCCAGACCAGCGCCGCGTATTTCAGGGTGTTCCCGTAGGTGCGCCAGGTGACATCGGACCCGAGCACGTCGCGGTAGTTGTCCAGGGTGAAGTCGGGGATGACGCGGACGCTGTCATAGTTCCAGAAGCTGACGACGACGATGGCAAGCAGAGGGATCAGGAGAAAGGCGACCAGGACCGCGGCAAGCGGCAATGCCTGCAGGTAGGAGGCTTGAAGGTAGGCACGCGCCACCCCCGCAGGCGTAGACCCGGGTGAGGCGCCTCGCAGCGACCTCCGGGACGCCTTCGCTGAAACGCTCACGCCGCCACGAACTCGTTCCATTTCTGCACCAGGTAGCGGTCCTGGTCCATGACCGAGTTCCAGCATGCCACCTTGCTCATCCGTTCCTGAAATGATCCGCCGTCGCGCTTCGCGCCGGTTTTGTCGATCACCTTGCCATCGGGGCTCAGGATGTCGGCGGTGGCGGTTTTGCCCTCCATCCAATAGCCCCACTCGTCCGCACTCATGTTCGCCTTCGCGGTCTCCAGCACCGCGCTGTAGTAGCCCTGCCGGTTCAGGTACGCGCCGGCCCAGCCCGAAAGATACCAGTTGATGTACTCATAGGCCGCATCAAGCTCGAGCCCGGTCAGGTGCTTGGCGATGCCGAGCCCGCCGCCCCAGCCGCGGTACCCCTCGGCCAGCGGCTGGTACGTGCAGGCGATGCCGCGCGAGCGCACCGCCGTCACGGCCGGCGACCACATCGACTGGATCACGACCTCCCCCGCGGCCATCAGGTTCACGCTCTCGTCGAAGCTTTTCCAGAACGCGCGGAACTGCCCGGCGTGCTTGGTCTCGATCAGGAAGGCGACCGTCTTGTCGATCTCCTCGCGCGTCATGTTGCCCTTGTCGGCGTATTTCATGGTGCCCAGGCTCTCCATCACCATCGCCGCATCCATGATGCCGATGCCGGGGATGTTGAGGATGCTGGCGCGGCCCTTGAACGCCGGATCGACCAAGTCCTTCCAATGGGTGATCGGGCGGCCCACCAGGTCAGGCCGGATGCCGAGCGTGTCGGCGTTGTAGATGGTGGGGATCAGCGTCATCCAGCCGCTCGGCTGCGCGGTGAACTTGGTGGACGCCGGGCCTTCGACGAAGCTCACGGTATGCGGCGCGGTGCCCTGGCCGATGGTGCTGTCGGGCGTCAGCCGGCCGGTGGTGAACAGCGGCACGATGCGGTCGTATTCCTTGATCCGCCGGGTATCCATCGGCTGCAGCACGCCCGCCGGGAACACCTTCTTGCACAGGAAGTACTCGATGTCGGCGATGTCGTAGCTGCGGGGCTGCGTCACCGCCTTCTGCGTGACCGCATCGGTGTCGAGCGCCGTCATGGCGAGCGTGATGCCAAGGTCCTGCTTCACCTTGTCCGCAATCGGGTTCAGCGCCGAGACGCCGGTGCCGAACTGCCGCAGCGTCACGTTGCGGATGTTTTGCGCCCAGATCGTCGGGAAGCCGGTCGGGAACGCGGCCGCAGTACCGGCGGCAACGGTGGCGGCCTTTGCAGCGGCCTTGATGAGCGTACGGCGCGTGGTCATTCAGGTTCTCCTGTCAGCGGGGACGGTGCAGGTGGGGAGGATGGTGCAGGCGCACGCAGCGGGGACCAGCCGATAGTGGCTGATCTGCTGGCGGCAGTCGGGGCAGCGTGGAAACCGTCGCCGGGCACGAGCGCCGGGGCCAGCGCCACGCGCTGTTGAGTGCGGCGCCTAAACGTTTTGTGGTCCCGATCAGCTCGACGGTCGATGGCGTTGTCACGATGGGTTGCCCAGCAACAAGCGTGCCGCGGCGACCTTACGCGGGAACGCATCCTGATACAGGAGAGCAGCATCGGTGTCCGGCCCGATGTCCGGCACTGTTTGTGCGTCGGCTTTCAATGCTGGCTTATTCACAACCTCGGGGCAGGTCGAAGTGCGCGGCTCGGATCGGTTGATCGTATCGCCTTACGCCGCCTTGCGTCAGGTGCGTGGGGCAGTTGCCGCATAAGGCCACAGGGGCAGATCGGCGCAATGTGCCAGAACTCTAAGTCGTAGGTTCGCATATGCTGATTGACTGCATGCGCGCCGTCTAGGTTCTGTCAGGGCTTGATCCATCCATGGTCGCTGCAAAGCAGAGCACGCCCAAGAAGGACTGGGCGAGCTTCTCATACCGGGTCGCCACGGCCCGCCACCCTTTCAGCCTGCCCCACAAGCGTTCCACCTCGTTGCGAGGCCTGTCGATGAAGTCCGGGCAGCGCAGCAGGGCCTCGTTGCGCTTCGTCGGGATCGCGGGCCGCGCGCCCATGTCGCACACCTGCGTGCGTATCGCATCTGACGAGTGGCCCTCGTCGGCCATCACCCATCCCGGGCCGTCCGGCAGCATGTCCAGCAACGCGGGCGCTAGCGGCGCCTCGTGCGCCTGGCCCGGCGCCAGCACGAAGCCAACCGCCCGGCCGTGGCTGTCGGCGAGCACTACGGCCTTGGTGCCGTAGCTGCAACGCTTGCGCCCAAGCGCCTCACGCACGTCCCGCTCGGCGCTGGTCTCCCCGTTTTGGCCGTACCCGCCGCACACCGTTGGACACGGACGTTGCTGCCGTCCAAGAATGCCATGCCAAGCTGCGGGTCTCCGTCGCGCTCCTGCGCCAAGGCCAGCAGGCGCTCCCATACCCCGAGGTGGAACCAGCGGTTCCGGCACTGCACCGCCATCCACCACGGGCCAAGTTCGGC
Organism: uncultured Acetobacteraceae bacterium; assembly: GCA_964243265.1. Lineage (GTDB taxonomy): Bacteria > Pseudomonadota > Alphaproteobacteria > Acetobacterales > Acetobacteraceae > DASWOJ01. The sequence goes on along the minus strand of CAXTFY010000262.1, from coordinate 1,393 downwards.
TGGCACCGCCCGCCACTTGGCACCATTGTCGTGGCGCAGAGGATCACCCCCAGCATGCGCCGCAAATCGTGCGGTTCGGTCTTGCCATGCGGCCGCACCGCCTCAATCCGCGGCGCAAGCCGCGCCCACTGCACGTCCGTGAGGACGCCATACGGCTTTTCGTCTTGCATGGCCCAGATATGGGAACATACCCAAGCCCTAACAAAGCCTTAGTCCGAGGTAGGCGTTGCGGCCTGAGTTTGCTGCAAGCTGCCTTATGGCTCTGGCGCGAACAGCGAGGCGATCGTCTTGCATAGCCAGCACTGGGCGGGAAGGCCGTCGTTGCAGCGGTTCCAGGATACAACAAGCGGCACCTGGTCCAGGTTCAACTGAGCATTGACGACGGCCAGCCCATTTGCGTGACCAAAGGCGGGGATTACACCGGCCATCAGGGTCGCGATCGTGTTCGACCGGGCAGCCGGCGTTGCGCGGCATACATTCGAGGCAAGGTGAGCGCGAGCCGGCTGGATGACCTGCTGCTTGCCAGCGAGGGTGGCTGGTCCAACCTGCCTGCGCGACCGGACCGCCGCGGCGCAGCAGCACCGGGCTAGCGGCTTCGCCTTGGTCACAGCCGCCATTGCGCCGTGGGACACCAGCTGCCTGGGTCGCGCTCTCGGGGCGCCCTGCGCTGCCGTGGCGAGGTCACTCCGGATGCTCTGCTGGCCCACCTTGCGACGCTTGGGTGGCAGCACATCAGTCTGACTGGTGACTATCTCTGGGGCGCCGGCTCTGGGATGCCGGCAACAGCTTTGGCCCAAATGGGTTCAGGCCGTTGCGCGGCATTGAGCTTGCCGCGCAGGAAGCCTTTGCTGGGTTCAGCCTGCGTGGCGTTCAGGGCCATGTGGCGCAGGACGGCCAGGGTCTCGGGTCCGTGCCCCAGGCGGGTGCGGTCCTGGTCTTCGTTCATGACGACGTCCAGCCGCCAGTGCAGTTGGTTCTCGCCCCCCCCGCAATCGGGCGACCTCGTTGAGGCGGTCGGGGAGGAGTGCGGCGCCGAGCAGGCAGCAGGCGGCCGCAGTCGTCGCCCCGGCGGCGGTCTCACGAAGGCGGCGCACCTTGCCGATGGCTGCCAGCCCCGGCCACCTGTGCTGCTCCTGCAGCCAGCCGACGTCGGTCAGCACGCTGGCCGTGCGCGTCTTGAACCCTGGCGAACGCTCTCGTTCGACCCGGCCGTGGCCGGTATCGATCACCGGCTTGGACGTGGCGGCACGGTCGTCGAGGACGCGGACGACATCGTCGTGCAGCGTGCCCTGGTTGCCCTTCAACGCCAGGGCGCAGTCGCGCGCCCGTATCACCTCACTCACCCAGGGATGCTCCCGGCGGCCTGACGGTTGTCTCACCAGCCTGCTCCCGT
>CAXTFY010000261.1:0-7940 GCA_964243265.1 uncultured Acetobacteraceae bacterium | reverse complement strand
TTCGGCACGCTGGTGAACATCGCCTCCGTCGAGGGCCGGGTGCCGGTGGCCTACCACGCCAGCTATGCCGCGACGAAGGCAGCCATCATCGCGCTCGACTCCGCGCTGGTGCAGGAACTGCGGCTGGCCGGGTCGGACGCGATCAAGGTCGCCACCGTATTGCCCTGGGCGCTCGACACGCCGTTCTGGGAGCATACCGCCAACTACAGCGGGGGCACGCCGCGCATCTACACCATGGACGGCGCGGAAGGGGTGGTGGACGCCATCGTCTGGGTGTCGATCCACCCCACGAAGGAGTACGAGGTCGGCTGGAAGGCAACCGGCGCCGTGCTGGGCGAGCGCGTGTGGCCCGGCCTCGCCGAACGCGCCGCCGCGGACCTGGTGCACACGTCGCAGTTCACCACGGCGCCCCCGGCCCCGCCGACCGACGGCTCCCTGTTCACGCCGGTGCCGGCGGGCACGGCGGTCGAGGGCACCGCCAGGGCACGGATGCGGCAGGAGGACCAGGAGCGGCGGGATCACCCCTGAGCAGGGGAAAGCCTAACGGGCGACATAGGTGAAGACGCCCTCGGTCACCTTCTCGGGGTCGCCGCCGTCGCGGTTGCGCGTCCAAGTCTCGATCTTCACCGCGATCGAGCTTTCGCCTTTGCCCTGCTGCGAACAGTAGCAGCTCACCTCATCGCCGACCTCGACCGGGCGCAGGAAGCGCATGGCCTCGATGCTGACCGTCACCACCCGGGCCTTCACTTGCTGGGCGGCGAAGGTGCCACCGGCCAGGTCCATTTGCGACAGCGTCCAGCCGCCGAAGATGGCGCCGCTCGCGTTGGTGTCGCGCGGCATGGCGATGGTGCGCAGGTGCGGGCCGCCGGGCACGTCTGGCATCTGGTCCGTCATGGCTTGGTGTCCCCCTGCGGCATCCTGCGGGTAGGTGCCAGGCATGGTGCCCCCTGTCCCCGCATCCGGCCGCTTTGGGGACAACTGGATGGTGCCGCCCTGGTTCATTGGCGAATGCGCCTGGCGGCACAAAGCCTGTCCGTCGGCGAGAACCGGGCTGCCGCAATCCGCTGTCACGGCTCCGCCCCCAATGGACGACCCGGCCGCACACCCGTCTCCCTACGGCACTCACACCATCATGACGACCAGGCAGGCCATAGCTGTCCCTTGGCCACCCCAAAAGCCCGTCCTTGAACCCTAGTCGCCCTCGTAGCCGTACACTTCCGGCAAGATGAAGATCGCGGCCAGCAGGCCGATCAGCGGGAAGATCGCCACGAACAGCGTGGCACCGGCCTGGCCGATGGCGGCGAACAGCGACGGAAACAGGAAGATTGCCAGGAACGATGGCAGCTTGACGAACATATAGGCAAAACCGCTCGCGGTGCCGCGATACTCCGGCCGCGCCACCATCGTCGGGATCGTCATGCAGTTGGAGGCATCCCAATAGTGCCCCCACAGCATCGCCGCCGCCGCGAACGGCAGCACCATCGTGTTGCCTGAATAAAGCGCCCATGCCGCGACCAGCAGCGCCACCAGCACGATGCCGAACCCGGCGATGCCGATGCCGCGGTGCCCGATCCGCGGCGTCAGCAGCGGCCCGACCCAGCCCGAGATCGCGGCGATGACGTAAAGCCCCATCGTCGCCAAGTCGGTCCCCAGCACGGACGACACCCCGACCAGCACGAACAGCACCGGCAGGTAGAAGCCGAACGTCGAGAACTCGCTAGCCTGGCAGAAGCAGGCGATCCAGCCATACAGCGTCGCACGCCAGCGGATCGGGTCGCGTCCGATGTCGGCCAGGAAGGCCGCCGGCCGCGGCCTCGCCACCTCGATGTCGTGGTCGGGCAGCATGTCCAGCCGGTCGTTGTACATCTGGGCGGAAACCTGCTTCGCCTCGCGGAAGCGGCCGTGGCGGATCAGCCAGACCGCCGTCTCCGGCAGGTCGTGCCGCATCAGCAGGATCACCAGGGCCGGCAGCGCGCCCATGGCCAGCGTCACGCGCCAGACCAGCTCGTGGTCCATGTCGGCGATCAGGAACACCGCGATCACCGCCAGGGTCAGCACCTCGCCCACGGCGAACATGAACTGCCAGCGGTTGCCCATGACCTCGCGCTGGCCCTTGGGCATCGACTCCATGATGTAGGTGTAGCCGTTGCTGATGTCGCTGCCGAGCGGCACCCCGAGGAAGAAGCGGACCACCACCAGCCACCCGACGCTGGGCACGAACGCCTGGACGATGGCGAGCACGATGAACATGATCATCGTCGCCAGGAACATGACGCGCCGGCCGATCTTGTCCGACAGCCAGCCGCCGATCAGCGCGCCGATCAACGCGCCACCCTGCGTGCCGGCCGCGGCCAGGCCGAGCAGCAGCGGGTCCGGATTGAACTGCGCGCGGATGAAGATCAGCACGAAGGCGATGGAGTAGAGGTCCCAGGCCTCGACCAGGATGGACGACATCATCAGCCAGCCGACGCGATTGCCCTTCGGATTGTAGTTGCTGACCAGGTGCCGGACGGCGCCGTCCATCGCCGCCTGCTGCTGGAGTGTTGCCGACATGCTGGTTCCCCCCTGTGCGCCGCGATGCGGCTGTGTGCGGTCCGCGTCCACCTGGCCGCCAGTCTGCCCGGCGCCTGGCCTGGCATCCCCGGGGTGATCGGGTCAACAGGCTTGCCGTACGATCCTCGGCGCCTCTCGACCGGGCCTGCCGCCGCCAATGGGTCGAGCATGTTACGGGTTAAGCATGTACAGACTGGGCCTGTGCGGGCAACCTGCCGGGCGACGCCCGAGGCTATGGCGTGCCGGGACTATGATTTGGATGGGCGCATGGGGTGGCCTGCGGCGGCGCGGATCAGCGGGGACCAAGTCAAGCAGGCCGGCCGCTTGCTGGCGGCCTGTGCCCTGGCGGGTGGCAGCGCCTGGTTGGCCGGGCTGCCGGAGGGATACTGGGCCGTGATCACCGCAGTCGTCGTGATGCAGACCGATCTGCCGCAGACGCTGTCGGCCGGGCGGAACCGGATGGTGGCGACGCTGGCCGGGGCGGCGGTCGCGCTGGTGCTGATCGCGTTGCGCGAGCAGGGGCTGCCGACCCTGCCGCTGTTCGCCGCCGGGCTGGTCCCGCTCGCGGTGCTGGCCGCAGTCGCGCCGACGTTGCGGCTGGGCTGCACCACCCTGGTCGTCGTGTTCCTGATCCCTGCCGAAGGGGACCCCTATCTGCGGCCGTTGCTCCGGGTCGGGGATATCCTGTTTGGGGCGGTCGCCTGCCTGGCCGTGGCCGCACTGGCGTCGGCCGGCCCCTCCGCGAAAGCCGCACGGGACCAATGACCACGCCGCCGCAGGCCCGCTGCTGCCATGGATCAAGGCAGGCCAGGGCAACCACATCCTCGATCGGGCAAGGTCGGTCCGGCGCGGCATCCGCTAGGCCGCGATCTCCCGGTTCCACTTGTCCAGGATCGCATCGCGCTGCGGCAGCAGCACCGCCCATGGCGGCTCGCGCACCGCGTCCACCCGCGCGGCGCCCAGCAGCAGCTTGCGGCTCAGGTCGGGCGGGAAGCTGCACTCGCGGTTGGCCGGGCTGTACAGGTTCTTCGCCAGCGCTGTCTGGCAGGGCACGCCCAGCACCGTGTCCATCCATGCCGCCGCCAACTCGGGGTTGGCCCCGCCCAGCGGCAGTTGCAGGCCGGTGCGCTGGCCCCAGCTTCCCTCTCGCGGCACCACCTTCGCCACCGGCAGCCCGGCGTCGATCATGCCCTGCGCGCGGTTGGCGTAGAACATGCCGACATCGACCTCGCCCTGCTGGAACAGTGACAGGCCCTCGCTGACGTTGCGATAGATCTTGAACCGGGGCAGCCGCTTGATGGCGGCGAAGCCGGGGTCGAGGTTCGCCGCATCGCCGCCGTTCAGCAACGCCGCCGCCAGCAGAAAGGCCATGCCATACGACTGGCTGATGTGCGGCACCGCCACCGTCAGGCCGGGCGTCCACAGGTCCCCCCAGGACGTGGGCGGCGCATCGAACCGCGGGGTGCGATACACCAGCGCGTACTCGAACACGATGCAGCCGAAATGCGCCGTTGCGGGCGGCTTGCAGCTTTCATAGATCGCGCCGAGGTTGGTCAGCCGTGCCGCCGGGCTGGGCGCCCACAGGCCCAGCCCGGCGCCCAGGATGGCCTTGTCCCCGTCCATCATCACCACGTCGTACGGCGGCCGGCCGCGCGCGACCTGCAGCTTGGGCAGCATGGTGATGTCGTCATCGACGGTCAGCGCCACCGTCGCGTTGTGCTGGGGTTCCCACTCCGGCACGACGTCCTCGCGCAGGGTCTTCTCGATCAGGCCGCTGGTCACCTGCACCCGCAGCGTCGGCCGGCCCTGGCCCAGGGCGGGCTGGGCCAGCGCCGGAAGCAGGCTGGCGGCGACGAGGTGCCGGCGGGTGATGGGCATGGCGCGCTCCTGTGCTCCGCCGCAGGATCATGCGCTTTAGGGCGGCGCACAAGCCCGCTAGGCGTCGAACGCCCGGTCCAGCCCCAGCAGCCGCTGCAGCAGCGCCACCAGGGCGAAGGCGAACAGGATCAACAGGGTGGACACCGCGGCGACCGCCGGGTCCACGCCGACCTCGATCAGGTTCAGGATGCGGACCGGCAGCGGCACCACGCCGGATCCGCCGAGGAACAGCGAGACCGTCGCCTGGTCGAACGAGGTGACGAACACGAAGATCATCGCCGCCAGGATGCTCGGCGCCACCGCTGGCAGGGTCACGCGCAGCAGCACGCGGGCGGGGCCGGCGCCCAGGCTTTCGGCGGCCTCGGGGATGGCCGGGTCGAGCCGCAGCAGCCCGGCGCCGACGGTGCGGACGACATAGGGCACGGTGATGACGACATGGCCGATCAGCAGCCCGGCGAACGGCGCATCGAGGTCGATCAGGTAGTAGAACTGCAGCAGCGCCACGCCGGTCACCACCGTCGGCAGGATCAGCGGCGACAGCAGGAACGCCTGCAACGCCCCCTGCCCCCGGACCTGCCGGTGCAGCCCGGCCGCCGCCAGCACGCCCAGCCCGGTGGCCGCGATGGTGCACAGCACGGCGATCACGACGGAATCGCGGAATGATTGCAGCAGGTCTGTCCGTTGCAGCAACGTGCCGTACCAGCGCAGCGTGAAGCCGACCGGCGGGAAGGTGACGTACGGCGTGTCCGACACGCTGGCCCCAATGATCGCCACCAGCGGCAATAGCAGGAAACCCAGCACCGCCCAGGCCGCCGCGTCCATCGCGCGCTGGAACACGCTACCCTGCCCGGCCCGCGCGGGCGTGCAGGGCCACCACCAGCAGCGTCAGAACCAGCAGCACCATCACCAAGGTCGCCCCCACCGGCCAGTTCACCGAGAAGGTGAACTTGTCATAGATGACCGTGCTGACCGTCGCCACCCGGCTGCCGCCCAGCACCGCCGGGGTCACGAAGGCGCTGATGCTGAAGCAGAACACCAGTAGGCAGCCGGCGCCGATCCCCGGCAGCGACAGCGGCAGCAGCACCCGCCGCAGCACCCGGGCCGGGCCGGCGCCCAGGCTCTCGGCGGCTTCGGGGAGGCTGCGGTCGATGCGTTCGATGACGCCGACCAGGCTGATGACCATAAGCGGCAGGCCAATGTGGACCATGCCGATGGTGACGGACACCAGGTTGCCGCCGATGGCCAGCGGCGCTGCCGTCACGCCCAGCGCCATCAGCCCGCGGTTGACCAGCCCGGCATCGCCCAGCAGGACCAGCCAGGCATAGCTGCGGACCACCAGGTTGATCAGCAGCGGCGACAGGGTGATGGCGAGCAGGACTCGTTTCGCGCCGGGGCGGGCGCGGGCGGTCTTGAGCGCCAGGGGGTAGCCGAGCAGCAGCGTCAGCCCGGTAACGCCAAGGCCCAGCAGGACGGTGCGCCCGATCAGCGCCAGGTAGAATGGGTCGGACATCACGGCGGCGTAGTTGGCCAAGGTGAAGTCAGGCACCCACAGCCGGGTGGCGCTGTAACGGAAAAAGCTGAGGCGCAGCAGCACGGCGTAGGGCAGGACGAGGAACACGCCGTAGAACAGCAGCACGGGGCCAAGCAGGACGGCGGATGTGAGGCCGCTGCTCCCTCTCCTTGCGGGAGAGGGTTGGGGTGAGGGGGTCTTGGCTGCGGAGCGAGGCGCGCGGATGCCGGAGGACAGAGGCTCTGAATAGGGGTGGGATGCGCTGGACGACCCCCTCACCCCGGCCCTCTCCCGGAGGGAGAGGGAGCAGGAAGCATGCAGCCGTCCGGCAGCAGTCGGCATTGGGCCGGGTCGGCATGCATCAGCACGGGACGGCGCAACGGGAATGCGCCCGCAGCGTCTGGCGGCATCAGGGCGGCGACGATGCCAGCCGGCGTCGCCACCTGCACCTCCACGCTTGTACCCAGGAACCGCCGCGCCGTCACGGGCAGCCCCTCCCCCTCCGGCGCAGGTTGCAGCCGCACGCCGCCAGCCGGGATGAACAGCACGCCTGGCGCTACCCCCGCCGCCTCGAACGCGATGCCCGGCGCGACCTGCATCCGCCACCGCCCCTCCGCCACCGGCAGCAACTCGCCCCGCAGCAGGGTGCCCGCGCCCAGGAACTCACACGTCCAGGCGTCGCAGGGCTGGCTGAACAGCCGCTCCGGCGCATCCACCTGCACGATCTCGCCGCCGCGCATGACGGCGACGCGGTCGGCGAGCGACATCGCCTCCTCCTGGTCGTGCGTCACGAACAGCGCGGCCACGCCCAGCCGGCGCTGCAACGCGCGCAGCTCCGTCTGCATCCCGGTGCGGAGTTGGCGGTCCAGCGCGCCCAGGGGTTCGTCCAGCAGCAGCAGGTCCGGCTCGATCACCAGGGCACGGGCCAGCGCCACCCGCTGCTGCTGCCCGCCGCTCAGTTGCGCCGGGCGCCGGGCAGCAAGGCCAGCCAGCCCGACCAGCGCCAGGGCGTCGGTCACGCGCCGGTCCGCCTCGGCGGAGGCGACGCCGCGGCACTCCAGCCCGAAACGCACATTGGCTGCGGCGGTCATGTGCGGGAACAGGGCATAACCCTGGAACACCAGGCCGATGTTGCGCGCCCGCGCCGGCACGCCCGCCACATCGCGCCCCGCCAGGCGGATGGCGCCGCCGTCCGGCGCGGCGAACCCGGCGATGGCGCGCAGCAGCGTCGTCTTGCCGCAGCCCGAGGGACCCAGCAGCGCCACGAACTCCCCCGGCGCAACCGCCAGGTCGATTCCGCGCAACGCCGGGACGCCGGCATAAGACACGTGCAGCCCGGCCACCTCCAGCGGCGGCGTCACTCCCGGACGACATAGGTGTGGAACCGGATCACCCCGTCCGGCCCCGTCTCCCGGTAAACGCCCTGGATTTCGGTGCCTAGGCCGGGGAACCGGTTCTCCGCCCGTTCGAACGCCAGCAGGTAATCGGTCATCGGCGCGGCGCGTCCGCCCAGGCGCTCGCCGGGCACCACGGTCGCGATGCCCGGTGGATACACCAGCATCAGCGTCGCCGCGATCCGCCCGCTGATCTCGCTGATCGGCAGGTAGTCCACCCGGTTGCGCACCAGCATCCGCCCGGCCTCGTGCGGCGCCATCGCCAGCTCCGGCAGGTGGGCGGCCTCGAACTGCTGGCGTTGCAACCGGCTGATCCCGGCTTCGCGGTAGGAGGCGTGCATCTGCGCGCACAGGTCGCGCAGCCCCAGGCCGTGATATCGGGCGGGGCGGCGGCGGACGAAACCGGGGATCACGTCCTGCAGCCGGGCGTTCTCGTCGTGCAGGCGCTTGAACGTCACCAGCCAGCTCAGCAGGGTGCCGGCCTTGCTGCTCTCGACGCCGGGGGTCAGCAGGAACAGGATGCTGTGCAGGTCGTTCTTCTCCGGCACGATGCGGTTCTCCCGCAGGTACTCCGCCAGCAGCGAGGCGGGAACACCGTGGGACTC
>CAXTFY010000260.1:0-7983 GCA_964243265.1 uncultured Acetobacteraceae bacterium | reverse complement strand
GCGCAGCACAGGATTGACCCGGCCGGGGCGGCGCTTCAGGCCGCAGCACACCGGGAGAGCAGGACGGCACGGGCGCTTGCCACCATGCTTCTCCCCTTCTGCGTTCTCCCCTCCCCCATGGGGTCCGCATCCCGTCGTTCGTCAGGCTTCAGCTCGTCAGCATCCTCTCAGCGCCATTCTCCAGCCAGAAGCGTCAGGTCGCTCCGGCTGTCTGCGTGCAGGTGCCGTGGGCGCGCAGCCCCCGAAGGTGGCTGGTGAAGGTGTAGCGCCCAGTCTGAATGTCGATGGCGATCACCAGCACGTCGGCGCCGGTGGCCCGCAGGCGGCTGCCCCAGGCGATGCGCCCGTTGCCGATGTCCACGAACTCGACCTGGTTCCTGGCGATCGCGTTGGCCGCACCGTCGATGGTGATCATCCCTTCGTCCCGCACGCTGCGCGCCACCGTGTCGACATGGATGGTGCGGCGATCCATCGCGCCCGTGTCCGTGTAGGTGGTCGTGCAGGTGAACCCGAGCTGCACGGCATGGCCGGCAGGGGCGCAGAGCAGCAGGCAGGCAAGGGACAGGGCGAGGCGGCGCAGCATCGGCGGCATCCTTGGTCGGTGAAACCGGTGGGTGCGGTCACCGCGAGCGCCGGTAAGGACGCGCACGGTGTAGCCGCCGTCAGGCCCGTGGTCGATATACAGGTGCCTGGCCATTGCGGGACGCTCCATGCGGGCCGCCCCTGACGCGGGAGCGGCGGTTGAGAGGGGGCAGGGGCGAGCGGAGGAGAGGCGGGAGGCGTGTCCCCTGACGGGCGTGCCGGCGTGGCGGCGTGCCCTGCCCGTCGTCGAGGTCGTCCATGAACGCCCACTCCCAGGCGCGCTGGGCCGACACATCGGACCACTCGACCTCGCCGGCCTCGTACAGCGCCCGGAGGTGCTCCATCGCGGCCTCGACCCGGGCGTGCATCCAGGGCGGCACCGGCCCCGCCGCGGCCTGGGCCGGCGGCGGCAGTGGCGCCAGGGACGGTCGGAAGGCGTAGCCCTCCTCGGCCAGCCTGCGCTGCTGCTCGCCGTGCCAGTCCGCCATGACGCCGGCGAGGTAGGCGTTGGTCTTCGGGAAGCCGCCCTTGTGCGCCGCCCAACGGGCTGCGGTGCCGTACGCCTGGCTGTCCACGCTGGCCACGCGCGGGTGGCCGCGCAGCGCCGCCATGCCGTCCGTCTTCAGGCCGAACAGGTGCAGGCGGACGTCGCTGCCGTCGAACGCGCGGTCGAGCCGGTCCACCACGCGCAGGATGCCGTCGTCGCCTCTGACATGGCGGCGGCACATGCTGCCGACGCCGACCAGGGGATAGGCCGACAGGTCGAACATGCGGTCGATGCAGCGCACGTAGTCATCGGGGTGCCGGCCCTGGATCACCGGGCAGAACGTGTCGGCGATGCCGCGCCGCCGGGCGGCGGCGAGGCAGTCGCGGTTGAGCCGCACGGTGCCGGAGACGCGGTCCAGCACGGCCTCGCGGTCGCCGGCCACGGCGTCCTCGACGCACAGGTCCAGGGAGAACCAGCGCTGCCAGGGTGCTGCGGCGGCGAGGTCGGCGTAGTGCGTCACCGTCCAGGGGTAGCCGCGGTAGCGCACGGCGGCGACGAAGCCGCCGCTGTCGAGCGACACCGGGTGCTGGGCCACCAGGTGCAGGGCGCGTCGGCTGAACCCGCACCACCTCCGCAGGCCCATTTGGTCGGTGCGCCAGGTGGACAGGGCATTGGCGCTGACCAGCACCGGTGCGCCGAGCCGCAGCGCGGTCCGCCAGAGCGCCGTGTCGGCCAGCGCCGGCAGCCCCAGCAGGAACTCCAGCCGGTGGGCCTTGATGTGCTGGGCCATGATCGCCGGGCCTACCGGGAGGCGCCGGACATCCGATCCGGCTGGGCGTGCTTGATCGTCCGGCGGTCCGGTGTGTTGACGTGCATGGCACGGCTCCTTTGAGATCGGGATAGGGGGTGGTTAAGCGAATAGGTCGCCCTGCATCGTGGGACGGCCGTGCCGCATGGCGTCCTGCATGGCGCGGTAGGCGTCGGTGCTCCTCGACCGACGCAGGCGTTGCAGCCCAGCCTTGCTGTCGTTGCCGTCCCAGACGTCGCGCCAGGTCATGACGCCGTTCTGGCGTTCGCCAATCAGGACGAACCGGGCGCGGCCCTTGACCGGCATCGACACCTGGATGTGCCCGCGCTCGTAGGGTGGATCACCAAGGCGGGTTATCCGTGCTTTCAGGCCACGAGCCATAAGCGCGGCCAGCATGTTGGGTATCGAGTATGGGTCCATCCGCACCTGCAGGGGCAGCGGCATCCGTTTGCGGCGGACAGCAGGATCGGGGTCGAAGTCCTGCGGTCTGGGGCGGGCGAAGCAGGACGGGGATGCGACGGGTTCGACCCACAGCTCGGCCATCGTCGGCGCCGTATTGGAGTGCCGCGCCCATTTCGCTTCGGCGAGCACCCAGGCTCGTTTGCCAGGGGTGAGCGCGATGCGTTCGGCGCAGGCGTCGAACTGGCGGCGCAGACGCATCTGCATCTGCCACTCTGCCTCCGGTACGGCGGCGACTGCCCGGGCGAGGGTCTGGAGCCGGGCCTCGAAGTCGTCGCGTGTCACCGGCTCCCGTCCGGGCACGCGCGGTCCGTGCAACAGCTCCCGCGCCTGCTCCCTCACCTGTGCCCGGGTCATCAGGACCTCGACCGCTGCGATCTCCGAGGCCTGCAGCGGTCCGTCCACCTGGCCGATCAGAGGCAGGCCGTGACCGGTGCGATGCAAGAAGTGCTGGCGTCCGGCGGGGGAATAGGCCCCCTCCAACACCCGGCCGTCGTGCATCGTCAGGCGCAGCCGGTCCTGTGCCTCATGCCCGTCCAAAGGGTGCGGCAGGTCTTCGACCGCGTCGGGGATATCCCAAGGAATCGGTTGGTGAGCCAGCGTCGGCGCCATGGCCCTGCTCCCTCACAGGGCGAAGGCAAGCTGGCTCGCACCTTGTACGAAGGGCGGGTTTCGCGTTCCCGCCTGAGCGACTGGATGCGCTGCCGCAGCTGGGGTGAGGTTGTCCCGCAGCGTCGCACCATTGGGTTCGAAGCGGGCCTTCAGCCGTGCGAACTGTGCGCGATCGGCGGCTTCCTGCTCGGCGCGGTTCTTCGCACGGTAGAAGTCGAGCAGTTCCACCTGGCGCAGGCGCCGTCCGATCTCGCGCTCGACGTCGCTGAAGGTGTGGCCGGGATCGCCGTAGCAGGGGTAGCTTACCACCTGCTCGATGAACTCGATCTTGCCGGCGGTGTTGGTGAAATACTCCGTCCAGAAACCGTTCCGGTCATAGTGCGCTATGAACCCAAAGGTGTTCATCACCTGGTTGTAGAACCGTTTCGTGAATTGGTGCTCCGGAAAGTCTGAGGAGACGAACCGGAGGAAATGGGAGGCAAACCAAGCCTTGGTTTCAGCGGGTGTGAACTTTGTCGGCACAAAGTCCGCGGCACTCGGTGCTGGCTCGCGCAGCGCGCGGACGATGGCCGGTGGCAGCTTGCATTCCATGTTTGCCTCTCCTGGGTTCCGTCTTCCATCCCTCTTGGAAGACCCCTCCTGGCGACCGCGTGCGGGGGACGGCTGCAAGGGCGCGGCGCTTGCCGCGGGATCGCAGCCGCCCAGCGCAGCGGCGGCGGAGACCCACCCCTTGCGGCCGGCGCCCGGACGTGGTGCGTCCTCGTCTGCCGAGCTATCTCTCCTGCTTTCCCATCCCCTGTCCGGATGCTGCGTCCCGTTCTGCCCCGACCTTTTCAGGCGACGCGGACGGTCTTTCGCGCCCACTCCGGCCCCAGTCGGACTGTGCGGGGCGGCTGGGGGCGGGTGCGGTAGAGCCGCAGGTCCGGCAGGCTCGGGTAGCCGCTGAACCCGCGGGTCAGGCCGTGGTCCTCGTGCAGCTGCAGGACGTGGACCGCCACCGTGTTGCGGCGCCCGTCGCGCAGCGAGCGTACGACGGCCATGTCGTTGCGTCCGGACCAGTAGCTGCTGCGCCATCGTCCGGTGTCCGGGTCGCGGCGGTTGGCATGCATCTGCCCGTTCAGGAACGCCTCGACCATCCAGGGCACCTTGCAGACCGGCGCCTCGCCGTAGCGCGAACGGAAGTAGCCTTGGTCCTGGAGGTAGAAGACGCTGCCCACGGCGATGACACCGACGCGCAGCGAGTTGTGGCCCGGGCGGCAGCGTGAGGCCCCATAGGCGCGCATCATGGCAGCAGCGGGTCCGCCGCCTCCTGTCCTGGCTGTGCGGACGGAGGGCTGGCCGGAACCGCTTGGGGCTGGGGCAGCCACGGCTGCACTTCACCGCGTTCCTCGCCGTGCTCGTCCAGCAGGATGTAGAAGACGGGCGTGTCCACCACCTGGCATGGCCCGGTTGTGACGGATTGCCCCTGGATCTCCACGGTCCTGCTCGCCCGCGCTGCGGCGGCGTCGCGCACTGCTGCCAGGCAGCCCGCTGCCTGGACCGCGGAAACCGCCTCGATCTCGAAGTCGGCGCTGGTCTCATGGATGGTCTGCTCGACCAGCCGCAGCCGATAGGTGTTCATGTGGCGTTCCCTAGTCCTGGTGGTTACGACCTGGTGGATGGCTCGGGCTGGGTGCCGTGCACCGCCTCGTGCTCGTCGATGGCGATGTCGGCGGCCTCGCGTCGCGGCACCCGTCCATCGTACTCGCCGCGCCAGTCGCGGGGCGGCAGGTCGAGCAGGTCCATGATGACCCACTTGCAGGTTCGTGCCGCATGGGCGTTGGCGACCCTCAACCAGCCGTAGAACCCCAAATCCCTGGCGGCGTGCATCCAGAGCCGGTCCGGGACGGAGGGATCGCATCCCGCAATCGGGCAAAGGCCGGCGAACACGAAAGGGCGTTCCGGTTCGCCCCAGTCGATCACCATGTCCGGGTTCGCCGTCACGGTGCTGCGGCTGGCCGGCACACGACTGGGATCGGCGCCGGGCACATGCCAGCCGAACATCGAGCCGGTCAGCATGGCTTGCACCTGCCACGGTGTGGGCTGGTCCGCCAGGCCGGCGTTCAGCGTCTCCGGCGCCACGGTGGTGTCGGCCGGCCAGAAGCCGAGTTGGCCGCGGATCAGCATGACGGTCTCGTCTGTGGTCGGGTGGCGTGCGAAGCAGCGCACCGGCAAGCCGGTCGGGTCTGTGCCTTTGGCTGGCATGGTTCGCTCCTGGCGTGGAAACGCCAACGGCGGGACCGTTGCGCGATCCCGCCGTGGGCGTCGGTCGGATGGAGTGGGAGACGCCGGCTGGAGGCGGCCGGGCGGTCAGCAGTCCTACGCGGCTGCGGGGAGGTCCAGCAGCCGCTCCAGGCGCGCAATCTCGTCGCGCAGCCGGCACATGCGGGGCGTGTAGTACCGCTCCAACCGCACCGCCGCGTCGAGGTAGCGCCTCCAGGTCGAGCGGTCCCAGCGTTCCCGGTCGCCCGGGGCCGAGGCGCGCGGGTCGCCCTGCCCTGCTGCGGCTTCGCACAGGCCGACGAGTTCGTCTTCGAGGTCCTGCAGCGCCCGGCGACGCAATGCGACGCCTAGGCGCAGCACGTCGGCATTAAGGTGTCCGGCGGCGCGGGGTAGGGGCAGGCGCGGGATTAGTGGCACTGGGCGGCTCAGAGCAGTCGGCGTTCCGGGCAGGGTGCCGGTGGCCGGGGTGAGATAGGTCATCCGTCCGTCCTCCAAGAGGGAGCGCCCGCCCCAGCGTAGGCCAGGTGCGGGCGAGGTACAAGGGACTACGCGGCGGTGGCGCTGCCGTCGGCGCTGGGTGGCGTGATCCAGGCCGCCGGAGGTAGGCTCGGGTCGTGGATGCCGTCGTCCAGCAGATCTTCGTCCATGGCGTCGCCGCTGGCGGCATTCATGCTCTCATCCTGCCCGGGGTGGCTGTTCCCTTCGTCCAGGCTGGCATCTGGGCTGGCCGCTGATGCCGCACCCTGGCGATCCTCTCGTGGCCGTTCCTGGCACGCCGTTGCGGCCCCTGTCGGGAACAGGGCCGGCGGGTAGATCCAGCGGCCATCGCCAACCAGGTCGATCATCCGGCCCCGGGTCGCCTTGGCCGTCGGCTGGACGACAACGCCGAGGTCGGCGGCAACCCGGCTCAGCTCCGCCTTGGACAGGCACATGAGGAAGTCCTGGTTGGCCATCGCCGGCAGGTGCGCGTCGGCCGCGATGGCGCTGCCGGCGACCAGCGCGACTTCGCCGCTGCAGCTCCAGTTGTCGCGGCAGGATAGGGTGTAGGCCAGCACTTCCCGCGCCGCGGTGCGCAGCAGGCCGGTGTCCGTGGTCAGCACACCGCCCTCGGTCAGCGTGGCCGCGATGTCGCGCGGCATGGGCGTGCCGATGCCGGCCCCGGCGAGGCCGGACTTCACCTCGACGTTGCGGCCACCCAGCGCGAGCACCAGCAACCCGATCAACTGGCCGTCGTCGATCGGCTGGTCATGCAGCGCCGCGTGCAGGGCGTCGGTCCGCATGTTGCCGATCATCGTGACGCCGGTTCCCGTGATCGGCCCGCGGGCCTTCGGCTCAGGGGCGACCTCTCCTCCATCGCTGCCGGAACGGACAACCGGGTCAGGGATGATGAAGTGCACGGTCTCCACCGCGCCCGTGCGCTCGTCCACGTAGTGGCCGATCGTGACGCCCGGCCGCTTGAGGCCGGCGTAGACGCGTGTCGCCTTGGGCGGCAGCTTGGCGCTGCCATACTCGTCTGCCTGCAGCATCACGTCCCCGTCCGGCAGGTGCGTCTCCGTCCAGGCGTGCTGGGCTGCGAGGAAGCCCTCCACGTTCGTGGTGGTCCTGCCGTCCTCGTCGGCCGGCGCGAACAGGTCATCGGTGTAGGCGACCTCGTAGGCGGCGCCGAACTCGGCATCGAACTTGGCGTCCGCCGCGCGCATCGTCCGCCGCGCCAGCACCTGGGCCAGGTGCTGCCAATCGACGCTCTCTCCCTTCTTCGGCCGGTTCTTCTTCCATGCTGCCGCCTGCTCGTCGGCGGTCGCCGAGGCGATGTGGCGCAGGAGGTTCTCCCCTGGCATGTCCCCGGCGTTCATGCGCTCCAGCATGGGTGCATGCACGGTGCCGAGCAGCTTCAGCTTGCGCACCAGGCGCACCGGCGCAGCCAGCGCGGTGGCGATGGCCTCGTCGGTCCAGCGCTCCGACGTCAGCCGGTCGATCGCCTTCCACAAGTCGACCGGCGTCATGGCCTTACGGGCGACGTTCTCCACCAGCGCGCGCAGCCGGTCGTCGCTGGCGTCCTCGTCGGGGCCGAGCACCAGGACCTGGATTTTACCGAGCGTGGCGGCGATGGCGCCCCGCACCCGGCGGTGGCCGTAGATCGTCATCAGGCCCTTGGGCACCTCGCGCGCCACGGGCGGCTGCAGGATGCCGACGGCGCGGGCCGTCGCCTCCATCTGCCGGTCCGCCTCGTCGGGCGGCGACTTGCGCCGGGGATTGTCGGGGTTCTCGATCAGGCTGCGCGGATCGACGTCGCGGAGTTCTACCATCATCGTCTCCTGGGTTGCTGTCCGCCCTTCCATCCTGGGCTGACCCCTCCCCAGCCCCGCATCCCGGCCCGCGGGGCAAGGGCGCGCGCAGCGCGAGGCCGCA
Organism: uncultured Acetobacteraceae bacterium; assembly: GCA_964243265.1. Classification (GTDB taxonomy): domain Bacteria; phylum Pseudomonadota; class Alphaproteobacteria; order Acetobacterales; family Acetobacteraceae; genus DASWOJ01. The sequence goes on along the minus strand of CAXTFY010000260.1, from coordinate 364 downwards.
GGCCGATCCCTTGCGGCGCGGGACGGGATGCGGGAGCCAATCTCCCCCTCTCCTGGCTACGCCGTCCTCGTTGTTCTCCCTGGCTGCTCTCCCTCGCCTCTTCGATCCGTGCCGTGCTGGGCGCGCCAGCTGGACGGGTCATGCATGGCAACGACGGGGGCTTGGGCGTCCGGCTTGGCGGGCAGGCTAGAAGCCGGGGCCTGGGTCCCGGCCCGGCTTTGGCTGGGCAGGCGCCATCGGCGCAGGATCAGGCGCCGCGGCCGGGCTTGCGGCGGCCTTCGCCGCAGCAGCCTCTGCTGCCCTGCGCGCCTCGTACTCGGCCAGGCGCGCGGCCATGGGCGTCGGCGCGGCGTCCCACGGGGCG
>CAXTFY010000259.1:0-7992 GCA_964243265.1 uncultured Acetobacteraceae bacterium | reverse complement strand
CCGCCGTGCTGCCGATCATCATGATCATCGGCCATGTGCTGGAGGAGCGCAGCCTGCTCGGCTCCCGCGAGGCCATCGAAGCCCTGGGGCAACTGGCCGAGACCCACGCCCGCCGGCTGAACCCCGACGGCTCCGCCAGCACGGTCGCCACCGCCGACCTGCGCCTGGGCGACCGGATCGAGCTGCTGGCCGGGGCGCGCGTCCCCGCAGACGGCGTAATCCGGGCCGGGCAGGCCAGCCTGGACATGGCCTCCCTCACCGGGGAGAGCGTGCCGGTCGAGGTCGGCCTGGGCGACGCCGCCCTGGCAGGCTCCATCAACACCAACGGCCGGCTGGAACTTGAGGTGACGCGTCTCGGGGCGGCGACGACATTGGGAAAAATCATCGCCCTGATGCGGACGGCCGAGCGGGCCAAGCCCCCCATCGCGCGGCTGTTGGAACGGTATGCCGGCGAATACATGATCCTGGTGCTGCTGATCGCCGCCGGCACCTGGTTCGCCACCGGTGACACCGCGGCGACGCTGGCGGTGCTGGTCGCCTCCTGCCCCTGCGCCCTGGTGCTGGCGGCGCCGGCCACCTCCATCGCCGCCATCGCCGTGGCGGCCCGGCACGGCATCCTGATCAAGGGCGCCGCCTTCCTGGAACAGTTGGCCGAGGTCACCTCCGTCGTGTTCGACAAGACGGGCACCCTGACCACGGGGGAGCTGACGCTGACCGACTTCCAGGCGGCAGACGGCGTGGACCCGGCCGCGGCGCTGAACCTGGCCGCCGCCCTGGGCGCGGCCAGCAGCCATCCGGTCAGCCGTGCGGCAGCGCGCGCTGCATTACCCGCCGACCGCCCGGCGCTGGACGCGGTGCGGGAGGTCGGCGGCTTCGGCGTGACCGCGCTGGTGGACGGCATGGAGGCGGCGCTCGGCCGTCCCGACCTGTTCGCCAGCCTGGGCGTGATTGCCCCCCCGCCACCCCCGCACGACGGCCCGATCGCCGGCGTCAGCCTGGGCGGCTCGTTCGGCGGCTGGCTGCTGTTCGCCGACCGCCCGCGCCCAGAATCCCGCGCCGCGGTGGCGGAACTGCGCACGCTGGGCCTGGAGCGCCAGGTTTTGCTGACCGGCGACCGGCAAGCAGTCGCCCAGCGCATCGGCACCGAGCTAGGCATCGGCGACATCGTATCCGGCGCCCTGCCGGAGCAGAAGATGAACCGCGTCCTGGCCGAAATCCACGACGGCTTCCGCCCGATGGTGGTGGGGGACGGCATCAACGACAGCCTGGCGCTGAAGGTCGGCGCGGTCGGCGTCGCGATGGGCGCGCAGGGCACCGACGTGGCGCTGGCCTCGGCCGACCTGGTGCTGATGACCAGCGACCTGCGCCGCCTGGGCACCGCCATACGCCTCAGCCGCCGGTGCCGGCGGACCATCCATGTGAACGTCGCCATCGGCCTAGGCTGGACCATACTGCTTGTGGCGCTGGCCGCCGCCGGCGTGCTGGGGGCGGAGGGCGCGATCATCGCCGCGCTGCTGCACAACCTCAGCACGTTCCTCGGCCTGGGCAATGCCGGCCGTCTGCTGCTGTTCGACGAGACCGGCGCCCATCCCGCATAAGATCTGCTCCCTCTCCCTCCGGGAGAGGGCCGGGGTGAGGGGGTCTTGCAGCGCGGCCTCTCCGGCCCAGTTCCGGCGTCGCTGGCAGTTCCCGGACCGTGCGAAGGCAAGCACGAAATCAAGTCCTCCTCACCCCGGCCCTCTCCCTCCAGGAGGAGGCGCACTGACGCACAAACGTCGCAAACAGCCGCATGTCCATCTGCTACCTCATCCGAAGTCTCGATCTCGTGAGGACCCACCCCATGCCTGTCCGCCGCGCCCTAGTTGCCACAGCCCTTGCAGCCGGCCTGCCCACAGTAGGAACGCAAGCATCCGCGGCAACGCTGACCAACAGCTTCGCCGCATGGCAGGCCGGCATCGCCGGGGCAGCGGTGGACACGACGGTTGGCACCGGCATCGCCAACCCCTTCGCCGTAGCCCTGCCGACGACTGGCATCGTTCCCCTGGCCGACGGCCTCACCGTCGGCTTGTCCGCCTTGGCGCAGGTCACGCAGCCGCCGAACGGCTCCGGCGGCTTCCCCTACCGCCTGCCAGACGGCAGCACGCCGGACCTGCTGATCTCGGTGGACGCCAGCGGCAACCAACTGCAATCGGAGACATTGACGCCCGGAACCGGCATCAGCGCGCTGGGCTTCGACGTCGTCCCGTTCTCAAGCACCCTGGATGGCCCTTACACGGTCACCGTCCAGCTCGCCGGCGGCCAGGCTTCATCGGTCAGCCTGCCGGGTGGCAGCTTCAGCACGGGAACGACCACCCCGGGGTTCTTCGGCGTCTATGGCGGCGAAGTGTCCTCGCTGACCATCACGACGTCGGACCCGAACGGCTTCGCGTTCGGCGACTTCGTGGACGTTGCCGCGGTGGGCGTTCCCGAGCCGGCGTCGCTGGCCCTGCTGCTGGCAGGCGTAATCGGCATGGCAAGTTTGGCCCGGCACCGGGCCTGACCTTGGCGGAACCCCGGGCACGGGCCAAGCGACGCCCAGCCGCCTGCGCGATCGCCGGCCTGCTCACCTGGCATGGCGGCGCCTGCCCTGCGGCGCAGGCCCAATCCGGCCCCCCGCCCGCAACCCCCCCGCTCGCAACCCCGCCTCCCACAACCCTGCCGCGCCTGCCCGCGCCCCTGCCGCGCCTGACCGGCGTGGTCGCCACATCCGCCACGCGCCAAGCCATCTTCACCGCCCCGGATGGCCTCGGCGCGCTGGTTGCGGGGGAGGGCGACCGGCTTGGCCCCTACACGGTCACGGCGATCACTGCCGGCGCTGCGGAGCTGACGGGTCCGGGCGGCGCCTATCTGCTGCATCCCACGCCGCATGTCGGGTTGCCGCCGGGCACCGGGGCGCAGCCGACTGTGGCCCTATCCGATCCCGCCCGGCGCGAGGCCGAAACCGAGAACGACCAGTAGCCCCGCGGCTAACCCCCACCCTGCCCATCAAGCGCCGCTCCATCCAGCGCCGGCCCATCCAGCGCCACCCCATCGAGCAACGCCCCCCAGGCCGCGAACATCGCCGTCTGGCTATACTCCGCCTCCGCCCGTGCCCGGTTCGCAGCGCCGATCCCGCGCCCCCGGTCCGGCGCCTGCAGCAGCCTCAGCAACGCATCCGCCAGGGCCGCCGCCTCCCGCCCGACCACGAACGGAGCATTGCCCGGCGCCAGCATCAGCCGCACGTCGCCCACCTCGGTCGCCGCCACCGGCAGCCCCGCCGCCATCGCCTCCAGCACGCTGAGCGGCATCTGCTCGGTGTCCGAGCTGAGCGCGAACACGTCGAAACCCGCATACTCCCCGGCAGGCTCCGCCATGTGCCCGGCAAATCGCACGTCCGCCGCAATGCCCAGGCTGCCCGCCAGCGCCTCCAGCCCCGCCCGCTCCGCCCCGTCCCCGACGATCACCAGCCGCGCCGGGATGGCCCGCCGGACGATCTGGAACGCCTGCAACAGCCGCCCCAGGTTCTTTTCCGCCCGCAACGCCGCGACGGTGCCGATCACCGGCGGCCCATCCCCCTGCGGCTCCGGCCTGCCGAAGCGGGCCAGGTTCACCCCATTCGGGACATAACGCACTTGCCGCGCCGGCAGCCGCCAGGTCTGCAGCGCGATACGCTCCAACACCCGCGACGGCAGCACCACCGTGCTCCGCCGCAGCACGAACCGCCGCGTCCACACCCGCCGCGGCAACTGCCCGGCCACCTCGTCCGGACCCAGCCCGTCCTCGACATGAACATGCCGCACGAGCGGGACCAGGTTGGCCATCCCCCACTCGATCGACCCCCAGTTGGCGGTGGCCAGCGTCTGCGGCGCCAGCTCGCGCAGCACCGCGCGGCAGCGCCGGATATTGCCCAGGGTATCCCCCTTAGGCAACGCGACAGCAGGAAAGGTAACGTCCAAGCCGGGGTCCAGCCGCTCCCGGCACGTCAGCACGCCGTCCATGGCGATAATGGCATGCCGCCAGCGCCGGCCGAAATGGTTGAGCACGGAGGCCAGCCGCACCTGCGCGCCGCCGGTTGCAAACGTCGGGAACACATGCAGCAGGAGCGGGGCGGCGGTCATCTGGGGTTCCGGCCGCGGATGGCGTCAGGCCGCGGCGAGGTCCAGGCCGTCATACAGGCCCTCTACGGCAAGGCTGATGCCGACCTCCGGCAGGAGTAGCATGCCCTCCATCAGGATGGACGTATGCCAATCTCCTGCGTCCAGCTTCTCCAGCACCGTCATGCCGATGCTGTCCTGCTCGACAATGACGTAGCGTCGGATGGACGGAACGGCTCCATATTCTCGCACCTTCACAAAGCGGTCCGTGCGGTGCGAGGAAGGGCTGAGCACCTCGAATACCACAACAGCCTCCGGCACTAGCTTGCTTCTGTTGGCACCACCTTTGGGTGCGATCACGACATCTGGATAGCGGACCGTGCTGCCGACCGTCGCCACGCCAGCATCGGGGCCGAACAGCTCGAACGGCATCCCCGTCAGGCAATCCTCGACCAGCCGGGCCAGCCGGCGACGTATCCGGTCATGCAAAAGGCTGCCGCCCGTCATCTCGACCGGCCGGATGCCATCGAATTCATAAGGCGCATCCTGGGCCTCCGCCCAATCCAGGAACTCATCGCGGCTCATCGGTCTCTGCAGGGCGACGTTCATGCGCGGCAACGTAGCACATCCGCAGTCGGGTGCTGCAACGCACGCGGCCCGGCGCGGCCTTGCCAGCCACAAGGGACCTACTTAGCGTCACCCCCGCAACGATGGCCGAAAGGGGGATCGCGTGACGCAGACCACAGACCCAGCCGCCCCCACCACCGTCGCCACCCCCCTCGCCGAACCCCCCGTGCTGATCGAGGCCAAGGACCTCATCCGGCTCGACAGCTTCGACGATGCCCGGCGCAAGCGGGCCATCGAGGTCGCGGCGGGCGTCAACGTCGCCGACAGCACCGCCCTCGCGGTGTTCGGCGCCGCCCCGCAACGCAAGCTCAGCGGCTTCCTGGACCAGTTGCTCGCGGGCACCCGCACCAACGAGATCGGCGTGGCCGGCGAGCTGGTGCTGGAGCTGGCCACCGACCTGAAGCGCCTAGACCTGCCGGCGATGAAGCGCGAGGCCGAGGGCGCCGGCGTCCTGCTCAGCCGCGTGCCGGTGGTTGGACGATACTTCTCCGCCCTGCGCCGCTTCCGCACCATGCAGGCCACCATCACCACCCACCTGACCGAGATCGAGCAAAAGGCCGAGCTGCACCTGGGCAAGCTGAAGGCCACCAACGCCGGCCTAGACCGCCTGCTCGACGCCACCGAGGACAACCTGCGCGACCTGGAGGTCTACATCGCCGCCGGCCAGCAGGCGGCGCTGCGGATGCGCGCCGAGCACGCGGCGCTGCGGACCCAGGTGCAGGCGTCCCGCGATCCCGTCCGCATGGCCAAGCTGCGCGACATGTCCGAGCAGATCAACGCCTTCGAAACCCGCCTGGTGCGGATGCAGATCGCCTTCACCCGCGGCATCCTGGCCATCCCGCAGATCCGCACCGCGCAGCAGGCCGGCCGCATCGAAATCCAGAACACCCTGGACACAGTGCTGTTCGACCTGCCGGACTTCAAAGGCGCCATCATCCGCGTCGCCGCGCTGGAGCGCATCAGCCGCGCCGCCGACGCCACCGCCGCCCGCCGCCGGATCACGCGTGAACTGCAGGCCATCGGCATCGAAGCGCTGGACGGCGCCTACACCAAGGCCAAGCTGAGCCAGGGCGACATGGCCGACGACATCGCCAGCCTGAATCAGACCTCGGACCGCATGATCGCCATCATCAACCGCGGCTTGGAGATCGACCGCGCCAACCGCGGCAAGCGGGACGCGGCGGTGCAGCAGATCGGCGAGGTTCGCGAGCGCCTGCTGGAAAGCCTGCGCGACCACGCCGACCGGGCGCTGTCGGAGTAGGTGCCGCAACCGCGCCCAGGCCACCCTGACCAGGCTCCCAGGCTCCATCATCGCAAGCCCCATCACCGCAAGTTCCGCCATCGCAAGCCCCATCACCGCAAGCCCCGTCATTGCGAGGAGCGCTTGCGACGCGGCAATCCAGCGCGGCAAGGACGGCTCGTGCCTGGATAACCACGCCGCAAGGGCTGCTCGCAATAACGGAGGCGCTCGGGCCGGGGCCGGATGAGCAAAGACGAAAGCACCCACCCCACGAACAGATTTTTAAGACAAATCCGAACCGATCGGGGGGTTGCGCCGGCTGGCCGGGCCGGGCGACTCTGATCCGGCCTCCACTGGAGCTTCCATGCAGTTCAAGATTGAGAGCTTCCTGAACCACAACCTCCCCGCGGGCGGCACGCGGGTGGACGTGGTGTTCAGCCTGTCCGGCGACGCCGCCGGCCCGGTGCAGGCTGCTCGGCCGCATCGGGTGATCGGGCTGCTGGGCGACCGCTCCGGCTCCATGGCCGGGCCGAAGATGACCGCCCTGAAGCATGCCCTCCGCGTCGCCATCGACGCGATGGACGACGACACCGAGTTCTTCGTCACCGCCTTCGACACCAAGGAGCGCAACATCGTCCCGCTGACCCGGGCGGACGCCGCGGGCAAGCGCTTCGCCCATGGCGAGGTGCAGCGCCTGGAGGCCGGCGGCGGCACCGCCCTCTCCACCGCCCTGCAAGCGGCCCGGGCAGCCTTCCAGCAGCGGCCCGGCGCGGTATGCCAGGCGATCCTGCTGACCGACGGGCAGAATGGGCCGGAGGACGCCGGGCCGCTGGACCAGGCGCTGACGGCCTGCGCCGGGCTGTTCCAGGCGCAGTGCCGCGGCGTCGGCACCGACTGGTCCCCCAAGGAGCTGCGGCAGATCGCCGACCGCCTGCTCGGCACCGCGCAGATGGTCGCCCAGCCCGACGGCATGGCGGAGGACTTCCGCGCGACCATGGCCGCCGCCATGGCCCTGGGCGTCGCCGACGTGCGGCTGCGGCTGTGGATGCCAAAGAACGCCCGCCTGACCGGCTTCAAGCAGGGCTACCCCACCGAAATAGACCTGCTGGGCAGCCTGCGCCCGGTCGATCAGCGCGCAGTCGATCTGCCGCTGGGTGCGTTCGGCGAGGGCACCCAGGACTACTGCGCCAGCTTCGCCGTAGTGCCGTTGGCGACCGGGGAGCAGATGCTGGTCTGCCGCCCCTCCATCGTCACCCCCGACCCGGCCACCCGGCAGGACACCGCGATGCCCGGCGCCAACGTCACCGTCACCTGGACCGACGACGCCAACCTATCCGCCCGCATCGACGCGCAGGTCGCGCACTACAGCGGCCAGGCGGAAAAGGCGCGGGCCATCCAGGACGGCTTGGAGGCGATGGAGCGCCACGACGACGGCACCGCGACCCTCCGCCTGGGCCGCGCGCTGCAACTGGCGCAGCAGTCCGGCGACGAGGAAACCACCCGCCGGCTGCGCCAGGTGGTGGATGTCGTGGACGACGCCGCCGGCACCGTCCGCCTACGCCGCGGCGCGGAGAAGGCGGCGGTCATGGACCTGGACGTTGGCAGCACCCGCACCGTCCGCGTCAAGCGGGACTGAACGCCATGCGCTGCCCGAAGTGCGGCCAGGCGTCCACCGACGCCGAGTTCTGCTCCGAGTGCGGCGCGGCGATGGCAACGCCCGCGCCGGCCCCGGCCGCCGCGCCTCCCCCACCGGACGCCCCGGGCGGCGTCGAGGCCTGCCCGGTCTGCGGCGAGCTTCGGCCCGGCCCCCTGGCGCGCTTCTGCGACACCTGCCGCTATGACTTCGTCACCCACCTGCCCTTCTCGGCGTCGGCCCCCGTGGCGCCAGCGCCCACCCCCCCCCCCCCCCCCCCCCCCCCCTCCCCCGCGCCCCCCCCCCCCCCCGCCCCCCCCCCCCCCCCCCCCCCCAACCCACCCCAGGGACCCCCGGGCCACGGGGGCGCCCGCCCCCCC
>CAXTFY010000258.1:0-7994 GCA_964243265.1 uncultured Acetobacteraceae bacterium | reverse complement strand
GAGAACTTGCGGGTGCGGTCGTTGGCATCCCAGTAGAAGCTGTTGGTCAGCAGCAGCCCTTGGGCGATCTCCAGCCCGATGGCGTGCACGTCGCTGATGAACACCAGCAGGCCCGCCAGCTTCATGCTGTTGCTGGTGCCGAACTCCTGCGCCTGCTTGATGGTGTTGACGGTGTCCGCCCCGGCGTTGGCGATGCCCAGGATCTTCGCCCCCGACGCCTGCGCCTGCAGCAGCGGGGAGGAGAAGTCGGTCGTCCCCGGGAACGGGTAGCGGATGCTGCCCAATACCTTGCCGCCGGCCTTGGTGACAAACTCCGTGGTGTCGCGCTGCAGCGCGGTGCCGAATGCGTAGTCGGCGGTGATGAAAAACCAGGTGTCGCCGCCGGCCTTCACCGCCGCCGACCCGGTGGACTTCGCCAGCATGTAGGTGTCGTATGCCCAATGGATGGTGTTGGCGTTGCACATCGTCCCCGTGAGGTCCGACGTGGCGGCGCCGGTGTTCACGTAGGCCTTGTTCTTGTCCTTGGCGACGCCGGCGATGGCCAGGCCGACGCCGCTGTTGGGGACATCGACGATCAGGTCCACGCCGTCGCGGTCGTACCACTGGCGAGCGATGCCGGCGCCGACGTCGGTCTTGTTCTGGTGGTCGGCCTGGACGACCTCGACGGTGAAGCCCTTGCTGCCGAACTCCTCCACAGCCTGCTTGGCGGCCAGGGTGGACACCGGGCCGCCCACGTCCTGGTAGGTGCCGGACAGGTCGGTCAGCACGCCGACCTTGATGACGTTGGACTGCGCGCGGGCACGGCGGGCGCCAAGGATCGGAAGGGCAGCGGCTGTGCCGATCAGGCCGCGGCGGGAAATGGTCATGATGTTCTCCAAATCGCCGGTTGCCCGGCAGGACGGCATAGCTTCAGTGAGCGGAAACCGCGCCAGTCAATCATTGCGAGCCGCGCTTGCGACGCGGCAATTTAGACGCCGCGTGACCGAGGGTCCGTGCTGGCGGCCCCGGACTGCCGCGTCGCAAACGCTCCTCGCAACGACGGGGGCCAAGAGTTCACACGCCGAGGTATTCATGCAGCTTGTCCATGTTCGCCGACAGCTCGCTGTTGGGGATCATGTCGATGATGCGGCCGTGCTCCATCACGTAATGCCGGTCGGCGACGGTGGCGGCGAAGCGGAAGTTCTGCTCGACCAGCAGCACGGTGAAGCCGCGCGCCTTGATCTCGCGGATGGTGCGGCCGATCTGCTGCACGATCACCGGGGCCAGGCCCTCGGTCGGCTCGTCGAGCAGCAGCAGCCGGGCGCCCGTGCGCAGGATGCGGCCGATGGCGAGCATCTGCTGCTCGCCGCCGGACAGCTTGGTGCCCTGGCTGTTGGCGCGCTCCTTGAGGTTGGGGAACAGCGTAAGGATTTCCGCGACGCTCATGCCCCCGGGCGCGATCTGCGGCGGCAGCATCAGGTTTTCCGTCACGTTCAGGCTGGCGAAGATGCCGCGCTCCTCCGGGCAGATGGCGATGCCGGCGCGGGCGACGCCGTCCGGGCGCATCCCGGTGGTCTCCATCCCCCGAAAACGAATACTGCCCTCGCGCCGGGGCACCAGGCCCATGATGCTCTTCATGGTAGTGGTCTTGCCGGCGCCGTTGCGGCCGAGCAGGGTCACCACCTCGCCCTCGCCCACGTTGAAATCGACGCCGTGCAGCACGTGGCTCTCGCCATACCAGGCGTTCAGCCCGGCGACCGCCAGCATCGGCCCGGCCGTGCCGTCAGCGGACGCTCCACCGAACTGCGTCGCGTCAAGCATCGGGGGACCCCAGGTAGGCCGTCACCACGTCCGGGTTCCGGCTGACCTCGGCATAGTCGCCCTCCGCCAGGATCTGCCCCCGCGCCAGCACGGTGATGCGGTCGCACAGGCCCTCGACGACGCTCAGGTTGTGCTCGACCATCAGGATCGTGCGGCCGGTGCGGATGCGGCGGATCAGCGCCACCACGCGATCCACGTCTTCATGCGTCATGCCGGCCGTCGGCTCGTCGAGCAGCAGCATCTCCGGCTCCAGCGCCAGCGTCGTCGCAATCTCCAGCGCACGCTTGCGGCCATAGGACAGCAGGGCCGCCGTCTCGTTCTCATAGCCCTCCAGCCCAACGTCGGACAGCAGCGCGCAGGCGCGGTCGTCATAGCGGTGCAGCAGCGATTCCGGCCGCCAGAAGTCGTAGCTGCCGCCGCGGGCGCGCTGCAGGGCCAACCGCACGTTCTCCATGGCGGTCAGATGCGGGAACACCGCGGAGATTTGGAAGCTCCGCACCAGGCCCAGCCGTGCCACCGCCGCCGGCTTCTGCCCGGTGATGTCACGGCCCTTGAAGCGGATGGTGCCACGGGTCGGCGCCAGGAACTTGGTCAGCAGGTTGAAGCATGTCGTCTTCCCCGCGCCGTTGGGGCCGATCAGGGCGTGGATCGTCCCCTCCTGCACGCGCAGGTCCACGTTGTTCACGGCGATGAAGCCGCGGAACTCCCGCGTCATGCCTGCAGTTTCCAAAATGGCGTTTGGCACCCCGACGTTCCCTGTTTTTTCAGTTCTTAGGCCGTTGATTTGCATATCGCAGAGGCTGACGCAAGATTGATCGCCATGGGGAGGACCGCTGCAAGATGCCGAATCCGATAAAGCTCCGCAGCCTGCTGTTTGCGCCGGGCGACAGCGAGCGAAAGGCCGCCAAGGCCGCAGCCTCCGCCGCGGACGGGGTCGTCCTGGACCTCGAGGACAGCGTGGCGCCGCCGGGCAAGGAGGCCGCCCGCGCCATGGTCGCGGCACTGCTGCCCACCCTCGCCCGGCCCGGCGTGGTGGTGCGCGTGAACCCCCGGGGAACACCCTGGTACCTGGCCGACCTCGCCGCCGCCGTCCCCGGCCGTCCGGCCGCCGTCATGCTGCCCAAATGCACCGGATCGCACGACCTGCACGCCCTGGACCATCACCTCGAGGCCCTGGAGGCGGCGCATGGCATGCCGCAGGGCACCATCGGCGTGCTCGCCCTGGTGACCGAGACCGCCGCGTCCCTGCTCCACATGGATTATGCCGGCGCGCCGGCACGGTTGCTGGCGCTGTGCTTCGGGGCCGAGGACCTGTCGGCTGACCTGGGAGTGTCGCCGCGCGACCCCGACGGGCGCTATGCCGCCCCGGTCTCGGCCGCGCGGGCGCAGACGATCACCGCCGCCGCCGCCGCCGGGGTGCCGGCGCTGGACACGCCGTGGCCCGACCCACGCGACCCGGCCGGGCTGGCGATGGAGGCGGGACGGGCCGCCCGCGACGGCTTCGCCGGCAAGCTGTGCATCCATCCCGACCAGGTTGCCCCGGTGAACGCCGCCTTCACTCCCTCTCCCGAGCGGGTGAGCTGGGCGCGCCAGGTGCGGGATGGGTTCGCCGCCCGGCCCGGCGCCGGCGTGTTCTCGCTGGATGGAAAAATGATCGACCGGCCCCATCTGAAGCTGGCCGAACGCATCCTGGCCGCCAGCCAACCCTGACCCGCCGCCTTGTGGGCGGGGCTTGCAACGTGGGATTGCGCCCGGTTTTGCGTAACAAGCCACCGCCACCTCACCAGGCCGCGACACCCTATGCAAGATGACACGACCGACAACGAGTTGATGGCCCGCATCGCATCCGGCGACCGGGCCGCGTTCGACACCTTGGCCGGGCGCTACCTGCTGCGGCTGCGGCGGGCGGCGCTGCGCGTGCTGGGCGATCCCGCTGCGGCGGAGGACGTGGCGCAGGACGCGCTGTTGCGGGCCTGGTCGCGTGCCGGGTCGTTCGATCCGTCGCAGGCGGCGGCGTCCACCTGGCTGCACCGCATCGCCGTGAACGCCGCCATCGACCGCCTGCGCGCCACCCGCCCCTCTGGCGCGATGCCGGAGGACCTGGCGGATCCCGCCCCCGCCGCCGACGCCGCGCTGATTGCCCAGCAGCGGCAGCAAATGCTGGCCGAAGCCATCGCCACCCTGCCCGACCGACAGCGCGCCGCCATCGCCCTGACCTATGGTGAGGGCTGGTCCGGCCAGGACGCCGCCCGGGCGCTCAGCGTGTCCACCCGCGCCCTGGAGGGGCTGCTGCACCGCGGGCGCAAGGTGCTGCGCGCCTACCTCGAAGCCCGCGGCGCATGACCTTTCCGCTGGCATCCCCGCTGGCACCCATGACGTTGCGCCAGTTGGACTGGGCGTTGCGCGCCCGCGGCACTGACCTGGCTGCTTGGCCGGCGACCGACCGACGGGCGGCTTTGGCGTTGCTGCGGGCCAGCCGCGCCGCCCGCACCTTGCTCGCGGACGCCCTGGCGCTGGACGACGCACGGTCAGACGCCGTGGGCAATGGCCTGCTGCCAGGCGCACAAGGGCCGGACCATCTTGCCGATCCTGCCGCGCTGGCGCGAATGCAGGGCGCGTTGCGCGACTGCATGGCCCGGACCTCGCCCCTGCTGTCCGGCATCAGGTGGGGCGTCCTGGCGGCCTGCGCGGTGGCGGGGTTATACGTCGGCATGGCCGGCAGCGCCGGCGCGGACAGCGATGCGTTCGCGACGGTGCAGTCGCTGACGGTCGCAAGCGCGCTTTGACCCCCTACGCCCGATGCGCCGCCTAACTCTCATCTTCCGGGAACCCTGGCGCACGCGGCTGCTGTGGCTGTCCATTGCCGGCAACCTGTTCGCGGTGGCCCTGATCGGCTCCCACATGGCGACCGGCCGGCCGCCTGGTCCCGGCGGCTTGGAAGGCGTGGTCGAGCGCATGGCGCACGACCTGCCGCCGGCCGATGCCGAGCAGTTCCGCGCCGTCCTGGCGCATGAACGGCCCTGGTACGACCTGGCCCGGCGCAACATGGACGAGTCCCGCGAGGCGCTGTCGCAGGCCATCGCCCACCAACCCTACGACGAGGCCGCCGTGCGCGCCCGGATGCAGGAGTGGCAGGCCCGCTGGGTGGAGACCTCCAGCCGTTTCGGCGAGAGCCTGCTGTCGGCCATCGGCTCCCTGTCCCCAGAAGGCCGCACCCGGCTCGCCGAAGCATCGCTGCGTACAGGCCGCCGGTGAGTCCCGCCGCCTTGCCGCCGGCCAGCGTGCTGCTGGCCACGATCCTTGTTGGCGGGTGCAACCTCGGCCCGTTCTACGAGCGGCCGAAGTTCGACGTGCCCGGCGCGTTCCAGGCAACGGCCGACACCGCCGCAGCCGCCTGGCCGCCGCCGGAGTGGTGGCGCAACTTCGGTTCCCCCGAGCTGAACACGCTGATCGCCGCCGCCCGGGCCTACAACGCCAACCTCGCCGCCGCCGCCGCGCGCATCGTGCAGGCTGACGCCCAGGTGCGGATCAGCGGGGCGCCGCTGCTGCCCACCGTGCAGGGCGGCCTGAGCGACAGCTACCAGCGCAGCGGCACCGGGGGTAGCTCGACCCCCACGTTCGGCAGTCAGCGCTACTACGACTACCGCAGCTACAGCGCCAACCTGCAGGTGTCATACGACGTGGACTTCTGGGGCCGCAACCGTGCCCTGGCCGAGGCGGCGGACGCCAGCGCCGTTGCCACCCGGTTCGACCAGGAGACGGTGGCGCTGACCGTCGTGACCTCCGTCGCCACCACGTACTTCCAATGGCTGGGGGCGTTGGACCGGCTGCACATCGCCGAGCGCAACCTGGCCACGGCGGTCAACGTGCTTGGCGCCTTCAAGGCCCGGCTGACCGTCGGTACCGCCAACGCGCTGGACGTGTCGCAGCAGGAGGCGCTGGTGGCCAGCCAGCGCGCCGCCATCCCGGGCCTGCTGAACAACGCCGAGCAACAGCGCCTCGGCCTGGGTATCCTGGTCGGGGTGCCGCCGGAGCGCCTGGCCGTGCAGGGCGGCAGCCTGGACAAGCTGCCGCTGCCGCTGGTGGCGCCGGGCTTGCCGAGCGAACTGCTGGCCCGCCGCCCGGACGTCGCCAACGCCGAGGCGCAGTTGATCTCGCAGAACGCCAACATCCGCGCCGCCCGCGCTGCGTTCTTCCCGGACGTGCAGTTGACCGGGTCGGGCGGGCTGACCAGCGCGGCGCTGAGCACGATCACGGGACCGGGAACCGTCGTCGCGCAGCTTGCCGCGAACCTCACGCAGACCATCTTCGACAACGGGCAGCGGCGCGGCCAGCTCGACCAGGCCAAGGGACGCTATGACGAACTGTTGGCGGATTATCGCCAGGCGGTGCTGCAAAGCTTCACCGACGTGGAACAGGCATTGGTGGCATTGCGCCTGACGACGGAGCAAGAGGACCTGACGCGGCAAGCCGTTGCCGTGGCGCAACGCTCAGCCGACATCGCCGGGGCGCAACTGCTGGCAGGGACCATCGACATCATCACGTCGCTCAACACGCAGACCACGCTGTTCTCCGACCTCGACTCGTTGACGCAGGTGCGGCTGGCGCGGTTCCAGGCCCTGGTGAACCTGTACAAGGCGCTTGGCGGCGGCTGGTCCGGAGGCACGACATGAGGCGCGTGCTGCTGCTCGTGCTGGTGCTGGCTGCGTTTGGCGGGGCCGGTTACTATTACCATAGCCGCGGCGAGCCGGCCGCAGCGTCGCCCAACCTTGGCGGGCTGAGCCACCGCGGCGGCACGGATGATGCGCCGGTCCCCGTGCTGGCAGGCCGCAGCGAGGCGCGCGACGTGCCGGTCTACCTGGACGGCCTCGGCACCGTGCAGGCGTTCAACCTGGTGCAGGTGCACACCTTCGTCGATGGCCCGCTGGTGGAGGTGCGCTTCAAGGAGGGCCAGGACGTGCACGCCGGCGACGTGCTGGCCCGCATCGATCCGCGGTCCTACCAGGCCAGCCTGGACAGCGCGACCGCCAAGAAGCAGCAGGACGAGGCCAACCTGGCCAACCTGCGGCTGGACGTCGGCCGCTACTCCAAGCTCGCCGCGGGCAACTACAGCAGCGGGCAGCAGGTGGACACCGCCCGCGCCGCCGCCGCGCAGATGGAGGCGCAGGTGCGCGGCGACCAGGCGGCCATCGACACCGCCAAGACCAACCTGGGCTACACCACCATCACCGCGCCGATCGACGGGCGCGTCGGCATCCGCCAGGTCGATGCCGGCAACCTGGTGCACGCCGCCGACCTGACGCCGCTGACGGTGCTGACGCAGTTGAAGCCGATCTCCGTGGTGTTCACCCTGCCGCAGCAGGCGTTGCCGGCGGTGGCGAAGTCGATGCAGGGCGGAGCGCCGCCGGTGCTGGCGCTGCGGCAGGACGGCGACACCGCCAACCCGTTGGACCGCGGCCAGTTGGCGGTGCTGGATAACCAGGTCGATCCCGCGACGGGCACCATCAAGCTGAAGGCCACCTTCCCCAATGACGGCCTGCTGCTGTGGCCCGGCGGTTTCGTGAACGTGCGGATGCTGGTGGAGACCCTGCACGGCGTGGTGACGGTGCCGACATCGGCGGTCCAGCGCGGTCCGCGCGGGAATTTCGTCTACGTCGTTGCGGCCGACAACTCGGCGCACCGCCGGATGGTGCAGATCGGGCATGAGGACGACGGCACCAGCGTCGTCACCGATGGCCTGAAGGCGGGCGAGCAGGTGGTGACCGACGGCGCGCAGCGCGTGGTCGAGGAGGGCAAGGTCGCCGTTGCCGGACCCGACGGCACGGCGCCGGACGCGATCGTGAAGGAGCGCAGCGCGCCGGGCAATGGCTCCCGTCGGACGCGCACGGCCAGCTAGGGTGAACATCTCCGCCCCGTTCATCGCGCGGCCCATCGCCACTTGGCTGCTGGCCTTGGCGGTGTTGCTGGCGGGCTTGATGGGCTACCGCGCCCTGCCCGTCGCAGCACTTCCCACGGTGGATTTCCCGACGATCCAGGTGACGACGCAGTTGCCCGGCGCCGGGCCGGACACCGTGGCGACGCTGATCACCGCCTCGCTGGAGCGGCAGTTCGGCCAGATCACCGGCCTGGCGGTGATGACCAGCACCAGCAGCGAGGGCACCAGCCAGATCACCCTGCAGTTCAACCTGAACCGC
>CAXTFY010000257.1:0-7997 GCA_964243265.1 uncultured Acetobacteraceae bacterium | reverse complement strand
GCAGGCCGTCGCCCAGGGAGAAGCTGACGTCATACTTGCGCATGATGTCGCAGATGTCCTCGAAGTGCGTGTAGAGGAAGCTCTCCTGATGGTGCGCCAGGCACCAGCGCGCCATGATGCTGCCGCCGCGGGAGACGATCCCCGTGGTGCGCCGGGCGGTCAGCGGCACGTGCGCCAGGCGGACGCCGGCATGGATGGTGAAGTAGTCCACGCCCTGCTCGGCCTGCTCGATCAGGGTGTCGCGGAACACCTCCCAGCTCAGCTTGTCGGCGTCGCCGCCCACCTTCTCCAGCGCTTGGTACAGCGGGACGGTGCCGATGGGGACCGGGGAGTTGCGGACGATCCAGCCGCGGATGTTGTGGATGTTGCGGCCGGTGCTGAGGTCCATCACGGTGTCGCCGCCCCAGCGGATGGCCCAGACCAGCTTCTCGACTTCTTCGGCCGCGCCGGAGGTGACGGCGGAGTTGCCGATGTTGGCGTTGATCTTCACCAGGAAGTTGCGGCCGATGATGGTCGGCTCCAGCTCCGGGTGGTTGATGTTGGCAGGGATGATGGCGCGGCCGCGGGCGATCTCGCTCCGGACGAACTCGGGGGTGACGAAGGCGGGGATCTCGGCGCCGAAGCTCTCGCCGTCGGCGACGCGCGCCTCGGCCTCGGCCAGGGCCTCGGCGCGGCCCAGGTTCTCGCGGTGGGCGACGTAGATCATCTCCTCGGTGATGATGCCGGCGCGGGCGAACTCGTACTGCGTCACCAGTTGGCCGTCGCGGCCCTCGACCAGGTCCTGGGTGGCCGGGCACTCGGGTACCAGGCGGTCCTGCGGGACGAAGCCGTTGTCCTCGGGCTTCACCTCCCGCGCGATGGCGGGGGCGAAGCCGCGCCGGGCGATCCAGGGGGCACGCACGCGCGGCAGCCCGGCGGCCAGGTCGATGGCGGCGTTCTCCTCGGTGTAGGGGCCGGAGCAGTCATATAGCCGCACCGGGTCCTCCCGCGCGGACGGGTCGAGCACGACCTCGCGGAACGGCACCAGGATGTCGGGGTGGCTGGCCGGGCTGGTGTAGATCTTGCGGGAGCCGGTCACGGGGCCGGTGGTGACGGCGCTGGGCTTCTGCTGATAGGTCACTGGTGCCTCCCCAAATTGACGCGTGATCGGGGCATATGACGCGGGCGGGGTGACGCAACAGGTCCCGTCCCTACGCCGGCATGACCCGGATCAGGTTTCACAGGGTCACCGCGCTGCCCGAATCGGGCTATCGGCCTCTCAGCCCCTTGCGGGACTCCCCTCGGATGCTTGCAAGGTCAGGCCTCGAGGTGCCGGTGTCAACCGGAAGTATCGGGGGCGCCGGGGATCATCATGCCCAGCGGTGCGCCGCCGAACAGGTGGACGTGCAGGTGCGGGACCTCCTGCCCGCCATGGTGGCCGATGTTGGACAGGATGCGGTAGCCCGGCGCGTCCAGCTCCAGTTGCCGGGCGACGCGGCCGACCGCACGGAAGAAGCCGGCCACCTCGGCGTCGCCAGCCTGCGCGGTGAAGTCGGCCAACGAGACATAGCGGCCGCGCGGGATCACCAGCACGTGCACCGGCGCCTTCGGGGCGATGTCGTGGAAGGCCACCGCCCATTCGTCCTCATAGACCCGGCGCGACGGGATCTCGCCGCGCAGGAGGCGGGCGAAGATGTTCTGGTCGTCGTAGGGTCCCTGGCCGCTTACCGGCATCGCCGTTCCTCCTGATCCCGAAAACGTGAACTGCCGTCTTGCTGACACCTTTGCAGCATACCAGCTTAGCAATGCCAAGTCGGCAGGAGGGCGGGCCGGATGTGTTCAGTAAGGCTGACCAGCGTTGCTGCGTGCCTGGCGATGGCGGGGTGTGCGCCATACCCCTATGGCTATTATACCACCCGCCAGCCCTATGGCATTACGCCAGGCGCCATCACGCCGGGGGTGCCGCCGGAGCCAGTCGTCGCCAACCTGCCAGCGGCCGAGCCGGACAGCGTGAGCGACATCCAATCAGAGCCGGCGGAGGCGCAGCCCGCATATCCGCAGGCGGCTTATGCCCAGCCGGCTTATCCGCAGGCTGCGTATCCTGCGGCGGCACCGGGTTACTACGGCTATGCGCCGCAGGGTTACTACGCCTACCCGCCCCGGAGCTACTATGCTTATGCTCCGCAAAGCTATTACGGCTACACCCCGCAAGGGTACTACGGTTACGCTCCGCCGCCCCATGGGGCTGGTCCTGGTGTGCGTGATCCCAGCGCGGGTGATCCCAGAGCGCATGATTCCAATGCGCGTGATGTCGAACGCGAGCGTGCAGAGCAGGCGCGGGTCGAACGCGACCGCGTCAACCAGGAGCGTGCCGACCGCGAACGCCTCGTGCGGGAGAGGGCGGAACACGACCGGCTCGACCAGGAGCGGAAGGACCGTGCCCTTATCCGGGAGCGCGTGCTCGGGCCGGAGCGATAACGCGCATCCCGCCCGTTCGTGGGTCCGTTCCGGGTCTAGGACTTCTGGCGTCCGCCGTGGCGCGCGCCGGGGTGGCCCCGGTTGCTACAGGCTCCGCGATACCTTAGGACGCAGGGGATGACGCCAACTGATATTGCGCGGGTGCAGACTTATCTGCGCCGCACCCTCGGCAACGACCGTATCGCGGTGGAGGTGCCGAAGCGCAAGGGAGCTACCGTCGAGGTCACGGTCGACAAGGATTTCCTGGGCACGCTGCACCGGGACGAGGAGGAAGGCGAAGTGTCCTACTCCCTGCACATCACCATCCTGGACGAGGACCTGCCGCCCCCGCCGAAGCGGTAAGCTCAACGCAAGAGAAGGCTTGGCCTGCCTGCTTCCTCCGGGAGAGGGGTGGGGTGAGGGGGTCTGACGGCACGGAGCCTTCACGCCCGGGCAGCCCAGTCACGGCGACGCTGGCGGTTTTTCAGATGGGGCAAGCGAGCAAGGCCCTCTTACCCCGGCCCTCTCCCGCAGGGAGAGGGAGAAAAGGCCGGTATTTCGGCGTGGGCGGTTACCCCCGCTTGGCGAGAGGGTCCTGGCTGGGCATCAGGCCCGGCCGTCGAAGAACTTGGCGACCTTGGCGAAGAAGCCCTCGCTCTCCGGGCTGCCCTTGGCGTGGTCGCGGGCCTCCTCCTCGAACTCCTCCAGCAACTCGCGCTGGCGCTTGCTGAGGTGCTGCGGCGTCTCCACCGCAACCTGGATGTACATGTCTCCACGCTGGGCGCTGCGCAGGACGGAGAAGCCCTTGCTCCGCAGCCGGAACTGGTGGCCAGTCTGCGTACCCGGCGGGATCTTGACCTTGGCCCGCGTGCCGTCGATGGCGGGCACCTCCACCTCGCCGCCCAGCGCCGCTTGCGTCATCGGCAGGGGGACCCGGCAATAGATGTTGGCGCCATCACGCTGGAAGATCTCGTGCGGACGAACGCCGACATGCACATACAGGTCGCCCGGCGGCGCTCCGGAGGCGCCAGCCTCGCCCTCGCCGGCCAGGCGGATGCGCGTGCCATCCTCGACCCCAGCGGGGATGGAGACTTGCAGCGTCTTCTCGCGCTGCACCGTGCCAGCGCCCTGGCACACCTTGCAGGGGTTCTTGATCACCCGGCCGGCGCCGCCGCAGGTCGGGCAGGCACGCTCAATCAAGAAGAAGCCTTGCTGCGCCCGCACCTTCCCCGTGCCGTTGCAGGTCGGGCAGGTGTCAGCGGCACGGTCCTTGCCCTCCGACCCCGTGCCGTTGCAGGCGTCGCACTTCACGCGGGTGGGCACCCGCACCTGCGCCTTGGTGCCGGCGAAGGCCTCGGCGAGATCGATCTCGACGCCGGCGCGAAGGTCCGCCCCGGCCCGGTTGCGCCCGCTGCCACGGCGTCCCGTCATGTCGCCGAACATCTGGTCGAAGATGTCGCCCAAGCCGCCAGCATCCTGGAAGCCGGCGAACCCAGCGCCCGCGGCACCCCCGCCGCCCTGCTCAAACGCAGCATGGCCGAAGCGGTCGTAGGCGCTGCGCTTCTGATCGTCCTTCAAAACGTCGTAAGCTTCGTTCAGCTCCTTGAACTTAGCCTCCGCCGCCTTGTCGTTCGGGTTGCGGTCGGGATGGTGCTGCATCGCCAGCTTGCGGTAGGCGCGCTTCATGTCCTCCGCATTGGCGTCCTTCGGCACGCCAAGCGTTGCGTAATAATCCTGCTTTGCCACGTCAGCCCTCATGCCCCGGCGCTGACCCCGCCGCTTAGCCGGGCAGGGACCCAAGAAAAAGGCGCCCGTCTCCTAATGAGCACGGGCGCCTTACCATTAGACTAAGCCGCCCGGTCAGGACGCCTTCTTATGCTCCGGCACTTCCTCGAACTCCGCATCGACGACATTGTCGCCAGCCGCGGACCCGCCGGGCTGCGGGCCGCCCTGAGGAGCCTCGCCACCCGGGGTACCGGCCGCTGCCTGCGCCTTGTAGACCGCCTCGCCGATCTTCATCGCCGACTGGGTCAACCGGTCGCTGGCCGACTTCAGCGCCGCCGCGTCTTGGCTCTCCATCGCCGAGCGGGCGTTGGTGACGGCGGCCTCGGCCTCGGCCTTCGCATCGGCCGGAACCTTGTCGCCGCCGTCCTGCAGGGCCTTCTCGACCTGGTGGATCATCGCCTCGGTGCTGTTGCGCGCCTCGACCTGCTCGCGCCGTTTCTTGTCAGACTCGGCGTTGGCCTCGGCTTCACGGACCATCTTCTGGATGTCGCTGTCGGACAGGCCGCCGCTGGCCTGGATGCGGATCTGATGCTCCTTGCCGGTCGCCTTGTCCTTGGCCTGCACGCTGACGATGCCATTCGCGTCGATATCGAACGTCACCTCGATCTGTGGCACGCCGCGCGGCGCCGGGAGGATGCCCTCGAGGTTGAAATCGCCCAGCAGCTTGTTGTCGGAGGCCATCTCGCGCTCGCCTTGGAAGCACTTGATGGTGACCGCGCTCTGGTTGTCGTCGGCCGTAGAGAACACTTGGCTCTTCTTGGTCGGGATCGTGGTGTTGCGGTCGATCAGCCGGGTGAACACGCCGCCCAGAGTCTCAATGCCCAGGCTCAGCGGCGTCACGTCCAGCAGCAGCACGTCCTTCACGTCGCCCTTCAGCACCGCGCCCTGCACGGCGGCGCCAATGGCCACGACCTCATCGGGGTTCACGTTGCGGGCCGGCTCACGGCCGAAGAACTGCTTCACGGTCTCGATGACCTTGGGCATCCGGGTCATGCCGCCGACCAGGATCACCTCGCTGATTTCGCCCGCTGTCACGCCGGCGTCCTTCAGGGCGGCACGGCACGGGGCCAGCGTCCGCTCAATCAGGTCGTCCACCAGGCTCTCCAGCTTCGCGCGGGACAGCTTCATCACCAGGTGCTTCGGCCCCGAGGCGTCGGCGGTGATGAACGGCAGGTTGATCTCGGTTTCCTTGCTGGACGACAACTCGATCTTCGCCTTCTCGGCGGCTTCCTTCAGCCGCTGCAGCGCCAGCTTGTCCTTGCGCAGGTCGATCCCCTGCTCGCGCTTGAACTCGTCGGCGAGGTAGCCGATTACGCGGTTGTCGAAGTCCTCACCGCCGAGGAAGGTGTCGCCATTGGTGGACTTCACCTCGAACACGCCGTCGCCGATCTCCAGCACGGACACGTCGAAGGTGCCGCCGCCGAGGTCGTACACGGCGATCACGCCGCCACCCTTCTTGTCCATGCCGTAGGCGAGCGCCGCCGCGGTCGGCTCGTTGATGATCCGCAGCACCTCCAGCCCGGCGATCTTGCCCGCGTCCTTGGTCGCCTGGCGCTGGGCGTCGTTGAAGTAGGCAGGGACGGTGATGACGGCCTGCGTCACCTTCTCGCCGAGATAGGACTCGGCGGTCTCCTTCATCTTGCCCAGGATGAACGCGCTGACCTGGCTCGGCGAATACTTCTCGCCGCGCGCCTCGACCCAGGCGTCATCGTTGCTGCCGCGGACGATGGCATAGGGCACCATGCCCTTGTCCTTCTCGACAAGCGGGTCGGCGTAGCGGCGGCCGATTAGGCGCTTCACGGCATACAGCGTGTTGGTCGGGTTGGTGACGGCCTGGCGCTTTGCGCTCTGGCCGACGAGGCGCTCCCCGCTGTCACTGAACGCGACCATGCTGGGGGTGGTGCGGGCGCCCTCCGCGTTCTCGATCACGCGCACGTCGGCGCTGGTGGAGCCTTCCATGATGGCGACGCAGCTATTGGTGGTGCCGAGGTCGATGCCGATGACCTTGCTCATACAGAGTCTCCTTGCAGCGGCGGCGCCTGGCCCGAAGCACCGGGCACCGTCCTATGTTGTAACCATTCTGATGTATTCAGCGCACCCCGCCGGGACAAGGCCCGGCCCTGCACGTTAGCCGTGCATATCAGGCGGCGCTGTCTTCCTGTGACGGGGCGCCGGCCTTGGCCACGACCACCATCGCCGGGCGCAGCAGGCGGCCGTTCAGGGTCCAGGCGTTGGTCCAGGCCTGCACCACCGTGCCGGGCGGGTGCTCGGCCGAGGGCTGCTCCGCCATCGCCTGATGCAGGTTGGCGTCGAACGGCTGCCCCGTTGGGTCGGTGCGCTGGATGCCGTTGCGCTCCAGGATGCCGACGAAGCTGCGCTCCACGCCCTGCAGGCCGTCGCGCAGCTTGGTGACGATGTCGGGCTCGCCGTCCTGGTGCGCGGGCAGGCTGGTCAGGCCGCGGCGCAGGTTTTCCGCGGCTTCGACGACGTCGGCGGCAAACTTCTGCACGGCATATTGCCGGGTGTCGTCCACGTCGCGCTTGGCGCGGGAGCGGACGTTGGCCATTTCGGCCTCCGCCCGGATCCAGCGGTCGCGCATGTCGTCGCGCTCGGCGGTCAGTTGGGCGATCTGCGTTTCGGGATCGCCCTCCGGCGCCGGGTAGGCGGCGTCGGCGGGGATGGGTTCGGGGTGCTCAGGCGGAAGGGCCTGGTCGTGTTCGGTGCTCATGGCGGCTCACGTAGGGTAGGGCGGGGGACGTAACAAGCGCCAGGGCTAGGACAGAGGCTTGCCATGACGCAGGCTTGCTATGACACAAGTTGCCCTAACAAGGCGTCTAGGCGCAGGCGCCCCTCGGCCGTCGCAGCCAGACGGCTTCCGGCATAGGTCAAATAGTCCGCCTCCAGCGCCTGATCCAGCACGGACCGGTCGAGCGCGTCGTCCAGCGCCATCCCGGTGCGGACGGCGAAGCGGGTGGCGTCGATGCCCTCGGTTAGGCGCAGGCCCATCAGCAGCATCTCGCGGGCACGGTCGCGCGGGGCGATGCGCTCCTCGGCGGTGCTGCCGTGGCCCTGCCGCTCAACGCGGTCGGCCCAGGGTTCCGGCGCGCGGTGGCGGCGGGTGGCGATCAGGTGGCCATCCAGGGTGACGCGACCGTGCGCGCCGGGGCCGATGCCGGCGTAGTCGAGGTAGCGCCAATACGCCAGGTTGTGCCGGCTTTCCGCGCCGGGGCGGGCGAGGTTGCTGACCTCGTAGGGGAGCAGCCCGTGCGCGGCGCAAGCGTCGGCGGTGGCGACGTACAGCTCGGCCGCAAGGTCATCGTCCGGCAGCACCAGCTCGCCCCGGCGGTGCAGCGCCTCGAAGCCGGTGCCGGGCTCTATGGTGAGCTGATAAAGCGAGAGGTGGTCGGCGCACAGGTGCAGCGCCTGGTCCAATTCGGCCTGCCAGGCCGCGACGCCCTGGCCGGGCCGGGCGTAGATCAGGTCGAACGACACCCGCGGGAAGGTCGCCCGTGCCGCCTCCAGCGCTGCCACGGCCTGGCTCGCCGAGTGCTGCCGGCCGAGCATGGCCAGCGCCGCCGCGTCCAGGCTCTGGATGCCCAGCGACGCACGGTTCACCCCGGCGGCGCGGAAGCCGGCCAGCTTGGCCAACTCCACGCTGGTAGGGTTGGCCTCCAGGGTGATCTCCAGGTCCGGCAGCGGATCGAACAGGGTGGTGGCGTCAGCGATCAGGGCGGCGACGGTGTCCGGCTCCATCAGGCTGGGGGTGCCGCCGCCGA
>CAXTFY010000256.1:0-8035 GCA_964243265.1 uncultured Acetobacteraceae bacterium | reverse complement strand
CGATGCTCCGGCGCCGTTCCGCAACGCAGGCTCCAGGCCGCCACCCGGCGATACCAGAGCTGCTGGTCGAACTCGGCGATGAAGCCGATCCCGCCAAAGATCTGCTGGGCCATGCGCGCGGCGGCCAGGCACTTCTCGCTGGCGAACGACTTGGCCTGCGCCACCTCCACCCGCGCCGACAAGCCGTTGCCAATCCGGAAAGTCGCCTCCCGCACCAGCAACTGCGCGCCATCGACGCCGATGGTCATGTCCGCCGCCATGTGCTGGATGGCCTGGAAGGACCCGATGGGTTGGCCGAACGCGTTCCTCTGCTTGGCATATTCCACCGCCCGGTGCGTGGCCTCGCCGGCTGCGCCCACCATCAGCGCGGTGGTGAAGGCGGCAGCCAGGTCCATGAGTTCGAGCACGATGGACCGGCCGGACGCCGGGGCGCCGACCAGGTCGGCCACCGGCACCCGGACGGCCTCGAAGCGCACCGTCGCCTCGGCATCCCCGGCCGTGGTCAACAGGTCCGTGACCGAAATGCCCGGTGCCTTCGTGTCCACCAAGGCCAGCCCAAGGCCGCTGCCATCCAGCATCCGGAACACCACCAGGCATCGCCCGGCACTACGGAAATTATCGACGAACGCCTTCTCGCCGGTGAGCACAAGCTGGCCGCCCTCGATCCTGCCGGCCAGCGACACGGCATCCGGTGACCAGCGGCAGTCCTGTTCCTGTATCGCATAGGTGAGGATCAGCTTGCCCTCGACCACCTGGTGCAGAAGGTCGCGCTGGGCTGCGCTGCCGTGCCGGGCCAGGATGAGGGCGGTGACCATGGTGCCGAGCATGGGCACGGGCGTGATCCGGCGCCCAAGCTCCTCGAACAGCAGTCCCAGGTAGGACAGTGGAAGCTCCTGCCCGCCGCAGGCCTCCGGCAGGCTGATGCCGAGCCAGCCCAACTCCGCCACCTTGGCCCAAAGCGCCCGGGATATCCGCTCCGGGTCACGTTCGGCCTCGCGGGCCAGGGCTGCGGTCGACTCCGACGCCAGGAACTCGGCCGCCGCGCGCTGCACCTCCGTTTCGTCTGCAGTCAGCAGGACGTCCATGTCTCAGGCCTCCTTCCGGCGCTCTGCGGCCGGGGCGGCGGCCCGGGCGCGGGGCATGCCAAGCCCGTTGCGGGCGATCTGGTCGCGCATGACCTGGACGCTGCCGTGATTGACGGTGGACTGGAACGCGCCCAGCAGGTTGTGGGCGAATAAGCCGTCCTCGACCGCATCGGGCGAGCCGTTCAGCAACTGCGCCGACGGGCCGAGGATCTGGCTGATCGCCTCCGTTGCGCGCACGCCGTGCTCGGGTGCCCAGACCTTCTCGGCCGAACCCTCGTAGGAGAAGGGTTGCCCGCGCTGGGCGATGGACATGCTCCGCATCGTCATCAGCCGGGCCACCTGGCCCTCGATCCACAGCTCCGCCACCTTGTCGCGCACCCTTGGGTCGGCGCGCAGGCTGGCGTTGCGCGGCTCGTTCTTCTTCAACCAGTTCACGATGTCCTCGTCGCGCATGACCGAGATCAGGTAGCGCCACGCACCCACCCGATCGAGGTTCAGCCCCCGCCGGGCCACCGCCCAGCCGTCGCCTTCCTCGCCGAGCAGGCAGGAGGCGGGAACCACCACGTTGGCCAGGAACACCTCGTTGGTGCGCGGCTCGCCATAGGTGGTCAGCGTCGGCGCACGCGGCTCGTTCTGGATCGTCCACAGCGGGCGCACGGTGATCCCCGGCGTGTCGATCGGCACCAGCAGGATGGACAACCCAGCCTGCCGTTTGCTCCCCGGGTCCGTCCGCACCATCAGGAAGATGTGGGTGCAGGCATGGGCGGAGGTCGTGTAGATCTTCTGCCCGTTGATGACGTAGGTGTCGCCCTGGCGCAGCGCCCGGCACTGGATGCCCGCCAGGTCGGTGCCGCAGCCGGGCTCGCTGTAGCCCTGGGAGAACGAGATCTCCCCCTTGATGGTAGCGGGGACGAAGCTGCGCTTCTGCTCCTCCGTGCCCGAGGCCAGGATGGCGGGCGCGCCCGTGCCGCCGCCGCCGATGCGCTTGTAGCCGATGCGCTGGAATTCCTCCTCGATGATGAACTGGTCCATCGGGCTGCCGCCCTGGCCGCCGTACTCCTTGGGCCAACTGACCGCGGTCCAGCCGCGGGCCATGATCTTCTCGAAGAAGGCGTCACCCTCCGGGCCGGACCCGCGGGCATCGTCCCTCAGCTCGGCCCGCAGCGTGTCCGTCATGTTCTCGGCGATGAAGGCTTGGACATCGCGGCGCAGTTGCTTCTGCTGCGGTGTGAACTCGAATTCCATGCTGGTCTCCTGACCTGTCTTACGCCCGGTGCTCTTTCCAGCGGGTGAGCGTGCCGCCCTTCATGACCTTCCCCGGCAGCACGTGCCCGACCATCTCCTCGGTCAGCTTTGCCGCCTCGACCAGGGCATCCAGGTCGATGCCGGTCTCGACGCCCATCTCGCCGCAGGCGAAGACCAGGTCCTCCGTGCACACGTTGCCGGCGGCACCCTTGTGCCCAGCGAACGGGCAGCCCCCCAGGCCGCCCACCGACGAATCGAACTCCGCGACGCCCATCTCCATCGCCGCCACCGCATTGGCGACCGCGCAGCCCCTGGTGTCGTGCAGGTGCAGCTTCAGGTGCAGCTCCGGCCATTTGTCGCGCACCTTGCCCAACATGCTTTTCATTTGGCCCGGCGTGCCCCAGCCCATCGTGTCCGCCAGCGACAGGTTCTTCAGCGTGCAGCCATTGTCCTGCATGACCTGCATCGCCCGGGCGATCAGGCCGATCACCTTCTCCTCCGGGATATAACCCTCGAAGTTGCAACCGAAGGCCGCCATCACGCCAAGCGAGTCCGCGGCGATCCCGGCCTTGCGGTAGCTTTCGATCCAGTCCGGCATCTGATCGAAGGTCTCGTCGATGCTGCGGTTGGTGTTGCGCTTCACGAAGGTCTCGCTGGCCGTCAGCGTCAGCTTGCCGTCCATGTCGACATGGCCGTTGGCCAGGGCACGCTCCAGACCCTTAGGGTTCAACCACAGCGCGCGGTAGCGAATGCCTGGCCGTTTGTCGAGCTGGTCGAACAGCTCGCTGGTGTCGGCCATCTGCGGCACCGCCTTCGGGTTGACGAAGGAGCCGACCTCGATCTGCCTGATGCCGCTATCGGCCAGGGCATCGACCATCCGGACCTTCTCATCGGTGGTCAGGATGCGCGGTTCGATCTGCAGGCCGTCCCTTGGGCCAACTTCGATCATCTCCACGTGTTTCGGCAGGTCGGACATCGCCTCTCTCCTCCGTCGCTGGCCATCTGGTGGGCCGCTTCCGTCCATCAAGGTGCTTGCGAATAAGCTATCCGCATCTTGAAATCCACCCCCGAAGCGTGTCAGGTCGCTGCGACCAAGACGGCTTGCGTCAAGGTTCGACGCGAAGATCGGACACGAGGGACCACCCATGGATACCATGCTGTTCACGCCCATGCGCATCCGCGGGGTGCAACTCAAGAACCGCATCGTGCTGTCGCCGATGCTCACCTACTCCGCGGTGGATGGGCATGTCGGCGACTGGCACTTCATGCACCTTGGCAAGTATGCCGCGGGCGGCTGCGGCCTGGTGTTCATGGAATCGACCAAGGTCGATCCGCGTGGCTGCACCATCCCGGCCGGGAGTGCCGTCTGATGCAGCGCCCGATGTCGCAAATCCCTGGCGTCTATCACCGCCGCCTCGGTGACCTGTTGGTCACGGCTGTCAGCGACGGCTACGTGGACCCGCCGCTGGATGCGGTGCGCGGCATGGGCACCGCCGAGGCGGACCGGATGGTGCAGGACGCCACCGGCCGGCCGAAGGTGCGCATCGGCGTCAACATGTTCGCCATCCGCGGGGCCGGGCGGACCGTGCTGGTGGATGCGGGGTCCGGCACCACCATGGGACCGACCTGCGGCCGCTTGCCGGAAAGCCTGCGCGCCGCCGGGATCGAGCCCGGTGACATCGACACCATCCTGCTGACCCACATCCACCCCGACCACTCCAACGGGTTGACGGACGATAACGGCGCCGCCCTGTTCCCGCGGGCCGAGGTCGTGGTGCACGCGACCGAATTGGCGCACTGGTTCGACGATGCCGCGATGGCAAAGGCCGACGAGCGCGCCCGCACCCGCTACTTCGCCTCTGCCCGCTTCCGCCTGCCGCCCTATCGGGACCGCACCCGGACCTTCCAATCGGGCGAGGTGCTGCCCGGCATCGTCGGCGTGCCTAGCCCGGGGCACACGCCGGGCCATTGCGCCTATCGGATCAGCTCCGGTGGGGAGGAGATGATCGTCTGGGGCGACACCGTGCACGTGCCGGAGCTGCAGGTGCCGCGCCCGGATGTCACGATGCTGTACGACTACGACGGCCCGATGGCCGCCGCGTCCCGCAAGCAGGTCTTCGAGATGACCGTCCGGGAGCGCCTGGTCATCGGCGGCATGCACCTGCATTTCCCCGGTTTCGCCCGCCTGGCCCGGGACGGGGCCGCCTACCGTTTGCAGGTGGAGCCCTGGGCCTACGAGGTCTGACCCGGCGTCCGTTCCAGGTCGCGCGCGACCGCCAGCAGCACGGGCGCCACCTGGTTGCGCAGGAAGCCGGCCGTATGCGTCGTGGCCGAGCCGGCGCAGGTGAGGCCGAACATCGCCCGGCCGTCGGACCCGCGCACCGGAACCGCCACCGTGTTGTAGCCGGGATGGAAGACGCCGATGTTCAGGATAAAGCCGGCCTTAGCCGCCTCGTTCAAAGCCGCCTGAAGAAGCGGCTGCACGGTCGGCCAACGCGGATCGTTGGGGCCGTGCTCCGCCAGCAGCGCGTCCCGCTCGTCCGGCTGCAGGCCCGCCAGCAAGCCCCAGCCCACGGCCGAGCTGAGCAGAGGCAGCCGGGCGCCGACGCGCAGGTTCATCACAAGGGTTGCCTCGCTGATGCAGCGCTGCACGAACACCATGCGGCCGCCATCCCGGGCGCCCAGGCCGCTGGCGGAGCCGAACCGGTCCGCCATCGCCTGCATCGGCGCCCGGGCCGCCTCCGCCAGCGGGATCGAGGCAAGCGCGGAGCGCCCCAGCTTCAGCACGGGAATGCCGGGCCGCAGCTTGTCGCCGCCGACCGGAACCAGGTAGCCGAGCTGTACCATGGTGTGGCACAGGCGCCAGACCGTTGGCTGCGGCAGCCCGGTCATCCCAGCCAGTTGCGTGCCGCCGATCTCCGGCCGGGAGGAGCTGAAGCAACTGAGGATCTCCAGCCCGCGGGCCAGAGCCGTGACGAAGGGCCGCTCCCCCTGATTTGCGGCGGGGGCGTTTGCAGCGGGGTCGTCTGCGGCGGGCGCTGGGACGGTGGCGCCCCGCCGGGCTTTCTGGCCGGTCACGTCGATGACGCGATCAAGGCGGCCAGGGCGCGCAGCCGTGGCCCGACCTCCTTCCGCAGCCGCACGCCGGACAGCACCGAGGCGGCGGCGCCGCAGTTCAGCGTGAACGACGGCAGGCCATCGGCGCCCATCACGGGAACGGCGGCGGTGGTGTAGCCGGGATGCAGCACGCCCGGGTTGATGATGAAGCCCTCGGCCTGGAACTCCGCCAGGGCTGCCCGGAAGGCCGGCTTCGCGGCAGCCCAGGCCACGGGGGCGCCGGTGGCCTCGTCCCAGGCGGTTTCCGGCAGCCCCGCCAGGTAGGCCCAGCCCATGGCAGAGGTCGCGACCGGCACGCGGGAGCCGATGCGAAGGTTCAGCACGAGCTGGGAGGCGCTCTCGCACCGTTGCACGAAACGCATGTCATGCCCGTCCCGCACGGCCATGCCGGCCGCACCCCCCACGTCGTCGGCCAGTTCCTGCAGGTAGGGGCGGGCCAGCTCGGCCACGGGCAATTCCGAAAGCGTGGCATAGCCGAGGCGCAGGACAGCTAGGGCCGGCCGCAACCGGCCGCCTTCCCCGGCCGCCAGGTAACCGAGGGACAGCATGGTCTGGCACAGGCGCCAGACTGTCGGCTGCGGCAGGTTGAGGTCCGCCGCGATCTCCGTCACGCTGAGGCTGGGCCGCGCCGGATGGAAGCAGCCGAGAATCTTGAGACCGCGGGCCAGGGCGGTGACGAACTGGCGGTCCGGCGGCGCCTCGCGCCCAGCTCTGTCCGAGCATGTTGCCGTTTGAACCAAGCATCCTCCGTGACGGCATGGGAAGGGTCGGCAGGCCGGCGTTTACAAGCACGGGAAGACCGGATAGCTTGATGGCAAGCGAGTGAAGAACTCGCATGGTGAATACAAGACGTCAAGACTTGGTACGAAGCCGACAGAGATCGGCATCCCTGGGAAACGTTCAATCGATGACCAGTCCCCTGAGCCACATCAAGGTTGTTGAGATCAGCGTGGCGATGGCCGGACCATTCTGCGGCATGATGCTGGCAGACTACGGCGCCGACGTTGTCAAGGTCGAACGCGTTGGCCACGGCGACGACAGCCGGGCCTGGCCTCCGCACTTCTACGGTGGCATGTCGCATTATTACGCGTCCGCGAACCGCAACAAGCGCAGCATTGCGCTCGACCTCAAGGACGCGGAGGGCGTGGCCGTCGCGCGCCGGCTGATCGAGGGTGCGGACGTGCTGATCGACAACTACCGCTTCGGCGCCCTGGCCCGGGCCGGGCTGGACTGGGAGTCGCTCGCGGCTGCCAATCCCCGGCTGATCTACTGCTCCATCAGCGGCTTCGGCGCCAGCGGCCCGCGCCGGGACGACCCGGCGAACGACCTGTTCATGCAGGCCTTTAGCGGCGGCATGAGCATCACCGGCGAGATTGGTGGCGGCCCCATGAAGATGGGCCTTTCGGTCGCCGACATCGGTGCCGGGCTGATGGGCACGATCGGCATCATGATGGCGCTGGAAGCCCGGCATACCACCGGGCGCGGCCAGCGCGTCGATACCTCGCTGCTCGAAGGGCAGGTTTCGATGCTGTCCTACCACCTGTGCCGCTTCTTCTCGACCGGGAAGGTGCCGGAGCCTTCCGGCAGCGGCAGCGCGACGCAGATCCCCTACCAGGCGTTCAAGGCCGCGGATGACTGGATCGTCATCGCCGCATTCAACCAGCGCATGTGGGGCGGCTTCTGCGGCGCCGTCGGCTGCCCGGAGTGGGAGCGCGACCCCCGCTTCACCGACGCAAACGCCAGGGCCCGGCATCGCGACACCCTGCTGTCCCTGATTGGCGAGACCCTGGCCCGGCACCCCGCCCAGCACTGGATCGGCCGGCTGGATGCCGCGGGCGTGCCCTGCACCCGCGTCAACCGCATCGACCAGGCGGTGGAGGAGGACCAGGTCGCCGCCCGCGAGATGATCCGGGAGATCGACGTGCCTGATCTCGGCCGCATCAAGGTCGCGGGGCTGCCGATCAAGCTGTCGGAAACGCCGGGCCGGATCGAACGGCACCCGCCGCACCTGGGCGAGCACACGGAGGAAGTGTTGCGGGCGCTGGGCTACGGCGCCGACGAGGTGGCCGCGCTGGCCGAGGCCGGCGTCGTGGGCCTGCGCCGCGCGCCAGGCCGGCCCGTATCCGAGACGACCGCAGCGTGACGGGAGCCGAACCAGTGACCACCATCCTGACCGACGAGATCCGGTCCTACATCGGGCGGCAGAGCGACACCGTCACCGCCTGCGACACGGTCGAGCCCGGGGCTGTCCGCCGCTACGCCCAGGCGATCATGGCCGACGATGACGGCGACTACGCCCCGGGTGCGGCCCCTGCGCGCTTCGGCGGCCCGGTGGCCCCGCCGATCTACCCCGCCTTCATGTTCCGCCGCCCGCTCGGCACACCAGACGTGCTAAGCGAACGGGCCGGGGACCCGGACTTCGACGGCCTGGTGTCCGCCGCCAGCGACGGCCTGCCCGAGCTGCCGCTGCCCGGCCGCGCCTTGCTGAATGGCGGGTCGGAGATCGAGTTCCTCCGCTATGCCCGGCACGGCGAGCAGGTCAGCCAGCAGTCCCGCTACGCCGACATCTACGAGCGGCAGTCGAAGAA
>CAXTFY010000255.1:0-8053 GCA_964243265.1 uncultured Acetobacteraceae bacterium | reverse complement strand
ATCGGCGACCAACAGCCGCCGCAGCCTGATCACCCCTATAACTCTGCATGCTCTCTCATCCATCCTGGCAGCGCCAACCCAGCTTCACGTGTGACCCTGCTTTGAACCACGCCCGTTTTCACCTCGCTCGCGCTTGTCGTCGCCTCCAGCCGCACCGTCCACTGCATCACGCCTGCCGTCCTCGTGGTCAGCCATCAGCCAGGCTGATCAACCCAAGACCGGCAAGCGGGCCGCCCCAGGTTTTGACACTCCCCACGGCTCCCCCAGTCAGACCACCCCACGAACTTAATCGACCTTCTCAAACGAAATTTTAGGCCAGCGCGCGGAGAGCTGATCGGCGGCTCGTTGCCAAGATCCGGCAAGCGTATACCAGAAAGGCGAGTTCAGCATGAAGCCAAACATGGTGGACAGCAACACGCTAATGATCCACCACCACGCTAGCTCGTGCGCCAACCAGTGCAGCGCGCCCACGGTGGTGTTCTCCAAGCCCTTACCGGCAGGAATGTCGACGTTCACAAATGTCCAGAACTGCAGGTACAACACCCACATGTTAAACAGGATCGCGATGCACGTGGCGAACATCATGCGCCCAGCACGGCCAGGCAGCGCCTGGGCCAGCCTGAGCAGGCCGGGAAGCGTGAGCAGCAGAAAGATGGCGCGGTAGCCGATGCTCTGGCCGGCGAAGAAACAGCCGCAGATCAGCGCCGCGCCCGCCAGCAACAGGCCGCGGTCGAACGCCGGCAGTCCATCTAGCCCGCGGCGAATGCCGCAGCACTCGACGAGCCATAAGGCAAACGCCGCCGCCATCATCGACAGCAACAATAGTAGTATTATCGCCGCGGTGTGGTTGAGCAGCCCAAGCGCCTGGAGTCCATAGGGTAGATTGATTGCGGCGAACCCGTTCCCGAAGAAATGCTTGGGCTCCGGCACGTTGCGCAGTGCCGCTGCTAGTTCGTCGTGGTAGATCGCGACGAACCCGACGACGCAGGTACTAGCGGCAACGGCGACCGCCGCGAGCACTCGGACACGCTCCCGCAGCGCCAACAATAGCAGCACCAGCGGGTAAAATTTGAGCAGTGCCATGCCGGTGAATATTGCATAGCTGCCGATGCGCTGCGCCGGCCGGCCGGACCATAGCCACGCCCCGACCATCGCGAGCAAGAACAGGATGACGTCGGCGTTACCCCGCTCGATGGCATAGACGGTCAGGCTCGACGTCGCAGCGAGCAAGCGGATGACAACCTCCGTGCGCCGCCGCGGTGGCGGCAGGCAGGCGAGCGAGAGGCAGAACAGCACGGCAAGCAACAGCCCGGCTGCTGCGATCCCTTGGGGGTCGGACGGCAGGAATGTAGCCCGGAGCCAAAGCGGCGAATAGTTGTGCCGGCCGTGTGCGACCGGCGTGTAACAAGTGTTGTCGATGTAAACGTCGACGCCCCGGTTCCAGCACGCGGCGGCCGACGGCAACCATTCCCAATCGATGAAAGGGTGGGGAAACGGCCACAACATCCACATCGTCAACACACTAGTGTATACATTTCCAAAATTTACGTATAGCTCGACCATGAGGGCCAGTAATGTGAGGCAGATCGCCGGTATGATTAGCCGGAGAGCGCGTGTTTTCAACATTTGGCGACCCTTTCGTTACAGTCGATCCGCAACGGATCCGGCTGGGAAAGTTACGCTGGCTCGCGGCGGCCGACGCCAATGATCCACTGCTATGCCTACAGCTTGCGTCGCCCAGTGACGGTATAGCCTCTCGGTGCAGAGCGTCCTACCAAGGGCGGAATCCTCCATCCCCAGCGTCGCCCTCAAAGTATGAGTTTCGGATGCGAAGACCCGGCCTACGCCCGCCCTGCGCAGCTTGGCAAGCGCTCGACCAAGATCAAGCTGCAGACCTTCATTACCGACGAATGTTGACCCGGGCCCGCCAGATGCTCCCGGAGCAAGGCACTGCCGATATTTCACACCATCCGGTCGCCACCCGATGGTGAGCAGATTGACCAATTCCATGCCGACTGCTTGACGCGGGATACTGCACGCCTGCAGCGCATAGAGCAACGCGCGCTTGGCCAGTGCCGGCAGAGACAGTAAGCTGGCCCAGTATGCGAGCGGGTAGACGTTGCGGGCGAGTGTATCAGCATCGCAATGGGTCGGCGGCACAGCACCTGAGTGGCTTGCAATCATTCGCCACTTCCGAAGGCTCGGCGCGCCGTGACGGTGTAGCCGAGGCAGTCATCGCCCCAGTCTGCCACCAACGTCATTTGCGCGAGTAAGGCGACCGCGAACAGGACTGGTAGCAGCAGTAAGCCCATCAGCCGCTTAGCCGGACCAGGCTGGTGTTCTTCGGCGCCAAACAACAACATCAATTGCAGCGCCATGACCTTGTAGCAGGCAACAGTGAGAGGGTTACCGCGGGCATGAACCATTATCTGTTCGAACCCGGCATCAGTCAGGAGCATCTGAAGACTTGAAGGTGTGTATCGCCAGTAATCGTACGGTACGAAATGCCAACGGGCCGCAAACGGAACGGTCAGTACCAGACGGCCGCCGGGCCGGAGGCAGCGGAAAGTTTGGGCCAGTAACCGCGCTGGCTCGGTGACATGCTCCAGGACCTCCGTGCACAAGGCAACGTCGATTGATCCGTTCGGGACGCCCCATTCTTCGCCGGCAAAATAATGCGTGTCCGAGATCGCATAGCCGAATCTCTCGCGAGCGTCGCAAGTGTCAATACCATAATATATGACGCCAATTGGAACGAGGGGACGGTAAATCTGTGCGCCGCAGCCAATGTCGAGTAGTTTGCCGCTGGCACTCCGAAGCTCGATCTTTAGATCTGTCCAGGCCGTACCGGCTTGCAAGTCCAGAAAACGACGTAACGAATTCTCAAAAGTATGGCGAGCCGTCGAGTTCGGCTTGAACACCGGCGGCCGAAAATCTTCACACTTCCGCTCGATCAGGTTGCGCCGCTCACGTTCGGCTATTGTTCCGGCTCGCGTGGGCCCGAATACCCATAGGCGCTGGCCCGTGAAGGATAGGACTGCTATTGGCAGTGCCAGCAGCGCTTGCGAATACAGCGCCGACAAGTGAGCGGCTTCAAGCGCGTGGAGAGCTGCGACGTTGACCGCTAGGGTTGCCGTGTATAACAGGATGAATCGACTGGCCCTGGTCGTACGGCCGAATACCAAGTGCTGCGACGTATAGAAGTTAGAGCCTGCGCCAAGCACCGCCGCCCCTGCCAAGGCGAAGCCGGGCCGCAGGCCGACGAGCACCAGCCCGGCAAATATGGAGTAGCCGAAAGCGGTGTTGAGCAGTCCGACTAAGCCAAAACGAAGGAATAACAGCGCTTGGCGGAGCCAGACTATTCCACTCTGAGAGCGGTCTAAGGCATTTTCCACAGGGTGCACCTGCGACCTCAACCGTTCTGCTGAAAGGAGACGCGGCCGGTTTCTGGAGCGGCGCGAATTTCCCCGTCACGGACAAAATTCCGTCTCACAAAATGTGGCCGCCGCTTTACCTCCTCGAAGATTTTAGCGATGTACTCGCCAATCAGACTCACGGCTAGAATATTGATTGAGCCGAAGAAGATCACCACAAGTATCGTGCTAGTAAAACCCCGCGGTGCCGCCCCCGGGAATACTAGGCGCGACAGGATCGACACCGCGCCCATCAACACCGACAGACCGAACAATCCGAAGCCTGCCCCAGTGAGTACATTCAGCGGCGTGTTGCTGAACGACAGCAGCCCCTTTTTCGCCCAGCCTATGTTTTTCAGCAAGCTATTTGTCGTCACGCCGAACATCCGCTCGGGCCGCACGTAATCAACGCCGGTTTGGCGGAAACCAGCGAATGCGCGGATGCCACGGATAAATAAGTCACGCTCCGGGAAGCTCAGCAACGTTCGGACCACGCGCTGGTCCATCAGCGAGAAATCGCCGGCATCGGCGGGGACCGAGATGTAGGACAGCCGCTGGAACAGCCGATAGAACAGCTTATAGCATACCATCATATACAGCGGCGCCTCGCGCTTGACCCGACGGCCGTAGACCACCTCGAAACCGGCCCGCCAGCGCGCTATGAACTGCTCGATCAGCTCCGGAGGGTCCTGCAGGTCGCCGTCGAGCAGCACACAGGCGTTCTTGGTAGCGATCTCCATCCCGCTGCGGAACGCCGACTGCGAACCGAAATTGCGCGAGTGCGAGATGCCGATCACGTGCCGGTCCCGGGCGGAGATGGCGCGGATGACCTCTTCGCTGTCGTCAGGACTGTTGTCGTTCACGAAGATAATTTCGTAGGCGACGTTCAGGCGCTCGAACACGTCCGTCAGACGACGGTGCATAATCGGGATTGCCTGGCCGTCCTTGTAGCAAGCAATAATCGCAGACACGCTCCAGGTCTCGTCGCGGCCGAACTTCTTGGACGATTTCACGTAGCGGTCGGGGTGTTCCAGCGCGCGCATCCATTCGACCATGCGCACCATACCCTCGCGCAACGGCGTACGCGTGCGCCAGCCGAGGTCGGCCTGAGCCTTGGTGGAATTAGCATACCAGTGTGCAACGTCCCAGCCCCGGGCCGCCATGGTGAACTCAGGCGCGCCCGCCATGGCGAACATGTCTTGGCAGACCTGGGCGAACTTGCCGATCGTCGTTTCGACGCCGCTGCCGACGTTGTACGACTCGCCGTAGCGTGCCTCGGGCAGGTTGAGCGCGGCGTCCACGAACGCCTCGCACGCGTCGTCGACGTAAACATAGTCGCGCGAGATTTCTGGGTCGACAAATTGCGACGGCCGCCCGGCAAGCCCGTTTAGGACTGCGACCGGGACGAGGCGAGACGAGTCCTCGTACGGGCCATAGATCGAGTAGAGGCGGAGGTTGACACCGGGAAAGCCCTGCTTTTTGCCAGCAAAATACAACAGCCCGGCCGCCGCTCCCTTCGAAACGGAGTAGTGGCTGTTCGGGTGCAGCGCCGCGTCTTCGGATGGCCCCGAGGCGTCGTCGCCGTACTCGGAGGAGCTGCCGGCATGAACGTAGCGATGCACGCCGCGCCGCTGCAGCTCCTCTACCAGCCGCGCCGTGAGGTCTACGTTGGTGCGGTAGATCAGGCTACTGTCGGTCTGGAACGAGTATGCCCCGAACGCCAGGCAGTTGAACACGGTCCGTGGCCGAACCTTGTCGAGCAGGCTAGTGACGCTCTGCTCAATCAGCAGGTCGCCTGGCACGATGTTCTCGGCGGGCACACCCTCAAGTCGCCAGGCGGAGGCCGTCGAGCTGGTACCGAACACGTCGGGCCGATGCCGCAGCAACACGCGGAACAGATTGGCGCCGATGAACCCGCTGGCGCCGAGCACCAGGATCGGGCCCTGCAACTGCAGCACCTTCGTTCGGAGCACAGCCTCCATCATGCTGCGTCCAGGCGTCTGGTTTCGGCGAGCACGCTGGCTGCATCGATGCCATTCTCGATCCGGTGGAAGCGCTGCGAGCCGTAGCGGCCCGACAAGTAGCCCTTCGCGTGGAAGTGGCCAAATCGCCCGGGGTGCACTCCGCGCTGCATCAGCGCGTGACACAGCATCTGCCCGGCCCCACCATGCGCCACATGCTCCTCCAGCACGAATAGCGCGCCTGTGTCAGCAATCCGACTCAGCATCGCTTGCGGCATGGTGTCGGGCTGGATCGGCAGTTCGGCGACGACCCAGATCTCCGGGCGGTCTGCGGCGTCGAGCGTCATCGCCGCCCCCACAACCCCACCGGCGCCGGGGCCGACCACGACGAGCACGCCGGTGTCGCCGGTCAGCAGGTGGCGCCAGGGCGCGTAGGTCGGAAGCGCCAAGCCGTCCGGCTTCTCGCATCGGCCGAGCCGCAGGTAAGCGGGATGCGCGTGCGCGGCCATGGCGGTGACGATCGGCGCCACGTCGCTGGCGAACGCCGGCACGTAAACCTGCATGTTCTGCAAGCCGCACAGCACGCCATAGTCCTCAATCGCGTGATGCGTCGCGCCCATCACGCCATAACCATAGCCGCCGCCGTTGCCGACCAGCTTGACGTCGAAATCATGCAGGCAGACGTCATTGCGGATTTGCTCGAACGGCCGGCCGTAGATAAACGGGGCGATGCTATAAGCCCAGCACTGCTCGCCGCCGCTCGCCGCTCCGGCCGCCACGGTGACCATATTCTGCTCGGCGATGCCGGCGTTGATGAACCGGTCGCCCATCGCTGCCTGCAATGGCTCGAGCGCCATGAAGCCGAGATCGCCGGTCAGGAACACCATCGGCTTCACCGCGCTGAGCGCGACCAGGGCGGAGCAAAAACCGTTGCGCATTTTACGCCTTGGCCATTTCGGCTTGCGCCTGCATGTATTGAACCTCGTTCATGGCGAGGTAGTGCCACTCCATTCGCCCTTCCATGAACGACACCCCACGCCCCTTCACCGTCCGGAGCACGACGATGCGGGGCCCGTGTTGCGGCATCTGGAGAGCGGCATCGAGC
Organism: uncultured Acetobacteraceae bacterium; assembly: GCA_964243265.1. GTDB lineage: Bacteria > Pseudomonadota > Alphaproteobacteria > Acetobacterales > Acetobacteraceae > DASWOJ01. The sequence continues at coordinate 1,574 of CAXTFY010000255.1, read as the reverse complement.
GCGGCCGGGTCGTGGCCGTCGATCTCGCGCACGTCCAGGCCGAGGGCGGAGAACTTGGGTGTCAGCGGCTCGAGCGAGGCGACGTCGGCCGTGCTGCCAAACCCCTGCAACCTATTCGAATCGACGAGGACGACTAGGTTCGCGAGCTTCCGGTGATGGGCGAACAACAGCGCCTCCCAGGTCGAACCCTCTTCACATTCGCCGTCGGACAGTAGGCAATAGACGCGGCCGGGCTCGTTGCGCAGCTGCTTACCCAAGGCTGCCCCAGCTGCGAGGCCGAGCCCATGGCCAAGGCTGCCGGTCCCGAACGCGATCCGATCGTGCCAGCGCGGAACCGGGTGGCCGGCCAACTGCGTGCCGTCCTTGTGGAACGTCTGCAGCATCGCCTCGGGGATCAGGCCAATTGCCCAAAGTGAGATGTAGAGTGCACCAGCGGCGTGGCCCTTCGATAGGACGAACAGATCGGCGTCAATCAACACTGCCTGATGTAGATGCAGCACTGCATCAAGCGCTGAAAGGTTGCCGCCAACGTGGCCAACGCTACTCTCATAATGCATCTGCAGCAATCTGGACCGTGCACGGGTAGATGTTACGTGTCGTTTAGAGCCCTTGGCCATTCCGGCGGTTTCCATTGGACGTACGCCTCACGTTTCAGTGGAGCTTTATCTACCGGGTTTGTTTTCTGAGCGACATTCAAATCCCGTGCTGATAGCTAATGTTTTGCCTGAAATTGTCCAACATTGTTGCGCGATGCTTGACGTTACCGCGTATCCACCCGGGGGGCACCGTCAACTTGGCTGCTGGTCGGCTTGCGACATGCGGCTGACCTAGGTAGGCGGGCGGGATGACGATACCTGCTTGCCCGAGCTACGCCGGCTACCGGTTCCCGGCTGAGATCATCAGCCATGCGGTCTGGCTCTACTTCCGCTTTCCGCTTAGCCTGCGGATGGTGGACGAGCTACTCGCCGCGCGCGGCATCCTCGTCAACCACGAGACCGTACGCCAGTGGGCGCGCAAGTTCGGCCAGGCGTTCGCAAACCAGATCCGCCACAGGCTGCCTATAGCCGGCGACAAGTGGCATATGGACAAGGTCGTGCTGACGATCGCGGGCGTGAAGCACTGGCTGTGGCGCGCGGTCGATCAGAACGGGATGGTGCTGGACATCCTTGTTCAAAGCCGGCGCGACATGCGGGCCGCCAAGCGTCTGCTGCGCAAGCTGCTGAAGCGGCAGTGCCGGGCGCCTCGTGTCATGGTGACCGATAAGCTGGCGAGCTATGGAGCGGCCAAGTGCTGAGTGATGCCCTCGGTCGAGCACAGGAAGCACAAGGGCCTGAATAACCGCTCGGAGAACTCGCACCAGCCGACGCGACGGCGAGAGCGGCAGATAAGCGGTTCAAGTCGCCTGGCCAGGCACAACGCTTCTTGTCCGCCCATGACGGGATCAACAATCTCTTCCACCTCTGCCGCCACCAGGTTCCCGCCACCCAGTATCGAGCTGCTCGGAGCCAAGCCTTTCAGGTTTGGGCCGAGGTCACCGGCGTCGTCGCTGCGGCGTAGCTGCGAATACGACGCCT
>CAXTFY010000254.1:0-8090 GCA_964243265.1 uncultured Acetobacteraceae bacterium | reverse complement strand
GTATGCGGTCGAGAAGACTCGAACTTCCACAGGGTTTCCCCCACAAGCACCTCAAGCTTGCGCGTCTACCATTTCGCCACGACCGCATCGTGCCAGGGACCGTATAGCCGATGGAGCAACCCGGTTCAATCCGCCCGGCACGTAACGCGGCGCCTGGGCTGGACTGGCGGATACGGGATGAACCCCTGCCCTATCCCGAGGCCCTGACGGCCATGCAGGCCCGCGTGGATGGCATCCGCGCCGACACCGCCCGGGAGCAGGTCTGGCTGGTGGAGCATCCGCCGCTCTATACCTCCGGCACCTCGGCACAGCCTGGCGACCTCGCCGACCCCGGCCGTTTTCCGACGTTTGCCGCCGGGCGTGGGGGGCAGTGGACCTATCATGGGCCGGGCCAGCGCACTGCCTACATCATGCTGGATCTGACGCGCCCGCATGGGACCGTGGTGGCGCGCGACGTGCGCGCCTTCGTGCACGGGCTGGAGGAGTGGCTGATCCGCGCCCTGGACCGGTTCAACGTCCGCGGGGAGCGGCGGGCGGGGCGGGTCGGCATCTGGGTCGCCGACCGCGGGGCCGGAACGGAGGCCAAGATCGCCGCCATCGGCGTGCGGGTGACGCGCTGGGTCAGTTGGCACGGCGTGGCGCTGAACGTCGATCCCGACCTGGACCATTTCTCGGGAATCGTGCCCTGCGGCATCCCGGAGCATGGCGTGACCAGCCTGCATGCCCTGGGCCTGCCGGTGACGATGGCCGACGCCGACGTGGCGCTGCGGGCGGCCTGGGCCGAGGTGTTCGGCGAGGCTAATCCGGCCGGCTGAGCCAGATGAACCGCTCGGCCAGGGCGATGTCGTCGGCGACGTGCTGGCGGCGCACGGCGGCCTCGGCGTCCTCGCCCCACTTCTCCACCTGGAACGCCTCGTCCAGCCCGGCCACGTCATGGGCGGCGGCGGCGTCCAGCGCACCGTCGGCCAGCGCCAGGCCGAGCACGGCGCTGCCCATGGCGGGGACCGCGACGCCCAGCGCCGCCAGGACGGGGACCGACAGCGCAGCATAGGCCGTCCGGATCGCCTCCAGCGCCGCCGGGTCCTGCCGCAGGTGCATGACGCCGGCCGCGACCTGCAGGCGCGCGCCGTAGGTGCGGGCGGCCCAGTCGAGCCAGGGCTGCCAGTAGCGCGCCTGGCGCAGCATCAACTCCTGCGGATGCTCCGCGCGGTAGCACAGCAGGTCGCTCTCGCCATACTCCGCCAGGGCGGCGGCGACCGGGGCCGGGTTGGGAGCGATGCGGTCCTGTGCGGTGGCAGCCAGCCGGGTCAGCGGCACGTCCTCCATGGACATCTCGCCGCCTCGCGCCCCAGCCGCCTGCCACTCCGCGGTGATGGCCTCGGCCAATGCCGTGGTGGCGATGGTCAATGGGGCGCCGCCGGGATTGCGGCCGGGAATGCGCAGCGGCTTGCCGTCCAGCATCACGACATGGCCGGCATCGCCGGAAGACAGGGTGGCATTGGTCCAAAATCGACGCACGCGAACGCTCCCGGGTTAGGGCACATCAAGGTTGAAGATTACGAACGCCGGAGCGGCCTACCGGAACAGGTTGCGGAACAGGTCGGCAGGCTTGCTGCGCGGCGCCTCCGGCGCGGCGGCGGGCATCAGCCCAACCCGGCCGTCGCGCGCCTGCGTCAGGCGGGGTGCGCAATCGTCAGGGGGCGGGCCGCCGCCGATGATCAGGCCAGACCGCCCGATGTCGCCCTTGACCTCCGCCTGCGCCTTCGGGGCACGGAACGGGCCGGACAGGTGAACCGGCAGGGACAGGCTGCTGCCGCCCACGCGCACCAGCGCACGCAGGTGCAGGTCCAGCGCCTCGTCGCCCAGGTTGGCGGTGCCGTCGCCGTCCAGGCGCATCCGGGTGGTGTCCAGCAGCAAGTCATTGAATGTCGCCTTGCCGTCCGCGGCGTCGGCGCGCAGCGCCAGGCAGCGGACCGTGCTGCGCCCGCCTGGCTCGAACGGCAGGCTGGCACCGCGCAGCGCCTCCCCCAGCGCGTCGAGCAGCCAGCGGTTGTCCAGCTTGCCATCCACCAGCGCCAGCCCGGCGTGGCCGTTCAAGGTGCTGGCCATGTCATGCAGGCTGGCGCCTTGGCCGCTGAGCGCAAGGTCCAGGTCCAGCGAGCCCGCAGCGCCATCCGGTGCACCGAACGCCGCCAGCATCGGCCCGGCCGCAAGTTCCGTCGCGCGCAGGGCGATGACGGCTGCCGGGCCGTTGGCATCGGCGGTGACCTGCGCCACGATGGGACCACCGGGCAGTTGCGCCATGACGGGGTCCAGCCGCAAGCGCCCGTCCTGCAGCAGCAGCCGCGCCTGGACGGCACGGGCAATCAGGGTGCGCCAAGTGAGTTGGCCGACCGAGACCCGCAGGTCGCCGTCGGCGCGTCGAAGCGCCTCGAACGGCAGCGGCGCCGTCGGCAGCAGCCAACCAGTCTGCGGCGGCGTGTGCGGCAGCGGAGGCTCGGATGGCGGTGGGGCGGACGATGCTGGCGAGGACGGGGTTGGCGGTGCAGGCTCCTCCGTGGACTGGGCCAGCAAGGCATCGAGGTCAAGCTGTTGCGACACCAGGGAGCCGCGCAGGGCGAGCCGTGGCGACAGGGTCAGGGCAACGTCGCCCGCGGCATCGCTGCCCGGCGCCGTCAGCCGCAGGCCATGCAACGCCAGGGCTGCCGTGTTTGGCGCGCGGACCAACTGCGCCGTCCCGGCCAAGTTGTGCAGGGGCGGCAGCCGCAGGTCCAGCACCGTGCTCAGTTGCCGAAGATCCGGCACCTGCGCCGATACGGCCAAGTCCAGCCCGCCGCCGCGCGTGTCGGCCGTGCCGTCCGCGGTGACCGTGGCGCCTGCCGCCGTCATCCGCAGCTTCACCGGCACCGGCGCCATCAGGCCAGCCGGACCAAGCTGCGCCGCGGCTAGGATGTCCTGCAGATGCGGCAGGGGGCGTCCCGCCAACGCCGACAGGTCCGCCAGGTCGGGAACGGCCGCGGTCACGCCGAGGCTGCCGCCCAGCGCACCGTCTGCCTTCAGGACGGCGCCGGCACCGGAAAGGGTCAGCGCAACTGGCCACGGCTTCCCGCCCGTGGCCCAGGCGCCGGTCGTACCCTGCAACACGACAGGCGATCCGTTGAAGTCGAGGGTTCCCTTCACCTGCACCGGCGCATCCGAACCGGGCGAGGTGGCGGACAGGCTGGCGACCTGCACCACATCGACCCGGTTGGCCGTCCGCAAGCCGATGCGGCCATCGCTGACCTGCACGTTGTCGGCCACGAACAGCGGCTTCACCGACGGCGGCGCGGCCGGGGCCTGGGATGTGGAGGGCGCCGCGGCAGGCTTCGTGAACACCCAGTTCGGCCGGCCCTGGGCATCGCGCTCCAGCAGCACGTCGGGCTGCACCAGGGTCAGCGCCAGCACCTCGACCCGGCGCGACAGCAGCGGCCACAGCGCCAGCCGGGCCTCCGCCCGCGCCACGTGCATCATCGCCGGGCGGGACAGGCCCGGCGGGTTGGCGAGGGACACATCCTCCATCGCAATCGTGGGGGTCAGCGACCATTCGAGGCGCACTGGGCCTTGGATCGTCAACTTCCGGCCGGTCGCGCGCCGCACCGCGTCCTGGGCGCGCAGCCGCACCGCGCCCTCGTTGAACGCGGTCCGGACCACCACCGTGGTCCCCGCGACCAGCAGGACGGCCAGCGCCAGCAGCGCAGTGTCGGTCCGGCGCCAGGTCATCCGCGGCGCGGCGCCCGGGCCGGGCGGGCCTGGAAGCCCAACGTCCCGAACGTCTCCCGCATGTGCGGCGGCAGCTCGGCCTCCACGATCAGCCGTCCGCCGGCCGGATGCGGGATGTCCAGGGCGCGGGCGTGCAGGTGCAGCTTGTCGGACAGGCCCTCGACCAGGGCGCTGCCGGAGCCGTTCTGGTCGGGCTCATGGTACTTTTGGTCCCCCACGATGGGTGCGCCGATTGCGACGCAGTGCACCCGGAGCTGATGGGTGCGCCCGGTGATCGGCGACAGTTCCAGCCATGCCAGCTTCTGCCCGGCATGGTCCAGGGTGGTGAAGTCGGTCACGGCCCGCGCGCCCTCCTTGTCGTCCCGGGCGGCGGGGATGCTGCGCTCGCCCCGTGGACCCGTGTAGCGCAGCAGCGGCAGGTCGATCCGGCCCTCCACCGGCACCGGGCGGCCGGCGACGACGGCCCAATAGGTCTTGCTCACGTCGCGTCCGCGAAACGCCGCCGCCAGCTTCGCCGCCGTGCCCGGCGTGCGCGCCAGCACCAGGCAGCCGGAGGTGTCGCGGTCCAGGCGGTGCACCAGCCGCGGCCGGTGCTCGCTGCCCATGCGCAAGCCGTCCAGCAGGCCGTCGAGGTGCCGGGTGATGCCGGGGCCACCCTGCACCGCCAGGCCGTGCGGCTTGTTCAGCACCAGGACGTGGTCGTCGCGGTGCAGCACCATCTCCTCCAGCTCCCGCGCGATCGCCGGGTTGAAGGCGTGCGTCTGGGCCGGCTTGGGCGGCGGCGCGTCCGGCAGGGGGGGCACGCGGACGGCCTGGCCTGGTTCCAGGCGGGTGGCGGCCTCGGCGCGCTTGCCGTCCACACGGATTTGGCCGGTGCGGCACAGCTTCTGGATGGCGCCCTGCGTGACGGCCGGGAAGTGGCGGCGGAACCAGCGGTCGAGGCGCAGCTCCGCCTCGTCGTCGGTCACGGCGCGGGTCTGGACCCGGGTGGTCATAGGGGTGGTCATGGGGCGGCCTCCTGCCGATCCTGGCGCAGCTTGGCCCAATGCTCCAGTCGGCGGGCCACCTCACGCTCGAAGCCGCGGTCGGCTGGTTGATAGAACGCCTGGCGCGGCAGGCCCTCGGGGAAGTAGTCCTGGCCGGAGAAGCCGTCCACCGCGTCATGGTCGTAGGCGTAGCCATGGCCGTAGCCAAGGTCCTGCATCAGCCGGGTCGGCGCATTCAGGATGTGCGCGGGCGGCACCAGGCTGCCGGTCGCCTTCGCCGCAGCAAGCGCCGCCTTGTAGCCGGCATACAGCGCGTTCGATTTCGGCGCGGTGCCGAGATACAGGATGGCCTGCACGATGGCCAACTCACCCTCCGGCGTGCCCAGGCGCTCGAACGCTTCCCATGCCGCCATCGCTTGCACGAGCGCATGGGGATCGGCCAGTCCGATATCCTCCGACGCGAAACGCACCAGGCGGCGGGCGATGTAGCGCGGGTCCTCACCCCCGGCGACCATGCGAGCAAACCAATATAGCGCTGCATCCGGGTCCGACCCGCGCAACGACTTATGCAGGGCGGAGATCAGGTTGAAGTGCTCGTCACGGTCCCTGTCATACAGCGCCGCGCGCCGGCCGACGACCGCCGCCAACCCGGCTGCGTCCAGCGGCGGCCCCTCCGGCAGCGCCAACACCTGCTCCGCCATGTTCAGCACGTAGCGCCCGTCCCCGTCCGCCATCGCCCGCATCGCCGCCCGGGCGTCCGGGGTCAGGACGAGCGGGTGATCCGCCGCCTCCGCCCGGGACAGCAACTCCTCCATGGCATCATCGTCGAGCCGGCGCAGCACCAGCACCTGGCAGCGGGACAGCAGGGCGCCGTTCAGGGCAAAGGACGGGTTCTCCGTTGTCGCCCCGACCAGCACGACCGTGCCGTCCTCCACGACGGGCAAGAAACCATCCTGCTGCGCGCGGTTGAACCGGTGCACCTCATCGACGAACAGCAGGGTCTGCTGGCCAGCCTCACACCGCCACCGCGCCTCCTCGAACACGCGCTTGAGGTCGGCGACGCCGGAAAACACGGCGGACAAGGAGAGGAAATGCAGTCCAGCCGCGGCGGCGAGCAGGCGGGCAATCGTCGTCTTGCCGACCCCAGGCGGCCCCCAAAGGATCAGCGAAGCCAACGTGCCACGCTGCAGCATCCGCGTCAGCGTGCCGTCCGGTCCGACAAGGTGGGGCTGTCCGACGACCTCGGGCAACGTGCGCGGACGCAGCCGCTCGGCAAGTGGGCCTGTCGCGCAGGAACCGACGGTGGGGGGTGCGCCGAACAAGTCGCCGGCGGGGTTGGGACGCGACGCCATGACGTCTAAGTGGTGCCGGACGCTAGGTGATGCGAGAACCCGGCGCACTTGGATTGGCTTTGGTATGCAAACCGGGTCGATGCGTCGGATGGGGGCATCTACCCGCCTGCTCCCCCTCTGGGAGAGGGTCAGGGTGAAGGAGGCCGTAGGGGCCAGACTAGCCCCTCCAAGCAGGAAGCGTTTCCCACACCTGGCGGGACTTGGCTCTGGCATCCTCCTTCACCCCGGCTCTCTCCCGAAAGGAGAGGGGGTAGGAAATCGCTGCGCTGTGCAGCGAGGGCTATGCTGCCTGCTGGTCTTCGTCGTCCGGGATCTCGTTGCGTGGGCCGCTATCCAGGCCCTTGGCGCTGGGATCGCGGTCCACCAACTCGATCACAGCCATGTCGGCGGCATCGCCATACCGCACGCCGGCCTTCAACACGCGCGTGTAGCCTCCAGCACGAGCCTTGTAGCGATCAGCCAATGCAGTGAACAGCTTCGCAACGATGCGGTCGTCCCGAAGCTGCGCATAGGCCTGCCGGCGCGCATGCAGGTCGCCGCGCTTGCCCAGGGTGATCAACCGCTCCGCCACTGGGCGCAGCTCCTTCGCCTTCGGCAGCGTGGTCGTGATCTGCTCGTGCTTGATCAACGCTACGGCCATGTTGCGGAACATGGCTAGGCGGTGGCTCGATGTGACGTTCAGTTTGCGGCCGGATACACCGTGGCGCATGGTCTAAGCTCCTAACTCTCGCTGCTAGAACGGCTCGTCGAGCCGCTTCGCCAAGTCCTCGATGTTCTCCGGCGGCCAGCCCGGCACGCTCATGCCGAGGTTCAGCCCCATCGCCGTCAGCACTTCCTTGATCTCGTTCAGCGACTTGCGGCCGAAGTTCGGCGTCCGCAGCATCTCCTGCTCGGTCTTCTGCACGAGGTCGCCGATGTAGACGATGTTGTCGTTCTTCAGGCAGTTCGCACTGCGCACCGACAGCTCGAGCTCGTCCACCTTGCGGAGCAGGTTGCGGTTGAACGGCAGGTCGTCGTGGATTTCGTCCGACCGGGCCAACTGCGGCTCGTCGAAGTTGATGAATAGCTGCAACTGGTCCTGCAGGATGCGCGCGGCCAAAGCCACCGCATCCTCCGGCGTCACGGCCCCATTGGTCTCCACTTGCAGCAGCAGCTTGTCGTAGTCGGTGACCTGCCCGACGCGGGTCGGCTCCACCTTGTACGACACGCGCTTCACGGGGGAGTAGATGGCGTCGATGGGGATCAGCCCGATGGGCGCGTCCTCCGGCCGGTTTGCCGCGGCGGGCACGTAGCCCTTGCCGAGGTTGACGGTGAACTCCATGCCGAGCTTCACGCCCTCGTCCAGGGTGCAGATCACCAGGTCGGGGTTCATCACGTCGATGTCGTGGCCGGTCTGGATTTGCCCGGCCGTGACCTCACCGGGACCATTGGCCGTCAGCACCATGCGCTTCGGACCCTCGCCGTGCATCCGCAGTGCAAGCTGCTTCACGTTCAGCACGATGTCGGTCACGTCTTCCCGAACGCCGGGGATGCTGCTGAACTCATGCAGCACGCCGTCGATCTGCACCGCCGTCACCGCCGCGCCCTGCAGGGACGACAATAGCACGCGGCGCACGGCATTGCCGAGCGTCATGCCGAAGCCGCGCTCCAGCGGCTCGGCCACCACGGTCGCGATGCGATGGGGATCGCTGCCGGGCTCGACGTCAAGCTTTTCCGGCTTGATCAGGGACTGCCAATTTCTTTGGATGACCATGGATCACCTCCAAACAAGATATGCGGCACCACCTGGGGCGCAATGGCCCCCCAGGTGTGCCGGTCGCTCAGACACGGAAAGCTAGACGCGGCGGCGCTTGCGCGGGCGGCAGCCGTTGTGTGGGATCGGCGTCATGTCCCGGATCGCCGTGATGGCGAAGCCGACCGCCTGCAACGCCCGCAACGCGCTCTCACGGCCGGAGCCGGGGCCGCTGACCTCGATCTCCAGCGTCTCCATGCC
>CAXTFY010000253.1:0-8179 GCA_964243265.1 uncultured Acetobacteraceae bacterium | reverse complement strand
AGCGGGCGGGCGGACCAGTCGCTGAAGCGGTGCGCCTTGTCGATCTGCCCGCCGGTCAGGCTGGATACCAGCGCGTCGTAGCCGACCTGGTCGCCGAACCCCGCCACCATGGCGGCGACCTGGGTGTCGAAGATCGGCGCCGGCACCTGGCCGAACAGTTCTAGAAATATCTCAACGTCCTGCCGGGCCGCGTGGAAGACTTTTACCACCGCGGTGTCGGCAAGCAGCTCGCCGAGCGGGGCCAGGTCGATGCCGGTGGCCTCGGCGTCGATCACCGCCACGTCGTCCACCCCGGCCAACTGCACCACGCATAGCTCGGGGAAGTAGGTGCGCTCCCGCATGAACTCGGTGTCGATGGTGACGTACGGCTCGGCGCGCAGGCGGGTGCACAGGGCGGCCAGGGCATCGGTGCCGGTGACCAGGACGGGATCGGCGAACTTGGGATGGGGACGGGGCATGGACGGTTCTACCGCGCCGTGACTTGACACCGCAAATAGCGGCGGTTTGTGTGCGGCCTGCTTCGGGGACATCACCATGCACGCCTACCGCACCCATACCTGCGGCGCGCTCCGCGCCGGCGACGCCGGATCGACCGCCCGGCTGTCGGGATGGGTCCAGACCAAGCGCGACTTCGGCGGGCTGCTGTTCCTGGACCTGCGCGATCATTACGGCATCACCCAGTGCGTGCTGCCTGCGGGGAGCGCCGGGTTCGCCGAGGCCGATGCGCTGCGGATCGAGAGCGTCATCACCGTCACTGGGCTGGTCGTGGCCCGGGCGCCGGAGACGTTCAACCCGCGGCTGCAGACGGGGGAGGTCGAGGTGCAGGTGCAGGAGCTGTTCGTGCAGTCGGCCGCCGACGTGCTGCCGTTCCAGGTGGCGGGGGAGAACACCTACCCGGAGGAGTTGCGGCTGCGCTACCGGTTCCTGGACCTGCGGCGGGAGAAGCTGCAGCAGAACATGATCCTGCGCGCCCGCATCATCGACAGCATCCGCCGCCGCATGATCGCCGACGGGTTCAACGAGTTTCAGACGCCGATCCTGACGGTGAGCAGCCCCGAGGGGGCGCGGGATTTCCTGGTGCCGGCGCGGCTGCATCCGGGGAAGTTCTATGCGCTGCCGCAGGCGCCGCAGCAGTTCAAGCAGCTTTGCATGGTGGCGGGGTTCGACCGGTATTTCCAGATCGCGCCGTGCTTCCGCGACGAGGCGGGGCGGGCGGACCGGACGCTGGTGTTCTATCAGCTTGATGTCGAGATGAGCTTCGTGACCCAGGAGGACGTGTTCGCCGCCATGGAGCCGGTGATGCAGGGGGTGTTCGCCGAGTTCGCCGGCGGGCGCGAGGTGGACCGCGCCCCGTTCCGGCGCATCCCGTACAAGACGGCGATGCTGGAGTATGGCAGCGACAAGCCGGACCTGCGCAACCCGCTGCGGATCAGCGATGTCACGGGCGCGTTCGCCGGGTCGGGGTTTGGGCTGTTTGCGCGGATTGCGGCCAGCGGCGGCGTGGTGCGGGCCATTCCGGCGCCGGGGGCGGGGGGGCGTCCGCGGGGGTTCTTCGACAAGCTGAACGAGTGGGCGCGGGCCGAGGGGGCGGGCGGGCTGGGCTACGTTATCTTTGAGGAGGACGGCGGGCGTGGGCCGATCGCCAAGAACCTGGAGGCCGAGCGGATCGAGGCCATCCGGGTGGCGTGCGGGCTGGGCGCGGGGGATGCGGTGTTTTTCGCGGCGGGGCAGGCGGAGGAGGCGGCGAAGTTCGCCGGGCTGGTGCGGACGCGGCTGGGGCAGGAGTTGGGGATGATCGAGCAGGAGTGTTTTCGGTTCTGCTGGATCACCGATTTTCCGATGTATGAGCGGGATGAGGCGACGGGGGCCATCGACTTCAGCCATAACCCGTTCAGCATGCCGCAGGGCGAGATGGCGGCGCTGGAGGGGCAGGACCCGTTGAGCATCGGCGCCTATCAGTACGATATTGTTTGCAACGGGTATGAGATGAGCAGTGGCGCCATTCGCAATCACAAGGCGGACATCATGGTGCGGGCGTTCGAGCTGGCGGGGTACACGGCGGCGGATGTGGAGGAGCGGTTTGGCGGCATGCTGAACGCTTTCCGGTATGGCGCGCCGCCGCACGGCGGCATGGCGGCGGGGATTGACCGGATCGTGATGCTGCTGGCCAACGAGCCGAACCTGCGCGAGGTCAACCTGTTCCCGATGAACCAGCAGGGCGAGGACTTGATGATGGGCGCTCCCTCGGTGGTGGAGCCGGTGCGGCTGAAGGAGCTTTCGGTGCGGGTTGACGTGCCGCCGAAGGCCAAAGCAGGCTGAGCGGGCTGGTTTCGCACTCTCCTAGAGGGAGAGGGTTGGGGCGAGGGGGGCTGCAGGCGACTAGTTTTCCCGCTACAGGGTGAAATCTGTTCCTCACCCAGCGGAATCCGGTCCTTTCGGCTTCCCTCACCCCGGCCCTCTCCCGGAGGGAGAGGGGGAAGGGCGTGAATCTTGACCTGTTGCCCTGGGTGGCGCGTTCGGCATCGCGCGCCTATGTGACACCCATTGCCCTTCGGAGTTCGAGCGCCATGCGCCTGCGCCATATCGCTACTGCCTGCTTCCTTGGCGCCCTCAGCCTTGCTGCCCCGGCGCTGGCTGCCGAGCCGGTGTCCTTGGCCGCGCACCGCGCCCTGTACAAGCTGACGATGGACAGCAGCCATGGCGGCGATGTCACCGCCGCCAGCGGCACCATGGCCTATGAGATCACCGACGTCTGCGACGGGTGGGCCACCCGGCAGCGGCTGGCGATGACGCTGACCAACCGTGACGGGCAGGATATCGAGAGCGTGTCCGACTATGCCACCTGGGAAAGCAAGGACGGCCTGTCGATGCGCTTCCGCATGCGGCAGACAACCGATACCGCGGTGACCGACCAGGTCGAGGGCACCGCCAAGCTCGACAGCCTCGGTGGACCCGGCAGCATCAACTACACCGTGCCGGACGAGAAGACGCTGCCCATCCCGGCTGGCACCGCGTTCCCGATGGTCCATACTGCGACGATCATTGCCGCCGCCGAGGCGGGGAAGCGGTTCATTGCCTTGCCGATCTTCGACGGTACCGGGGATAAGGGGGTGCAGGATAGCTCGGTCGCCATCGCCAACTGGAACTCGCCGTCTGCGGCGGCCTATCCGGCGTTGGCGGAGCTGCCGAGCGGCCGGGTGCGGGTCGCCTTCTTCGACCGGGGCCAGTCGGCGGCGCCCAGCAAGGAGAAGGTGGCTGGCAGCCCCGATTACGAGGTCGGCATGAAGTACTGGGCCAACGGGGTCGCCGACGACCTGCAGATGGACTTCTCCGACTTCGTCATGCGCGGCAAGCTGTCTGAGTTCACCTTGGTGGAGCCGCACTGCTAAGCTGATGGCCTGGTCCTTGGGCGACGCGCCGCGGCTGGATGGCAAGGTGGCCATCGTCACCGGCGCGACGGGCGGGCTGGGGTGGGAGGTGGCGCTGGGCCTGGCGATGCAGGGCGCCACCACGGTGTTGGCTGGGCGGAACCCGGTGAAGGGCGCCGATGCCTTGACCCGGCTGATGGCCCGTGTGCCGGGGGGCATTGCGCGGTTCGAGTTGCTGGACTTGGCCAGCTTGGATTCCGTGGCGATGTTTGCGGCCCGGATGGCCGCGGCGCACCCGGCGGTGTCGGTGCTGGTGAATAATGCCGGCGTCATGTCGCCTCCGGTCCGGAAGGTGACCGCGGACGGGTTCGAGCTGCAGTTCGGCACGAATTACCTGGGGCACTTCGCGCTGACGGCGCGGTTGCTGCCGCAGTTGCTGGCGTCCAGCGGTGCGCGGGTGGTCAGCGTCGCCAGCCTGGCGCACCGGATGGCCAAGATCGACTTCGAGGATTTGCAGGGGGCGGCGCATTACCGGGCGCGGGCGTCGTATGGGCAGAGCAAGCTGGCGATGCTGATGTTCGCGCTGGAGCTGCAGCGCCGGGCCAAGGCGGCGGGGTGGGTGCTGACCAGCGTCGCCGCCCATCCTGGGCTGGCGGTGACGGACATCATCGCCAATGGGCCTGGGGGCGGCAACCCGGGCCTGCGGGAGCACGTCATGCAGGGCGCGTTCCGCCTGTTCGGGCAGTCGGCAGCGCAGGGGGCGCTGCCGCTGCTGTTCGCGGCGGTGGCGCCTGAGGCGAAGGGCGGCGGGTACTACGGGCCGGATGGGTTCATGGAGACCAGGGGGGCGGTGAGCCCGTCGCGCATCATGCCACAGGCCTTGGATGCCGGGGCGGCGGCGCGGCTGTGGACGGCCTCGGAGGAGCTGACCGGAGTGCGGTTCGGAGGGGCCTGATTTGCTTCCTCCCTCTCCGGGATAGGGTTAGCGGTGAGGGGATGTTGCATGCGCGACGTTGCCCATGCCGGCGCTGCCCTGGCGCTTCCATGATGGATGGCGGCCCTTGCGGCTTCCCTCACCCCGGCCCTCTCCCGGAGGGAGAGGGGGAAGGGGGCTATAGTCCTCGGCCTCGGCGGATGACTGCGTCGCCGAACCGGCCGCGCAGGGCATCGACCGCGCGCTGTGCGGCGACACGTCTTGGGGCGTCCGGGTCTGCCAGGTCTGGCAAGTCCGCCAGCGTGCCGGATAGCAGGGGGTGGGCGCCCAGGCCAATCAGGCGGAAGGCGGTGCCGTCGGCCTCGCGTTGCAGCAGGGCGCGGCCGGCGTGGAACAGGCTGTCCGGCAGTGCGGTCGGGCCGGGAAGGCGCTGGGCGCGGGTGCGGCTGGCGAACCGCGCCGTCTTGAGCTTCAGCACGACGCCGCCGGCAGAGAACCCGCCGTCCCGCAGCCGCCGGGCCAGCTTTTCCGCCATGCGCCATAGGTGACGTTCCAGCAGCGCCGGGTCGGCAAGGTCGGTGTCGAAGGTGGTCTCGGCGCTGACGGACTTGGTGTCGCGGTCCGGCTGGACCCCGCGGGCGTCCTCGCCGCGGGCGCGGCGGGCCAGGGCGGGGCCGTCGTCGCCCAGGCTGGCGCGGGCTGCGCGGTCGTCCAGGGCCTGCAGGTGGCCCAGGTGCGTCAGGCCCAGGGCGTGCAGCTTGCGCTCCTGCGCCGGGCCGACGCCGGGCAGCAGGCGCACCGGCTCGCTGGCCAGCAGCGCCGCCGCTTCGCCGCCCAGCACCGCGAAGCCGCGCGGCTTGTCTCGGCCGGCGGCGAGCTTGCTCAGCAGACGGTTGGGGGCCAGGCCGATTGAGACGGTGACGCCGACCTCGGCCTCCACGCGCAGGGCGAAGCGGGCCAGCACCGCGGCAGGCGGGGCGCCGTGCAGGGCCTGGGTGCCGGACAGGTCCAGGACGGCCTCGTCGATGGACAAGGGCTGCACCAGCGGCGTCAGGTCGGCCATCAGGGTGCGGATGTGCCGGGCGGCGGCGGCGTACTTGGCCATGTTGGGGCGGATGACCTCGGCGTCCGGGCAGGCCTTGAGCGCCTGGAACATCGGCATGGCGCTGCGGACACCGTGCATCCGGGCGACGTAGCAGGCGGCGGCCACCACGCCGCGGGTGCCGCCGCCGATCACCACGGGCCGGCCGGCGAGGTCGGGACGGTCGCGCTTCTCCACGCTGGCGAAGAAGGCGTCGCAGTCGATGTGGGCGATGGACAGGGTGTGCAGCTCCCGGTGGCGCACGATCCGGCGGGAGCCGCAGGCGGCGCAGGCCGGGCCGGGCGGCGCGGCGCCGCAGTCGCGGCACAGGCTGGGCATTGGGGGGTTGGGGATTTGGGGGGTGGGCATCCAGGTGCCAGGCATCTGGGGATCAGGCATCTAGGCGCCAGGCGTTTGGGGACTAGGCATCCGGGGACCAGGCATCCGGAGATGGGGCGTCGGGCGGCCATAGCCATGCCGCTCCGCGCACGCCGCTGCTGTCGCCATGCTGGTTGCGGACGATGGGGGTGACGGCGACGTCGCTGAAGACATAGCGGCTCAGCAACGCCGGCACCTGGTCGTAGAGGTGCACCATGTTGGACACGCCGCCGCCCAGCACGATCACGTCCGGGTCCAGCACGTTCACGATCATGGACAGCCCGCGCGCCAGGCGGTCGGCATGGCGGGTCAGGGCGGCCTGGGCGTCGGCGTCCCCGGCGGCGGCGCGGGCGCTCAGGTCGGCGGCGTTCGGGGCGCCGCCGGACCGGGCCAGGCCGGGGCCGGCCAGGTACAGCTCCAGGCAGCCGTGCTGACCGCACCAGCAGCGGGGCAGGGGCAGTTCGTCGGCCTGGGGCTGCGGCAGGCAGGTGTGGCCCCACTCGCCGGCGATGCGGTTGCGGCCGGACAGCACCTGGCCACCCACCACGATGCCGCCGCCGCAGCCGGTGCCGATGATCACGCCGAAGACGCAGTGCTGCCCGGCGCCGGCGCCGTCGGCGGCCTCGCTGAGGGCGAAGCAGTTGGCGTCGTTCTCGATCCGCACCGGGCGGCCCAGCGCCGCGGCCAGGTCCTGGTCGAGCGGGTGGCCGATCAGCACCAGGGTGTTGGCGTTCTTGACCAGGCCGGTGGCGGGGCTGATGACGCCGGGGATGCCGACGCCGACCGTGGCGCGCACGTTGAGTTCCTGCTCCGCCACTGCGACCAAGCCGGCGATGGTGGAGACGATGCCGTCGTACGTCCGCGGGGTGTCGGCGCGGCGGCGCCAGGTGACCGTGCCAGCAGGGTCCAGCACGGCGACCTCGATCTTCGTGCCGCCCAGGTCGACTCCGATGCGATGCCCCATGCGGGGGACCATACAGGCCCGGCGCCCGCTTGCTCAAGCGCCGCCTCCGTGAGGATACTGCTGACATGACCGAGACCCTCGACGTGAAGGGCATGTCCTGCCCGCTGCCGGTGCTGCGCGCCAACCGTGCGCTGCGCCGCATGCCGCCCGGCGCCATGCTGCGCGTGCTGGCGACCGACCGCGCGGCGGTGGCCGATTTCGCCGCGTTCTGCCAGGAGACCGGCCACCTGCTGCTGGCGCAGGACGAGGCGGCGGGGGTGTTCGGCTTTACCATCCAGCGGCGGGCGGACCCGCCGGGCGACCTGGCCGATCCGGGGGATGCAGACTGATGACCGTTGCCATGTTCACCCATCCCGCCGGCCTGGAGCACGACACCGGACCCGGCCACCCCGAGTCCCCCGGGCGCCTGCGCGCCGTGCTGCAGGCGCTGGAGCACCCGGACTTCGTCGCCCTGCTGCGCGAGGTGTCGCCGGAGGTCACGGTGGAGCAACTGGAGCGCGTGCATCCGCCCGACTACGTCCGCGCCATCCTGGCGATCCGGCCGCCGGTGGGCGACCTGGTGCAGTTGGACGGCGATACCTTCATGAGCCATGGCAGCCGGGAGGCGATCCTGCGGGCCTGCGGCGGGGCGGTCGCGGCGGTGGATGCGGTGATGGAGGGCTGGGCGCAGGCGGCCTTCGTGGCGACGCGGCCGCCGGGGCACCATGCGGAGCGGTCGCGGCCGATGGGGTTCTGCTTGTTCAACGGCGCGGCGGTGGCGGCGCTGCATGCGCGGGCACGCTGGGGGCTGCGGCGGGTGGCGGTCGTTGATTTCGACGTGCACCATGGCAATGGCACCCAGGACATCTTCGAGGCCGACGCCGACCTGATGTATGTCAGCAGCCACCAGTCGCCCTGTTACCCCGGCACCGGGGCTGCGGGGGAGCGCGGCATCGATGGGAACGTGCTGAACCTGCCGCTTGCCCCGGGGTCCACGGGCGCGGAGTTCCGCCGGGCCTGGGAGCGCACGGGGCTGCCGGCGCTGCACGACTTCGCGCCGGAGCTGCTGATTGTTTCCGCCGGGTTCGATGCGCACCGGGCGGACCCGCTGGCGGAGCTGCTGCTGGAGACGGAGGACTTTGGCTGGATGACGGAGCAGTTGCTTGCCGTTGCCGACCGGCACACCGGGGGGCGGTTGGTGTCGGTGATGGAGGGCGGCTATGACCTGCGCGCCCTGGCGGCCTGCGCCGCCTTGCACGTCCGCCGGCTGATGCGGCAATAGGGCGGCACAAAAGGGGACTGGACCAAGCCATGGCGGACGACATCAGCGGGCCATCCATCAAGGGCCAGGCTAGCGGGGGCCAAGCTAGCGGGGGCCAATCCGTTGCGGGCCAATCCATCGCGGGCCTGTCCTTTGAGGACGCGCTGGCCGAGCTGGAGCGGATCGTGCGCGGGCTGGAGGGCGGGCAGCAGAA
>CAXTFY010000252.1:4201-8210 GCA_964243265.1 uncultured Acetobacteraceae bacterium | reverse complement strand
TGCCGCCGGCCAGGGTGGTCGTATGGTCGGCCGCCCAGGCGTTCACCAGGCGCTTGTCGCGCGGGTTGTAGGTCAACAGAACCCAGCCAGACCCGCCGCCTGCGGCGCGCCCCATGGCGGTGAACTGTGAACGCCAGCGCTCCATGCCGCCAAAATCCCGCACGATCGCGTCCGCCAGCGTTGTGCCAGGGCGGCCTTCGTCGCCGAGCCCGGCGAAGAACAGCTCGTGCAGGATCATCGAGTTGCTGGCGATCAGCTCCTCACGTTTCAGGCCGTTCACGACGAAGCCAGGCGCCTTGTCGTAGTCCAAGGTGGCGAGCTGGTCAGCGATGCTGTTCAGGCGCTTTACTGCGCCAACGTAGTTGTTCTCGTAGTGGCTGACGAGAATCTTCTCGCTCATGCCCTGGATCTTCTGGGGATCTAGCGGCAGGGGTTTGACCTCATAGGGCGGCAGCTTCGCCGTCGTAGGGCCGGCGGTCTGCGCCGATGCAGGCGTGGCCGTCAGGCTGGCGGCAAGCGCCGCGCCCGCCGCGAGGCCGACGCCGGTGTTGAAAAACGAGCGGCGATCAAAATCAGCATGGCAGCCTCCGTTGAGTGTTGGTCTGATAGACATTACGAAAGCCGTTGGATTGCAAGGGTGTCGAACCGGGTCACGCTGTCCGCTTTGGTCCACAGCGCGACCCTTCCTGGGCCGGAGAACGTATCGTCTTCGACGCTGAACAGCGAAGCGCCGTCAAACGAGACCGACAGCGCGGTGCCCCGGGCCTTCAGCGTCAGCCTGTGCCACTCGCCCGACGTCACCTTCGCCGCCATGCTTTTGATCTCAAGGCGCCTGCCTTTCAACACGCGATACAGGTTGACGTTGTCCTCTAGCGCGTTCGCGCGGACGACGTAGTAATTGTCTGCGTCAGCCAGGCGCACCGCCAACCCTCCTGCGCGGTCGCCGCCTCCGGACATTGCCTTGAAGCGGACTCTTGCATCCACGTCCTGAACCGGAGGCATGTCATAGACCGCGAGCGGGAAGCGGTAGTCGGCCGGATCGGCATTGGATTGCTCAATGGCTTTTCCACGCTTCGCCGAGGCGTCGTCGATAACGTCCCATTGCCCGATTGCTCCCTGGCCAGTCCGCCAGCCCGTCTCGAAATCGGGGGGAGACCGTCCAGAAGCATACCGGGAGAAGTCCGGTGATCCATTGCCCGGTTGCGCCCACGCCATGGACGGCGCGGCACCAAGCAGGGAGAGCACTATTCGGCGCTTTATCAAACAACTCCAAGAACGTGCAGGGCAATGCCTGCCACTGCGCAGGCGAGCAAGGTCGGCATCATGCCCGCCTTGGCCGGAGGATAGCGAGAACGGCGGTGGCCGAGAGCGCCAGCGCCCAAGGATCAAGGCTGGGATTGGGACGTCGAATGGTAGACGGCGGCGTGGACCGGAATGGCTTGGCGGGATCAAGGGCAAACTTCGCAGCAAGGTTCAGGATGATGCCCGCACCTGATACCGCAGTGGCTGACAATGCCCCACTCCACACCCTGTTACCCTGAAGTCCCTTGATGGAAGCTACCCAGGGAAAACCCATGGGAAGCATGGCGTGAACGTCACCTATGTGGTCAGCAGGCCACCGAACGTCTCGGCCAGCATCGGACTCAGCATGCCGGGGTCACGGCAGGCGGCCATAAGCCGACGAAAGGGTCGCCATGACGAGGAGACCCCGCGTGATCTCCAGTCCCTGTCGTCCCAAACGGTTAGCACCGTTGGCGCCCGGCCAGCTACCCCGCCCCCTCCCGTCGCCACGCCAGCAGCACCAGCCCCAGCAGCAACGGCAGCGCCGCCCAGGGCGGCAGCAACGGAATGGCGTCCAGGCCCGTCACCACATGATCGTGCCGCCGGGGCAGCCCGATCCAGCCGGACCCGGCGGCGTCGCGGCCTGGCTCGACGCGGCGCAGGTCCGGCATGCCTGCCCCGGTGAAGCGGATGCTGCCGCCGCTGGCGCGCACCACCGGAGCCATCAAGGTGGCCGTCGCCCGCAGGTCGGCGATCTCCCGCGGGTTGGCAACGTTGGCGGCGGCGAACGCCTGGCGGCTGCCGTCCGATACCGCCCACACGCCCGGCGCCACCGCCGGCATCGACGCCGTGCTGCGCCCCGGCGGACCCGCCGCCAACGGCAGCTTCGTCACCGCGCCATCCGGGGCGGTGACCTGCACCTCGCCCGGTGGGCCGTCCTGCAGGGTGCGGCGCTCGACCAGCAGCTTGCCGTCGTCGATGTGGGCACGCAGGGCCTCCTCCTCCAGCGCCGGCTCCTTCATCAGCCAGTGGGCGATGCGGCGCAGCAACTCGGCCTGGGGACCGCCGCCCTCATGCCCGCGCGACCACAGCCAGATCTGGTCCGACAGCAGCATGGCGACGCGGCCCTGATCGACCCGCTCCAACAGCAGCAGCGGCGCGCCGTCCGGGGTAGCCATGACGGGGTTCAGCGCCCCCGCGCCAGCGACGTCGATGCGGCGATACCAGTCACCCCAGGATGGCTGGCCGGTGGCGGACCAGCCCGGCAGGCCCTCGGTCACCGGATGGCGGGCGCCGAGGGCCGTGATCTCCGGGCGGAACGCGCCATCGATCTCGTGCGCCGAGGTGGGCCGGGCGGGCAGGATGCCACCCATGGCGGTGTTGGCCAGGCTGGTCGCCCCGGCGAACTCCGGCCCGGCGCTCAGCAGCAGCCCGCCGCCCGCGCGCACGTAGTCGGCGATGTTGCGGAGATACGCCGGGGGCAGGATGCCGCGGTTCTGGAAACGGTCGAGGATGATGAGGTCGAAGTCGCGTATCTTCACCTGGAACAGCTCGCGCGTCGGGAAGGCGATCAGCGCCAACTCGTTCAGCGGCGTCATGTCGTCGCGCTCGGGCGGGCGCAGGATGGTGAAGTGCACCAGGTCCACTGCCGGGTCGGCCTTGAGCAGGCGGCGCCAGGTGCGTTCCCCGGCGTGCGGCTCGCCCGACACCAGCAGCACGCGCAGGCGGTCGCGTACGCCGTTCACCTCGACCACGGCGCGGTTGTTCAGGTCGGAGACCTCGCCGGGCAGCGGGTCGGCCTGCAGCTCGGCGATGGTGGGGCCGGCGCGGGTGATAGGCAGGTCGATCTCGACCTCCTGGCCGACCGGGACCTGCTGCACGACGGGCGGTTCGCCGTCGCGGCGTAGGGTGAGGCGGGCGGTGCCGGGGGCGCCGGGCTTGCCGAGGTCGTCCACGGCGACGCGCAGGGTGACGCTGCGGCCGACGACGCCGAAGGAGGGGGCCTCGATCACGCGCAGGCGGCGGTCGGTTTCCTCGCCGCGGGCGGGGATCAGGCTGGGGATGGGGCGGGGGGGGGGGGCGGCGGGGATGTCGTGCACCTGGCCGTCGGTGAGGGCTATGATGCCAGACAGGCGGCTGCGGGGGATTTCGGCCAGGGCGCGGTCGATGGCAGCGAACAGTTGGGTGCCGTCGTGGCCGCCTTCCGGGACCTCGATGGTGCGGAGTTCCAGGTCGGGCATGGCGGCGGCCTGCGCTTGCAAGCGGTCGCGGGCGGCGTCACGCAGGGCGACGCGGTCGCCGACCTGCATGGATGCGGTCCCGTCCACGACCATGAGCGCGATGTCGGGCAGGGTGTCGCGGGTTTCCTGGATCAGCCGCGGCCCGGCAAGCCATGCCAGTAGCACGGCGAAAGCCAGGGCGCGCCATGCGGTGCCTCGGGCGCGGCGCAGCAGGGCGGGCAGCAGGGCGAGCAGGCAGACAGCCGCGAGCACGCCTAGGCCCCACCAGGGCAGGGCGGGATCGAAGCGAAGGGCGGCGTAAGCTTGTTCGAGCCTCATTTATCAAAATGCTTGAGGGCGTCGAGCACTGGTTGCACTAGCCCTTGCTGCATCGTGTTAAGATCCTGGCCAGTATCGAACTTGATACAGACTTCTTTTCCCTCTTTCATAGACAAGCCAAATACAAATCGGAGCGCGCGTATACTATCGATAAGGCCAAGGCCGTCACG
>CAXTFY010000252.1:0-4191 GCA_964243265.1 uncultured Acetobacteraceae bacterium | reverse complement strand
GCCGTCACGCTTGCATTCAACATAGACGTCGGTCGCAGATGCCCCACCATCTCGCATCGAGCAATACTCTGGATATTCTGTCGTCATTGCCCCAACCGTTCCAAAATGGCCGGCACATGCACCTGGTCACCCTTATAGTTCCCCGTCAGAGCATACATCACCAGGTTCACCCCAAACCGGTAGGCTAGCGTTCGCTGCCGCGTGCCGCCGGGCAGCGTCGCGTAGGGGTTCCGGCCAGCACTGTCCACGGCCCACGCCGCAGCCCAGTCATTGGCGCCGATGATGACCGGGCTGACGCTGTCGTTGCTGCGGTCCTGATCGCGGCCCACCCACACCGTGTCGCCGTCATACCGGCCGGGGAAGTCCTGCAACAGGTAGAACGCCCGGGCCAGCACATGGTCCCCGCTCAACGGCGCCAGTGGCGGTACCGACAACCCCGTGGCGATGCGGCGCAGTGCCGCGTCGGCGCCTGGGGCGAAGCCGGCGCCGGTGCCCTCGCTGTTGGTGCCGCCGCCCTGGGTGTCGATCAGGATGATGCCGCCGCGGCTGGTGTAGTCGTTCAGCGCCGCGATGGCAGCGGCATCGGGCGCGGCGTCCGCGGTGACCGGCCAATATAGCAACGGGTAGAATGCCAGGTCGTCCTGCCCCGGCGTTACCCCGGTCGGGTCGGCCAGGCTGGCGGCGGTGCGGCGGTTGACATAGGCGCTCAAGCCCAGCAGCCCGGCGCGGCTCACGTCATCCACCCGGGAGTCGCCGGTCAGCACATAGGCCAGGCGGGTCGCCAGCGCCGGCAGCGGTTGGCCCGTGCCCTGCGCGTGCGCAGGCAGCGCCAGCAGCGCCAGCACCGCCATGCCCCGGGCAACCGGACCCAACAGGCCCCGCAGCCGCAGCGACACCAACAGGTCCAACGCCAGCAGCGCCACGGCGGCGGCCAGCAGGCTCGGCCCCAGCGGACGCTCGCGCGCCGTGCCCGTCAGGCTGGCCATGGCGGCGCCGGGTACAGGCGGGGCAGCAGCCAGCGGCGGCAGCGCCGCACCCAGGTTCAGCGCGTGGCGGCCGGTGACGGGTCCGTAGATGCCCGGCGGGTGGCGCGGGGACACGACGGGAGCGGCAAGCTCCGCCGGGGTTATGCCGATCGCGGCCTGCGGCGGGGCGGATAGCGCGCCGAAGCCGTCCAGCGTCTCCGCCGGGGCCAGCAACGCATCGTCCGCCGCTCCTGCGACGCCGGCCGACAGGTCCACCAGGCGGCGCATCATGTCCACGAACAGCCCGGACAACGGCAGGTTGGACCAGTCGGCGTTGCCCGTGACATGGAACAGCACGATCCGCCCCCGGCCATGCGCCGCCGCCGTCACCAGGGGAGTGCCGTC
Organism: uncultured Acetobacteraceae bacterium; assembly: GCA_964243265.1. GTDB lineage: Bacteria > Pseudomonadota > Alphaproteobacteria > Acetobacterales > Acetobacteraceae > DASWOJ01. The sequence goes on along the minus strand of CAXTFY010000252.1, from coordinate 2,821 downwards.
GGCCAGCAGCGCCCAGGTGCGGGCGGCGACCTCCGCGCCGGGTTCGGCCAGCACCTGGCGGGTCACCAGCACCTCCGGCGGCACCGGCAGCCCGACAAAGGGCGATGCGGCGGGAAAGGGTGCCAGGGCAGCCGGCTGGCTCCAGGACAATGCACCGCCCAACTGGCGGTCGCCGGCCAGCAGCCGCACCGGCAGCAGCGGGTCCGGCGGCGCGGGTTCCGGGGAGTCTGCGTCCGCCCCAGCCTCCGCCATGCGCGGCCCGGCGAAGCGCACCAGCAATCCGCCCTTGTTCACCCAAGCGTCCACCGTGGCGGCCTCCTGCCCCTCCAGCGGCACGTCCGCCAGCACCAGCACTGAGAGGTCGCGCGACAGCAGGGTGGCCAGGCTGCCGGTCCGCAGCTCGCTGGTCGGCGCCAGGGCACGCTGAATGTAGAACAACGGGCCAATCAACGGCGTGTCCGCCCCGGCGTCCTGCGACAGCAGGCCCACGGGGCGCCGTCGCCACCGCTCGTCCAGCAACGCGACGCCGCCGGCCGAGGCGGAGCCGTCCAGCACCAGCCGGGCCAGGCCGTTGCGCAGTTCGGAGGGCAGCGGGATCGGCACCTCAAGCTCGGTCCGCCCGGCAGGGAGCACGGCGTTGGCGCGGGCCAAGGTGCGGCCATCGCCGGTCTGCGCCAGGATGGACACTGGCTGGTCGGCGGGCTGCGGCAGGGACTCGATGCGGGCGGTCAGGCCCTCGGCATCGCTGCGCGGCGGGCGGGACAGGCGGATGGGGGATGGGTCGGGCCGCATCTCCGTAAGGGGGCCGGCGGCGGACAGGGCAGCGGCGAAGGCGTCGTCCCCTGGGGCGGCAATGCCGTCCGAGATCAGCACCACGGCGCCGGCGTGCGCGCCCTTCAACGCGGCCGCTGCAGCGGCACGGTCGGGCGGCCAGGGCTTCGGGCGCAGGGCGGCCAGGCGGGGACGCAGCTCGGGGACGGGAGTGGCGGGAGTCAAGCGCGGGGCGGCATCGGCCTCGGTGCGCGCAGTGGTCAGCAACAGGGCAGGGCGCCCTGCACGGCCAGCGCGGTCCAGGGCGGTGTTGGCGGCCTGCAGGCGGGCAGCCCAATCCGGGGCGCTGGCCCAGCCGTCGTCGATCACCAGCAGCAGCGGGCCCTCGCCGGCCAGGCCGCCGCCGGCGTCCAGCACCGGGCCGGCCAGGCCCACTACCAGCAGCCCGGCCGCCAGCAGGCGCAGCGCCAGCAGCCAGGGCGGCGTACGGGCGGCCGTGGTCTCCTGCGCGCGCAGGCCGGCGAGCAGGCGGATGGCGGGGAAGCTCTGGGTGCGCGGCGCCGGCGGCGTGACGCGCAACAGCCACCACAGAAGAGGCAGCGCAGCCAGCGCGAGCAGGAGCCAGGGCGCGGTAAGGATCATGAACCTGCTGCCTGCTCCCTCTCCCTCCGGGAGAGGGTTGGGGTGAGGGAGAACGCACGGACCGAGCCACGGCTACGAGCACACCAAGCGATCCCAAGCTGCCGAGGTTGGCGCTGTCGGCCTCCCTCACCCCGGCCCTCTCCCGGAGGGAGAGGGAGAAGGAAGCAGCGCTTCATGGCGGGCTGAGCGCGGTGTAGAGGCCGAGCAGCGCAGCCTCGGGCGGGTGGTCCGTGCGGTGCAGGCCCAGTGACCAGCCGGCGGCGGCGCACAGGGCGGCCAACGACCGCTGCTGCTGTTCCAGCGCTGCCGCGTAGCCGGCTTGGATGCCTTCGACGCGGGGCACCAAGTGGTCGGCCTCCTGCTCCAGCCCGCGGAAGCGGATGCGGCCGGTGTAGGGCAGCAGCGCCTCAGCGGGGTCCAGCACCTGCAGCAGGTGGCCGCTGCACGGGATGGCGGCCAGGGCGCCCACGGCGGCGCGGATATCGGCGATGTCGGCCAGGAAGTCGCCGATCAGCACCACGCGGGCATTGCGGGGGATCGGCAGGATGGGGGGCACGCCATTGCCGGGCGGCACCTCCTGCAGTGCCTCGGCGATCCCCTCAAGGGCCGCGCTGCCGCCGCGCAGGGTGGGCCGGCCGCCGAGCAGCCGCACCCGCTCACCACCGCGCAGCAGTAGGGCAGATAACGCCAGCAGCAGCAAGTCGGCCCGCTCGCGCTTCAACGGCACCGCGGCGCCGCTGCGCCAGTCCATGCTGGCAGAGGCGTCGCGCCACAGGAACACGCTCTGCGCGGCCTCCCACTCGGTTTCGCGGACGAAGTGGCGGTCCGACTTGCCGCTGGCGCGCCAGTCGATGCGGGACTGGCCATCGCCGGAGAGGAACGGGCGGTACTGCCAGAAGCTGTCGCCCTGGCCGACCCGGCGGCGCCCATGCGCACCCGGCGCCACCGTCGCCGCCACTCGCTGCGCATGGACCAGCAGCGGCGGCAGGCGCGCGCCAAGGCCCTCGGCGCGCCGTGCCTGCGTGGCGGGCGCTGGCTTCAAGCGCCCGCCTTCAAGCCACCGGCCTCATGCGATCGCACCAACGAGGCCGTCAATCAGGTCCGGCAGCCCGACCCCCTCCGCCCGTGCGGAGAAGTTCAGCGCCATACGGTGCCGCAGCACCGGCTGCGCCAGGGCGGCAACGTCGTCCAAGCTGGGCGACAGCCGGCCGTCTAACAGGGCGCGGGCGCGGCAGGCCAGCATCAGCGACTGCGCGGCGCGCGGCCCGGGACCCCAAGCGACATGGCGGCGCACGGCGTCCTGCCCCGCCGTTTCCGGCCGGCCGCCGCGCACCAGGGCCAGGATGGCGTCCACCACCTTGTCGCCCACCGGCACCCGGCGGATCAGCGCCTGCGCCGCCATCAGTTC
>CAXTFY010000251.1:0-8233 GCA_964243265.1 uncultured Acetobacteraceae bacterium | reverse complement strand
CCACCGATAACGGACCACAGCCTCGGCAACTCGGCTTCAACGGTCTTCCAGCAATGGCTGATCAGGCCCGGAGTCCAAACCGAGACACTACCTGCATTTAATGCAAGCGATCCTGCAGCCGGTAGTAAGCGCCCACAAAAGGCATAAACCACGGCGGCCCGAAATGCCCAGGGATCGCCTTCCAAGGCAGGAAGCCCAGCGGGTTCGCCCCAGCCTCCCCCGCCATCACCCGCGCCATCTGCTGCCCCATATGGACGGACATCTGCGCCCCATGCCCGCTATAACCCATCGCATAGAACAGCCCATCATGCTCCCCCGCCCGCGGCAAGCGGTCCTGCGTCAGGTCGATGACCCCGCCCCAGCAGTAATCGATCCGCACGGCACCCAGTTGCGGAAACGTGCGGTGCAGCCCCGCCTCCAGCACCCGGCCGCTCTTCAGGTCCGACGCCGGGCTAGATAGCGCGAACCGCGCCCGCCCACCCCAGATCAGCCGGTCATCCGGCGCCACGCGAAAGTAGTTGCCAATATTCAGGCTGGTCGTCGCAGTCCGCCGGGTCGGCATGATGCTATCAAGCTGGGCTGCGCTGAGCGGCTCGGTCGCAATGATAAAGCTGCCAACCGGCACGACCCGGCGCCGGAAATGAAAGAACGGCCCCCGCTGGCTCGCCCCCGTCGCCACGAGCACTTGCCGCGCCACCACCGTCCCGCGCGGCGTAGTAATACGGTGCGCCGCACCCCGCAGCCGCTTCATCCCGGTCACCGGCGCATCCTCATAGATGCGCGCCCCATGCCGCGCCGCCGCATCGGCCAGCCCGGCGCCGAAGCGTCCCATATGCATCTGCGCGCTCTTCCGGTGCAGCAACCCGCCATGGAAGGCGTCCGAACCCACCTCCTCCCCCAGCCGTTCGCGCGGCACCAAGGCAGTCTCCGGGTCCACCTCGCGGTTCAGCAGGGCAAAGCCGCGCTCCATCTTCGCATAGTGCTCGGGCTTCGCCGCCAGCTTGATCTTGCCGCTGCGGCGGAAGTCGCAGGTGATCTGCTGCTCCCGCACGATACGCTCCACCGTATCCACGGCATCATCATAGGCGTGATACAGCGACCGCGCCTGGTCCAACCCCCACTTGGCCGCCAAGCTGCCCACATCGACGGCGGTGCCGTTGTTCACGTGCCCGCCGTTGCGCCCCGACGCCTGCGCCACGACGCGCCCGGCCTCCAGCACAACGACGCCTGCGCCGCGCTGCCCCAGCGCCAAGGCTGCCGAAAGCCCGGTAAAACCGCCGCCGATCACCGCAACGTCCACCTCCCCCTCCAGCGCACCCCGCGCCCCGCCAGCGAAGGCAGCAGCCGTATCCTGCCAATACGGAACCTGCTTCATAGCCCAAGCAAGCCCGGCAGCCCCCCAATGTCCGCGATCTCGTGATAACCGTAGAACGGGTTCGGCGGCTCGTGTCCCCGGTTCACCCAAGCCTTGTCCTTGATCCCCAGGTCATGCGCCGTCATCAAGTCATAGCGGAACGAGGACGACACATGCAGCAGGTCCTCCGGCCGCGCATTCAGCTTGTCCAACATAACCTCAAACCCCCGCATCCGCGGCTTATAGGACCGGGCGTCCTCCGCCGTGACGACCAGGTGGAACGGCACGCCGTACATCCCGACGTTGGTCATGATCTGCTCGTTGGCGGCATTGGACAGGCCCACCAGCGGGAACTCGGCCGCCGCACGGGCCAGCCCGGCCGGCACGTCCGCATGCGGCCCCCAGCTCGGCACGGCATCATAGAACCGCTGCCCCTCCGCCTCGGTGAAGGCGATGCCGTACTTCCGGCAGGTGCGCTCCACCGCCGACTTCAGCACGTCGGCATAGGGCTTCCACGCGCCGAGAACCTCATCCATGCGATAGGCGCTGAAGTCGCGCACAAACCCGTCCATCTGCTCGCCGGGCAGCCGGTCGGCATAGATCTCCCGCGCCAGCTCGCCCATCCGGAACCGGGTCAGGGTGCCGTAGCAGTCGAAGGTGATGAACTTAGGCCGCAGCATCGCAAGGCTCCTGGAGCGGGACGCGACGCACGATAGCGGCACCCCGGCGCAGATCATGCCGAATATCGGGTCCGTGGCGGCATGCGGCACTGCCAGCCCCCCCGCTTTCGCCACGCAACCCCACGGGGCCGGTCTAGGCTGCCCCGCGCGGACGACAGGAGAACACCCATGGCCCAGCCCGACCCCTCCATGCCCGAATCCCCCACTGCCGAACCCAAGGTCCTGACCTTCGACGTCGTCGGCACCTTGATCGACTTCGAATCCGGAATGCTCAGCTACTTGCGGCGCGTCGGCGGTGCGGCGGCGGCCCGGCATGACGACGACACGTTGCTGGCGGCCTATCGCACATCCCGCGCCGCAAAGGGGTCCGGCCCCTTCCCAGACGACCTGCGCCGCGCCTACGCAGAGTTCGCCCCGCGTCTAGGCCTGCCCGAGGACCCCGCCATCGCCGACGGCTTCGCGCTATCCATCAAGGAATGGCCGGCCTTCCCAGACTCCGCCGCCGCCCTGCAACGCCTGAAACGCCGCTTCAAGCTGGTTGCAATGACCAACGCGCAACGCTGGGCGCTGGACCACATGGCCCGCAAGCTCGGCGATCCCTTCGACGACACCATCACCGTGGACGAGGCGCTGTGCGACAAGCCGGACCCCCGCTTCTTCGCCTTCGCCCGCGGCCGGCTGAGCCGCGACGGCCACGGGCTGCACGACATCCTGCACGTCGCGCAAAGCCAGTATCACGACATCGGCGTCGCCCGGCGCCTCGGCTACACCGTCTGCTGGATCGAGCGGCGGATGGGCATGAAAGGCTCCGGCGGAACCCTGGAGTCCGCCCACACCACGCCCGACTACCACTTCGCCACCTTGGCCGGCCTGGCGGACGCCGTGGACGCCGGCACGATCGGGATGCTGACGCGATGACGACGGCCATGCCCGCGCAGCTCGCCCCGGTCGAGAGCGACCCGGTATTGCCGCAGCACGCCGATGTCGTGGTGATCGGCGGCGGCATCATCGGCGTCGCCGCCGCCTACTACCTGGCAAAGACCGGCTGCTCCGTCGCCCTGGTCGAGAAGGGCCGGATCGGCGCCGAGCAAAGCAGCCGCAACTGGGGCTGGTGCCGCATCCAGAACCGCGACAAGCGCGAGCTGCCCCTGTCGCGCCTCAGCATGGAGCTATGGGACGGCCTGTCGCGGGACATCGCCGCCGACACCGGCTTCCGCCGCTCCGGCCTGATCTACGTGACCAAGAGCGAGGCGGAGCTGGCCACCTGGTCCGCCTGGATCACCATGGCGCGCGAGTTCCAGGTCCACAACCACATCCTTAGCCCCGCCGAGGCCAAGGCGCTGACCCCCGGCAACGAGCAGGACTGGATCGGCGGCGTGCATTCGCCCAGCGACGGGCGGGCAGAGCCAACCATGGCCGCCCCTGCGTTGGCCACCGCGGCCCGCGCCCTGGGCGCCACCCTGCACCAGGGCTGCGCCGTGCGCGGCCTGGACGTCGTAGCCGGCAGGGTAGTCGGCGTGGTCACGGAGCGGGGCCGCATCGCCGCCGGTGCCGTGCTGTGCGCCGGTGGAGCATGGGCCAGCATGTTCTGCCGCCGCCACGGCATCGACCTTCCGCAAGCCGGCATCCGCTCGACGGTCTTCGTGACCTCCCCAGGCCCGGAGGTAACGCCAGGCGGCCTGGTGATGCCGGACCTGACCATCAGCCGCCGGCTGGACGGCGGCTACATCGTCGCCGCCGCCAACCGCGGCCGGCTGGAGGTCACCCCGCAGGGAATGCGTTACGCCCGGCAGTTCTGGCCCACCTTCAAGTCCCGCCGCAGCAGCCTTCGCATCGGCGTCGGCCGCAGCTTCGTGCAGGGTCCAGAAGCATTGACCAAGCCCTGGTCACTCGACCGCCCCAGCCCGTTCGAGCGCCACCGCATCTTTGCGCCACCCCCCGATCCCGCCGTCGCCGCCCCGGCGCTCGCCAAGCTGAAATCGGTGTACCCCGCACTGAACGGCGTGGGCGTGGGCGGCCTTTGGGCCGGGTGGATCGACCTCACGCCCGACTCCATCCCGGTCATCTCGCCCGTCGGGACGCTGCCCGGCTTCTTCCTGGCTGCCGGGTTCAGCGGCCACGGCTTCGGCATCGGACCCGGCGCCGGGCGGCTCGCGGCGGACCTGATCACCGGCGCCCCGCCATCGGTCGATCCCACGCCCTTCCGCTACTCGCGGCTGGTGGACGGCACGCCGCTGCAGGTTCCGGGGATGATGTAGGCGTGGACTCCCTGACCGCCGTCGCCGTCCGCCCCTTCACGCCGGACGACATCCCCGCCGCCCACGCCCTCACGTCGAGCTTTGGCTGGCCGCACCGCCTGGAGGATTGGCAGGCCATGGCCCGGCTCGGCCTCGGTGTCGTGGCCGAGCATGACGGGGTGCTCGCCGGCACCGCGCTGGCATGGCTGTTCGGCCGGGACCATGCCTCGATCGGCCTGGTCGGCGTATCCCCGGCCCTGCAAGGCCACGGGCTAGGCCGCAGGATGATGACCGCCCTGCTCGCGCGCCTGGAGGGCCGGAGCATCGTGCTCCATGCGACCGAGGCTGCGCGGCAGCTCTACGCGTCGCTGGGGTTCCAGGCGGAGGGTGTGATCCGGCAATACCAGGGCGCCCCGTTCGGCGCCGGGCTGGTGCCCCTGCCAGGGGGGCAACGCTTGCGCCCGCTCGGACGCAGCGATCCCGGCCAGCTCGCGACCCTGGATTGCGCGGCAACCGGCCTGGAGCGAGGCGCGCTGCTTCGGGCATTATTGCAGTCGGCAACAGGCATCGTCCTCGATCGCGGCGGCGCCCCGGCGGGGTTCGCCCTGCTGCGCCGCTTCGGCCACGGCCAGGTAATCGGCCCGGTGGTGGCGCCCGATGCCCATGCGGCACAGGCGCTCATCAGCCACTTCCTGGGCCAGCGGGCCGGACAGTTCATCCGCGTGGACGTGCCGGACGCGGCAGAACTGGGACCTTGGCTGACCGGACTCGGCCTGTCCGACGCCGGGCCTGGGATCAGGATGGTGCGCGGACCCCGGCCGCAGCCCGACGGGCACACCGCATCCACGTTCGCCCTGGCCAGCCAGGCCTTCGGCTAACGCCCATGGCCTTCCTGTACAAGTCCGAGCCAAACCGCGGCGCCGTATGGCAACGCCGGTTCGCCGAGCAGGTGCCGGACCTGCCGTTCCGCATCTGGCCCGATGCGGGCGATCCCGCCGAAGTCCAGTACATCGCAGCCTGGCATCCGCCCGACGACCTGCATCGCTACCCCAACCTGCGGGTGCTGTTCTCCGTCGGCGCCGGCGTGGACCAGCTCGACCTGTCCCGCGTTCCGCCCGGCGTGCAGGTGGTCCGGATGATCGAGCCTGGCCTTGTCGCCGGCATGGTCGAGTATGTCACGATGGCCGTCCTGGCCCTGCACCGCGGCCTGCCGGACTACCTGACCCGGCAAAGGCAAGGCGCATGGCAGGCCGATCCTGTCCTCCTGGCCAGCCAAACCCCGGTCGGCGTCATGGGCCTGGGCCTGCTGGGAACCGCAGCGCTGGAGCGCCTGGCGATGTTCGGCTTTCCGCTGCACGGCTGGAGCCGCTCGCCCCGCGCCATGGCCGGCGTCGCCACCTACGCCGGACCCGCCGCGTTGCCAGGGTTCCTGGCCGCCAGCACCATCCTGGTCTGCCTGCTGCCCCTGACGCCCGACACGACGGGCATCCTGGACCGCCGCCTATTCAAAGCCCTGCCCGGCCAAGCCAGCCTGGTCCACGTCGGCCGCGGCGGCCACCTGGTCACGGCGGACCTGCTGGACGCGCTGGCAAGCGGCCACCTTCGCGCGGCAGTGCTGGACGTAACCGACCCGGAGCCGCCGCCGCCGGGCCATCCGATCTGGGGACATGAGCGGATTTGGCTGACCCCCCACATCGCCAGCGCCACCCAGGCAGAGTCCGGGGCGCAGGCCATCATCGCCAACATCAGGCGTGACCGCTGCGGGGCACCCCTGGCCGGGCTTGTGGACCGCGACCGCGGCTATTGAGGCGCGCTGGAGCAACGCGCTAGACCTGGGGTTCCGTTTGCCTGGGACCCATCCATGCCACGCCGCCGCCCATGACGCCCAGCTTGCCAAAGCTCGACCGCATCGACCTCCGTATCCTGGCCCACCTGCAGACCCACGGCCGCATCACCAACGTGGAGCTGGCCGAGGTCGTCGGGCTGTCGGCCAGCCCCTGCCTGATGCGGGTGAAGCGCCTGGAGAAGGCTGGCTACATCACCGGTTACGGCGCGCACGTGCAACTGCAGAAGCTGGGCGACACGCTGACGGTCTTCACCGAGGTCACGCTGTCCGACCACCGCATCACCGACTTCGCCCGGTTCGAGGCGGCCGTGCGTAAGGTTGACGAGATCGTCGAGTGCCATCTCGTCAGCGGCGGATACGACTACCTGCTCAAGTTCATCACCCGCAGCGTGCAGGACTACCAGGACATCATAGAACGGCTGCTTGGGCTGCAAATCGGCATCGAGAGGTACTTCAGCTATATCGTCATAAAGACCGTGTTCGCGAAGCCGTTCATCCCGGTCTCGATCTACTCGAGTGAGTAGGCGCCAGCCTTGCAAGGCATCAGGCTTGCAAGGCACCATGATGGATGGCGCTGCTTCTCCAGAAGCATCTGATGCGGCGATCTAGCCAGGAGGCGGCGAGGTGACGACCAGGGCTGCCCGCCTGGGGTGGTGCGCGGCGCTGCCCGCCAGCCTTCGGTCGCCGCGTGCGTGACCCAAGCCGTGCGGCTTCGACGCTGGTGCAGGACCTCTCCGCCGGCTGCCGACTTGGCGACCCTGTGCGTCCGTCGCGGGATGCGGCGGTGGTAGTTCGGCTTGCAGGGCAAGGTGGGATTCCAGGGTCAGGTCAGGGGCAAGCCCCTTTTGGGACAGCCCATCTCGCAGTGCCACAAGCCACCTCCGTGCAACATGCCGGCAAGCGAGGCCCGACGCTCCGTCAGCGCAGACCCGCTCGCGTCAGAACTCCCGCAGCACGTCGCGCAAGGTGCTGCCCTCGTAGCGCGTCCGCACCAGCCCGCGGCGTTGCAGCGCGGGCACCAGGCCCTCGGTGATCTCCACCACCACCCGGCGGCTCGAGCGCTGAAAGGGCGTGCTGACCAGGAAGCCGTCGCCGCCGATCGCCTCCATCGCCGCCTCCATCTTGTCCGCGACCTCCTCCGGCGTTCCGACCATCTGCAGCCCGCCATCGTACCGCTCGGAGGCGAGCTGGCGCAGCGTCTTGCCGCTGCCCCATTGTGCGAACTTGTCCAGCGAACCCTGCTCCCCGTTGGTGGTGAGCGGCGGCAGCTCGCGGTCCAGGTCGAACTGGGAGAAGTCGATGTCCGTCACCGTGCCGATGGCGGCCAGGCCCGCCTCGATGAAGGCCGGGGAGCCGACCATGCGGCGGTACTTGGACCATGCGTCCTCCGTGGTCTCGCCGATCACCGGGTAGACCAGGAACAGCACCTTGATGCTGTCCGGGTCCCGTCCGGCCGCGGCGGCGCGCGCCCGCACGTCGTCACGGTAGCCTTTCATGCCGGCATGGCCGTTGGCGGTGGCGATGATGCTGTCGGCGGTGCGGGCGGCGAACTCCCGCCCGCGCGGCGAACCGCCGGCCTGCACGAAGGTGGGCCGCCCCTGCGGCGAGCGCACGGTGTTGAGCGGGCCGCGGCAGCGGAAGAACTTGCCCTCGAAGTGGATCGGCTTGACCTTGGTGTGATCGGCATAGGTGCCGGTGGCGCGGTCCATCACCACGGCGTCCGGAGCCCAGGAGTCGAACAGCCGGCACACCAGCTCCACGTACTCGTCCGCCATGGCGTAGCGCTGCTCGCGCGGCGGCAGCTCGTCCATGCCGAAATTCTGTGCAGCGGCGTCCTCGCCCGAGGTCACGATGTTCCAGCCGAACCGGCCGCCGGCGATGTGGTCGAGCGTGGAGGCCAGCCGAGCCAGCATGAAGGGCGGGTAGGCCATGGTGGACATGGTCGCCACCACCCCCATCCGGCTGGTCGCCGACGCGATCATGGCGGCGAGCGGCATCGGGTCGTGCTTGGGCGCCTGCAGGGCGTGCCTGAGCGTCGCCTCCGAGGTGCCGCGCCAGGCTTCGGACACCATCAGCGTGTCCTCCAGCATGATGTAGTCGAAGCAGGCGCGCTCCA
>CAXTFY010000250.1:6852-8252 GCA_964243265.1 uncultured Acetobacteraceae bacterium | reverse complement strand
TCGCGCCACATCTGCTCGATGTCGCGCGGGTTGACGAAGCCGTGGCTGTTCGGCGATTTCTTGATGAACAGCATCGGCGGCAGGTCGTCGAGGTACCAGCTTGCCGGGATTTCGATCAGGTCGGTCTCGTGGCCGCGCTTGAGGGGGGTCATCCAGGTGGAGGGCTTCTGCGCGTAGTCGATCTTGGTCCAGCTATCGCCGACCCTGACGTAATAGGGGAGGTGGTCGTGGTGCATCAGCGAGTGGTCGTACTTGATGCCGCGCTCCAGCAGCAGCTCGTTGGTGACGGTGGAGAATTCCCACCAGGGGGCGACGTAGCCGGTTGGGCGCTTGCCGCTGAGCTTTGTTACCAGGTCGATGCACTTGTCTAGGATCTCGGTTTCCTGGTCGCGGGTCATGGCGATCGGGTTTTCGTGGCTGTAGCCGTGGATGCCGATCTCGTGGCCGGCGTCGGCGACGGCCTGCATCTCGGTTGGGAAGGTCTCGATGGAGTGGCCGGGGATGAACCAGGTTGTCTTGATGCCGAGGCGGTTGAACATGCGCAGCAGGCGCGGGCTGCCGACCTCGCCGGCGAACAGGCCGCGGGAGATGTCGTCGGGCGAGTCTTCGCCGCCGTAGCTGCCGAGCCAGCCAGCCACCGCATCCACGTCGATGCCGAAGCCGCAGAGGATTTCCTTGGTCATGCTGTCTTCCTTTTTTGGCGCGGCTCGGGTTGGCCCGGCTCAGGCTGCAATCACAGTGGCTTCCTGTTGCGGCCAGGCTAGGCGCACCTGCTGGCCGGGGCCGAGCGTGTCGGCGCCGAACTTCTCGACGTGGCCCTCCACTGCAACCGGGCGCCCGCTGGCCAGCGCCACGTCGAGTGTTACTAGGTAGCCCACCACTTCGCGCCGGGTGATGCGGCCCTCGACCACGTTGCCGGCGTACTCGGCGGCTAGGCTGTCGCGGTCCCGGGTTTCGGCGTCGAACACGTCGAACGCCTCGGATGGGATGACGATCTCTGCGGCTGCGTGCGCGGTGATCTTGCCGCTGGGAGTGCCGCTGAATGCGCCGAATTCGGTGGTCACCTGGCCTGGCTGCGGCCCGGCGCTGCCGGGGAAGATCGTGTTGCGGCCGATGAAGCGGGCGACGAAGGGGGTGGCCGGGCGGGTGTAGAGGGTGAGCGGGGTGGAGACCTGCTCGATGCGGCCCTGGTTCATCACCACGACGCGATCCGATAGGGTCAGCGCCTCGGATTGTGCGTGGGTGACGAAAACGAAGGTGATGCCGAGGTTGCGCTGCAGCAGCTTCAGCTCGGCCTGGATGGCCTTGCGCAGGTTGGCGTCGAGTGCGCCGAGCGGCTCGTCGAGCAGGAGGATCTGCGGTTCGACCACCAGGCCGCGGGCAAGGGCGATCCGCTGCCG
>CAXTFY010000250.1:2145-6752 GCA_964243265.1 uncultured Acetobacteraceae bacterium | reverse complement strand
GTCTTGCCGCAGCCGGACGGGCCGAGGAAGGCGATGAACTCGCCCTTCTCGACCTTTAGGTTGAAGTCCAGCACCGCCGGGGTGCCGTTGTCGTAGGTCTTTTCCAGGCACGTCAGTTCCAGGTCGTAGAGCACCACGATCTCGCTCAGCCAGGGTGTCAGGCGCTGTGTCAGGCGTTGAGGAACTCGTCCCACTTCTGCGTCAGCAGGTCGTATTCCGCCGGCCACTGGTGCCAGTAGGCCACGTGCCCGGCGCGGGTCTCCAGCGAGCCGCCGTCGCGCAGGTCGCCTTCCTTGATGCCGCGCTCGGGGGCGCCCTTCCAGGGCTTGCCCTCGTACCAGAACGCGTACTTGTCCGGCGGCATGACGTTCTTGATGTTGGTGGTCGGCGAGTAGTAGCCCTGCTCGGAGACGGTGATGCCGGGCGGGCCGGACAGCCAGTAGTCGGCGTAGGAGATCACCGCCTCCTTGTTGCTGGTGCCGGCGATCATGGTCGGGCCGATCGACCAGGCGCGGTAGCCCTCCCGGGGGATCGCGTACTTGCACGCCTTGCCCTGCGCCTTCACCGCCATCACCGCCGGCTGCCAGGCGTCGCAGACCACCATCTCGCCGGAGGCGAGCAGGTTGACCAGCTCGCCGAAGTCGCCCCAGAGGGCGCGGAACTGGCCGTCCTTCTTTTTGGAGATCAGGAATTTGGTAGCCTCCTCGATCTCCTTCGGGTTGGGGTTGCCGGGGTTCTTCACGTCGGACAGGCCGAGGGCATTCATCGCCATCACCGCTTGGCCGATGGCGATCAGCGGGTCGGTGTTGAGGCCGGACCTGCCCTTCCACTTCTTGTCGAAGATGGCGGTCCAGCTATTAGCCTCCTCGGCGGAGACGATGTCGGGATTGTAGCCGATCGAGTCGTAGTTATAGACGGCGGGGACCATCCAGAGCTTGGTGTGCGCGTCGTCCATCCAGATCTGGCCGGTGATCTGGTCGGCCTTGCCCCATTTCGGGCTCGGCTTGGTGAAGGTGTCGCGGATGTTGGCCCAGTTCTTCAGCGATGCCGATGGGATCGGCTCGATGTTGTTGGTCTGCACCACCGAAGGCAGGCGCTCGCCGGTCGACTCCCAGCAGTCGTAGTCCTTCGAGCCGGAGAGGATCTTGGTTTGCGCGTCGGGGAAGGTCGCGGCGGTGCCCTGCGTCGAGCCGACGCCGCTTTCCTTCTTGTAGTCGGCGAGGATGCGCTCCTGCACCGTGACGGCTAGGCCGATGGTGCGCAGCTCCTCCTTGGACAGCGCGTTGGCCTGCGCCCAGGCGCGGCGCGAGGACAGGAAGGGCGTGCCGCCGCCGGTCGCCAGGGCAATGGCGCCGGCGGTGCGCTTCAGCATGCTGCGCCGATCCACGTTCCCGGGCCGATCCACGTTCCCGGGCCGATCTAGGTCTGAAAAGTATGTCATTGCTGCCAACCCTCCGTTGAAAGGAATGTTAATAGCGGCCGACCAGGAGGCCGCCGTCCACCACGACGACCTGCCCGGTCATGTAGCGGGCCGCCGCGGACGCCAGGAATAGGATCACGTCGGCGATTTCGCCGGGCTCGCCGATGCGGCCCATTGGGATGAACTCGCCGGCGCGCTCCGCCGCTTCTGGGCCGAGCGAATGCTCGCGTGAGAGCAACTGCGCGGTACGGATGTAGCCCGGCGCGACGCCGTTGACCCGGATGCCTGAGCGCGCCAGCTCCACGGCTAGGCCGCGTACCAGGCCGACCACGCCGGATTTCGCGGCGGAATAGGGTACGTGCTCGTCCCATCCGTAGGCCACGCCCATGATCGAAGAGGTGCAGACGATTGCGCCCTGGCCCGCCTGGCGCATTGCCGGGGCGGCGGCGCGGATCAGGCGCACCATGCCCTTCAGGTCGATCTCGAACGTGTGGTCCCAGACCTCGTCGGTGATGGTCGCCAGCGGGGTCTTGTGGGCGATGCCGGCGTTGCAGACCAGCGCGGCGAGGGGGCCGAACCGGCGCTCGATGTCGGCGACGACGCGGTTGGCGGCCTCGGTCGAGCGGACGTCGAGGGGGTGGAATTCTGCGGCGCCGCCGGCCTGGCGGATTTCTGTTGCGACGCCTTCGCCTTCGGCATCGAGCACATCGGTGACGATGACCCGGTAGCCCGCCGCGCCGAACGCCAGGGCCGTGGCCCGGCCGATGCCGATGCCGGCGCCTGAGATCAGCACCGTCTTATCCGTATCGCTCACAGCATCACGTCTCCTGAATTCGGCCCGAGCGTCTGGCCCACGAACAGGCTGGCCTGGGGGGAGACCAGGAAGGCGACCGCGGCGGCGACCTCCTCCGGCTCGCCGAAGCGGCCTAGCGGCAACTCGGCGGCCTTGACCCGGCGCCAATCCTCCGACAGCCCCAGCACCAGCGGCGTGTTGATCGGGCCGGGGGCGATTGCGTTGACACGCACGCCTTGCGCGCTGACTTCGCGCGCCAGGGACTTGGTCATGCCGATGATGGCGGCCTTGGCGGCGCTGTAGTGCACCAGCTCGATGCCGCCGATCTGGCCGAGTTGCGAGGCGATGCTGACGATCACGCCTTCGCCGCGGGCCAGCATGCCGGGCAGCACGGCGGAGGTGCATAGGAAGTTGCCGCGGACGTGCACGGCGAACATGCGGTCGAAGTCGGCGACCGTGAGGTCGACGAAGCGGGCCTGGTGGACGAAGCCGGCGTTGTTCACCAGCGCCGCGCAGGGGCCGAACTCGGCTTCGGCGGCGGTTATGAAGGCGGTGACGGCGGCGGGGTCGGAGACGTCGCCGGGGCAAGCGATGGCGCGGCCTCCGGCGGCGGTGATGGCGTCGGCGGTGGCTTGCGCGCTGGCGGCGTTGAGGTCGTTGACGGCGACGGCGTAGCCGTCCTGCGCCAGGCGGCGGGCGCTTGCTTGGCCGATGCCTGAGCCGGCGCCGGTCACGATGGCCAGGGTGCCGGTCATGCTTCCTCCTGGATCGCCAGGCGGCGGGCGCGGCGGACCGATAGGCTCATCAGGATTGCGTAGACGGTCAGCAACGCGAACGAGAACAGCGTGGTCAGCACGCCGAAGGCGAAGATGTTGGGGTGGATCTCGACCGAGAAGGTCCCGTAGATCGCCAGCGGCAGGGTGAGGTCACGGCCGGAGGCGAACAGCGTGCGGGAGAACTCGTCGTAGCTGAGGGTGAAGGCGAACAGCATCGCTGACAGGACGCCGGGGAAGATCATCGGCAGCGTCACCGTGCGGAAGGTCCGGGCCGGGGAGACGCCGAGGGACCAGGCGGCTTCCTCTAGCGAGCGGTCGAAGCGGTTGAAGATCGCCAGCATCACCAGGAACGCGAACGGGAAGGTGTAGACGACGTGCAGCACGAAGGCGGTCGTATACCAGTGGCGGTCGATCCCGAGCGTGTTGGCGACCAGGGCCATGCCGAGGCCGACGAGCACGCCGGGCACCATCATGCCGAGCACGATCAAGTAGAACACGACGCCGGCGCCGCGGAAGCGCTGGCGGAATGCCTGCGCCGACATCACGCCCAGCACGGTCGAGACCACCATGGTCGCGAACGCCAGGCCCAGGGAGCGCAACAGGCCTTCCTGGATCGGCAGCGGGGCGATGCGCGACGGTGGGTTCAGGCCGAAGAGGTCGCGGTACCAGTAGGTGGACCACTGGATGATCGGGAACTGCGGGCCGCCTTCTGGGCCGGTCTGGAAGGATAGTACGGCCAGGACTAGGAACGGGGCGTACAGGAAGATTAGGAAGATGACGGTGTAGGCGGACAGGACGGGCTTGAGCACGGCACCCTGCATGGGTCAGAGCTCCCGCCGCAGGTCCACGACCCGCAGCAATAGGGCGACCACGGTTCCCATGACGACGGTCAGGACTACGCCGGCGACCGCGGCGAAGGCCCATTTGAGCGAGCCGACCTGGGTTACGATGATGTTGCCGAGCAGGTTGACCTTGCGGCCGGACAGCGCGGCCGAGGTGGCGAACTCGCCGAGCACCATGACGGAGACGAAGATCGCGCCGACCACGACGCCGGGCAGGCTGAGCGGCAGGATGATGGTGCGGAAGATGCGGCCGAACCCGGCGCCCAGGTCACGCGCGGCCTCGATGATGTTGGGGTCGATGCGGCCGAGGGTGAAGGCAATCGGGCCGACCATGAACACGCAGTAGATCTGGGTCATGCCGATGATGACCGACAGCTCGGTGAACAGCAGCGCCTCAATCGGATGGGTGATCAGGCCGAGCGAGAGCAGGATGTCGTTGATCGCGCCCTCGGTGCCCAGCATCGGCCGCCACGCCAGCACGCGGATCAGGAACGAGGTCCAGAACGGGATGACGCACAGCACGAGCAGCACCGTCGCGAGCGTCTTGTTGCGGACGAGCAGGCCGACAAACAGCGCGGCCGGGTAGCCGATGGCCAGGGTGGCGGCGAGGACGATGAGCCAGATGCGGAGGGTGGTCCACAGCGCGCCGACGTAGGTGCTGCTGGAGAAGAAGGCGACCCAGCTCCTGGTGGTCAGGATCGGCTCGATCTTGAAGGTGGTCTGCGTCCAGAACGAGACGTAGAGCATCATCAGCAGCGGCAGCAGCAGGAACAGCG
>CAXTFY010000250.1:0-2045 GCA_964243265.1 uncultured Acetobacteraceae bacterium | reverse complement strand
TGCGTCCAGAACGAGACGTAGAGCATCATCAGCAGCGGCAGCAGCAGGAACAGCGACATCCAGATCACGCCGGGGGCGATCAGCCAGTAGGCCGTTGCCGGGGGCTTGGCGATGCGGGCGGTTTGGACTGGAGGGGCGGCAGCGGCGGATAGGCCGTCGATAGTCGTCTGCGGCAGAACCGGCATGCAGCGTCACCCGAATACGATTGCGTCCGCGGCCCTCCATGCAAGAACGTAGCCACGGCCGACGTCGAGCGTCTCGGGGCGGCGTTGGCTGAGGTGGCTCTCGACCTCGACCACCCCGCCGCCGGGCAACGCGAACAGGTTGATCACCACGGCGCCGGCGTACTCGCTGGCGAGGAATGTCGCCTCGACCGTTGCCTCGCCGCCCAGGGAGGGCGCAGCAGGCGGCCGGACCTGCACGAGATCGTGGCGGATGGCGTAGTGCGGGGCTGGCGATGGGACCACCGGGCCGGTGATCGGGAAGGCGGCGGCGTTGGCGCGGAAGGCGGCGCCGTCGATGACGCCCTCGAACATGTTGTAGCAGTTCAGGAAACGGGCGACATTCGGGCCTGCCGGGTGGTGGTAGACGGTCTGCGGCCGGTCGATCTGCGCGATGCGGCCCGCGTCTAGCATGATGACCCGGTCACCCATCGAGAGGGCCTCCGACTCGCTGCCGGTGACGTGCAGGAAGGTGGTGCCGAGTTGCTCACGGATGCGGCGCAGCTCGCCGCGCATGCGCGCCCGGAGGTTGGCGTCGAGCGCGCCCAAGGGCTCGTCGAGCAGGACGAGGCGCGGCGCGGTGACCAGGGTGCGCGCGAGGGCGACGCGCTGGCGCTGGCCGCCGGAGATTTGGTGGACGGCGCGGCCTTCCAGGCCCTCTAGGCCGACCAGGGCGATCATTGCCTTGACCCGGTCGCGCCGGGTGGCTGGGTTGTCCTTGCCGGCGCCGTTCTTCAGGCCGAAGGCGATGTTGTCGAAGACCGTGTAGCTCGGGAACAGGGCGAAGTTCTGGAACACGAAGCCGATGCCGCGACGGTGCGCGGGCAGTCCTGACACCAGTTCGCCGCCGAGCCAGACCTCCCCCGCGTCCGGGCGTTCGAAGCCGGCGATGAGACGGAGCAGGACGGTCTTGCCGGAACCGCTGGGTCCGAGGAGGGAGACGTACTCGTTGCCCTCAAGCTGCAACGACACGTTGTCGATTGCCGGCTTCGCGCCGAACCGCTTCGAGATACCACGCAGCGCGAGGGCTGCCGCCCTGGGCGCCGGGGTGCTTGAGAGGTCGCCCTGGCCGTGCCGGTTTACCGCTTGCGCCATTGGCTCATCTCCGAGGCGTGGGACGACCACTCTGCCGATCCCTGCTGCCGATCTGGGCCGATGATAGGGAGGCGGCAGGCACCGTCAACTTGGCGGCTGGCCGGGCAGCGCGCCCTGGTCGCCATGGGTTCGAGGCCGCTTTCCCGGATGCGCCGGCCTGGGCACGGTACTTGCACGACCCGGGCGCGCACTTCGGCGGGGACGCATAGGGCATGAGGGTTGGCAGGCTGATCTGGCTGCTGCTTGCGGTGGCGGTGCTGCCCGCGGCCGCCATGGCGCAGCAGCCGTTGAAGAAGGTGCGGATCGCGGTTGGCACGACCGTGCTGAACCTGAGCTATCCCTGGCTCAACCTGCCGGTCGCCCTGGGATACTGGCGGGATGAGGGCTATGACGTGGAGGTGCTGCCGGTCGGCGCGTCGCTGCAGGCGCTGCAGCAGATGGTGGGCGGCAATGCCGATTTCGCCGAGGTGAATTCGAGCGTCATCGTGCAGGCCAACGTCGTGAACGGCATCCCGGTCCGCGCCGTGATGGCGAACGGCGTGATCGACTGGGCGGTCGGCGTGCAGGCCGATGGCCCGGTCCGTGACGTGCGCGACCTCAAGGGCAAGACGGTCGGCGTGTTCAGCCTGGCCACCGGCGGCATCGCGTTCCTGAGGGGCTACCTGCGCCAGAACGGCATGGACCCCGACCGCGACGTGACGCTGGTGGCCACCGGGCTTGGCGCCCCGG